>NZ_JBFTSL010000011.1:0-184590 GCF_056400005.1 Arthrobacter sp. 01L42 | reverse complement strand
GAAATCATCAGCCACCCGCGCCCGCCCAAAGGAACCGTCTACATCGGCCTCAACGGCACGGGCAGGCAACCGTCCACGAAGTCCTGAGACATGAACCGTCCACGATCAGTTGAGACATGAAGTGTCAACGATGAGGTGAGACAGCACAAAGTCTGGGAACGGCCATATCTGATAGCGCAACGGGTCAGTTGGCCTCTGGGGCTGCGGCGGGCACCGGGGCCGGCCGGGTGATCAGCCAGGCAATCCAGATGCCGAGGATGTACAGCGGGGCGCCCATGATGAGCCTGGTGGTGGCGAGGGCGGCGAGGCCCTGCTCGCCCATGAAGTAGAGCGGAACCTGCACCACGAGCCGCAGGACCAGCACGGCAACGATCACCCAGGTGCCGATGCTGTACGCCCTGATCCGTTTCGGGTCCTTGCGCCATTCCAGGCCCTCGTTGCGGATGAAGCCGAAGAGCAGGCCGGCGATCGGCCAGCGCACGGCCACAGAGATCGACATTGCCAGGATGTAGCCGACGTTGGTGAAGAACCCCAGGACGTAAAAATTCTCTGCTTTGCCGGTCGAGGTGGCCAGCCAGGCGGAGAGGCCGACGCCGATGAAGCCGGCCAGAGCCTGCGTCAGTGGTTTGCGCTGAACCAGCCGCGCCACGGTGAAGACGGCGGCCACCGCCAGGGAGGCCGTGACGGCCATCGTTAGGTTTTCCCGGTCGATGGTGAAGGCAATCAGGAAGACCAGGCCCGGGAGGATGCTCTCGGCGATGCCCTGGATGCCGCCGGCGCTTTTCAGCACGTCGATGTTGCCGTTGCTCGACCGGTGCAGGCCGGCCTTGGCCGCGTAGTCCCCGGCAAGCTGGGCGACGGTGGGCGCGGCGGTTGTGGGCTGGGCCGTTGTGGGCTCGGAGGTCACGGGGGCGGAAATGTCCCGGCCGCCGTCCGCGGATTCCGCCGGTTCGTGCCGGTCGGTGTCTTGTTGAGGCCGCTCCGGGCGGTCCCGCTCGGGGTGTTCGGGCAAGGTCATTGCTCCTCCTGGCGGGAGAGTATTTCGTAGCGTGGGTTGAAGATCGTGGGCAGCCCGTCGCGGATGGTGACCATGCCCTCGAGCCGGAGCTCCGTTCCGGCGTCGACGCCAGGGATCCGGCGCCGGCCCAGCCATACAACGCGCAGCCGCTCCTTGGGACCGGCCGGCCGCTGGCGCTGAGCGCCGGGGCGCACCCGGTGGGTGGACACGCCGCTGGCCGGCAGGGTGCTGGCCGGCAGGCTGCTGGCCGTCCCGGCACCGGAGCCGGCTTTGACACCAAATCCCGGGAAACGGCTGACGGGCGCAGGCACGTCGTGATCGATCAGGATCGCAATGAAGGAAGCCACCTGGTTGGCGGGCACGTACGTGACGGACTCGATGAAGCCGTGGCACAGCACCCGCCCGCGGTCCGGCAAGTCCCGGACGGACATGGCGGCGGTGGATTTTTTGCCGGCGGCATCAGCCAATCTGGGTTATCTCCGGTCCGCGTTCGGGCTGTTCGAATTCGGGGGCCGCCTGCGGCGACGGTGCAGCGGCGGTGTCCTTGGGCAGGCGCAGCTGCAGCAGGTCACGCGGCGGCATGGGGTTCTCGCCGCGGACCACGACGATCTTCCGGAAGAGCCCCTCCAGTCCGGCCGCCGCGTCGCGGTCAAGGGCTGCCTCGCCGCCGAAGACTCCGCGGAGGAACCAGCGCGGGCCATCAACGCCGATGAAGCGGGCCACGCGGTAGCCCTGGCTGCCGTCCGCGCCGCCGGCGGGAAGCTTCGCCACGAGTTCGGTGCCGAAGCTGCCCTCGACCTCCTCGACCTGGCCGCCCTGGCTGCCGACCGACTGCCCGATCTGCTCACGGATTTCATCCCACAGGCCCTCGGAACGGGGGGCGGCGAAGGCCTGCAGCTGAAGGCTCGAGCCCTCCAGGTCCATGGTGACGGCGACGACGCGCTGGCTCGCCTCTTCAACCTCCAAGCGGAGCTGGAGTCCCTCGCGGGGCGCGATCAGCAGCGCACCGAGGTCCACGTACCCGTCCTGGTCTTCGATTTCCGCGACGTCGAAGGGGCCGGTCGCGGCCCGGCCGGCGGTTTCGGCAACGTTCCCGGCCGGTGTCGCGGCGGCGTCACCAGCAGCTTCCGTGGCCACAGCGTTCTGGTCCGTATCGGCCCCGGTCGGCTGCTCCTGTTTGGCTTTCCTGCCGCGCCCAAAAACCATGGGGTGTCTCCTTCAGTTGTGATCCTGTACCGCCGCCCGGCGCCGTCCTGGCGCCTGTCCGCGTGGCCGCCCGCTACCCCGCGGCCGGCTCCTTATTTCGTGCATCATTGCCTGCATGTGCTGCAGTGCCTGCGGCACTGCAGAAACGCAGTTGGCTCCCGTGGCGTTGCCGGGGCCTGCGCTCAGGCCGGTCCGCCGAAACCGCCGGTGGAACCGAAGCCTCCCCCGCCGCGGACGGAGCCGTCGAGCTCCTCGACCGGGAGGAACCTGGCGTACTCCACGCGCTGAATGACCATTTGTGCAATTCTATCGCCGCGGCGGAGCTCGATCGCCTCGTCCCGGTCCGTATTGAGCAGTGTCACCGCGATTTCACCGCGGTAGCCGGCGTCCACGGTCCCCGGGGCGTTCACCACCGTGAGTCCGTGCTTGGTGGCGAGGCCGGACCGGGGGTGGATCAGCGCAACGAATCCATCCGGGAGCGCAATCGAGACGCCCGTCGGGACGAGGCGGCGCTCCCCCGGCGCGAGGACGACGTCCTCGCGGGCGCGGAGGTCAGCGCCCGCGTCGCCCGGGTGCGCGTACGACGGCGGCTCGAGCCCGTCGTCGAGCATTTTCAGCTGTACCGTCAAGGTGGGCGTTCCGTAGGCTGCGTCGCTGGCCGTCGGTGTGGCACTGGCGACGGCGGTGTTTTCTTCAGTCACAGTCCCTCACTCTAACGCCCGCAAGGAACATCGTCCTAGCCGCCGCTGGCCTGCCCGGGCACGCCGCCCGCGGGACTGGTGCGCGGTGGATGCGGGTTGATCCGGGTTGTTCCGGGTTGATCCAGGGCTGGAGCCGGGCGGGGCCGAGGTGAAATAGCCCGGGAAAGATGAAAAGCTGTGCTTATGCCCGAATCCAGCGCAGCCGCGCCTGCCCCGAAGAGCGCCCCGCGCGACTCCACTGCCCTTTACTCCGAGAAGCTTTGGCCGAACTTCTGGATCTGGCTGGTCGCGGCGGGGTTCTCCAGCGCCGGGATCCTCATGCTGGCGCCCATCAGCATCTGGGCCGGTATCACCGCAGCGATCGTGCTCTTCGTCATCATCTCCGTGCTGCTGGTCCTGTCCACGCCGTCAATCACGGTCACGAGGACCACCCTGAAGGTGGGCAGGGCCACGATTGAACGCGGATTCCTGGGCAAGGCCACGGCGTTCCGGGGCAAAGAAGCGACGGCGGAGCGGGGCACCCGGCTCAATGGGCTGGCGTTCCTGTGTATCCGCGGCTGGGTGGATCCGGTGGTCCGGATCGAGATCGAGGACCCCTCGGACCGCACGCCGTACTGGCTGGCGTCCAGCCGCCACCCGGAGCAACTGATCGCCGCGCTCAACGCTTAGTTCCCACCGCCCCCTGCACGGCTCTCCCCAACTCCCAGAGGGCACCTCACGTCGCCTCCTCCCCGGTCCCGAAATGCGGGCCCGGGATCGGGGGTCCTGGTCAGGGCTGCCGCGTGCCTAGCCCTCGCAATCCTTGCAGTACTTAAGGCCGTCCTTTTCGCGGGCAATCTGCGAACGGTGGCGGACGAGGAAGCAGGAGGCACACGTGAATTCGTCAGCCTGGGCGGGCAGGACCCGGACCAGCAGTTCCTCCCCGGACAGGTCTGCGCCGGGAAGTTCGTAGCCTTCGGCGAGGTCGGACTCATCTTCATCCACCACGGCGGAAGGCTTCTCCGTACGCCGCGCCTTCAGAGCCTCAATCGAATCCTCGCTGAGGTCTTCTTCGGTCTTACGCGGCGCATCGTAATCAGTCGCCATTATTTGTTGCTCACACTCCGCATTCGTTCGATTGATTCGCCGTTCCTGGGTGGCCCGCCGGGATGGTAACCCTGGGCTCCGGGAACGGTTCACCGTTGTAACGCCGGACATGCGGTTTTTGTGCCCGGTGTCGGGTCATTTTTACTTAAGCGCCTCCCGAATGCCAGAGCCCACCGGTCTCCTCGCCTCGATCTCTCCCGCAGACCGGCAAAAACCGGCGGAAAGTCGCGGAAAATCACGGCGCGCCTGCCGTCCTAACCCGAAATGCGTCCGGCTGGTGGCAGAGTTTCGATTGTTAGTAATGCCAGGGTGGAGGATTTGTATGCAGGATCTACGGCTTGTAGGCGTCCACGACGACGGAGAGCATCTCCTGTTGAGTGGCACCGGCGGCGAGATGTTCCAGCTGCCGATCGATGAAGCACTTCGGGTGGCAGCCAGCCGGGCGTCGGCGAAGACCGCGTCCAGCGCGGCCGCACCCCCTATTGCCATGTCACCGCGCGACATCCAGACCAGGATTCGCAACGGGGCCACCGCCGCCGAAGTGGCGGAACTGTCCGGAATTCCGTTGGAGAAGGTCCAGCGCTACGAGGGCCCGGTCCTGGCCGAACGCGAGTACATCGCGCAGCAGGCCCGCAAGGTGGAGGTCGCCTCCCCCGCCCCGGGCCACGACGCCTACCGGTCGGTGTTTGGTGAAAACCCGGCGTCCCTCAGCGACATGGTCGAGCACCGGCTCAGGGCCTACGGCGTCGAGCCCTCAACACTGGAGTGGGATTCCTGGCGACGTCCCGACGGCAGCTGGAACGTGGTGGCCCGCTTCGAGCCCAAGCCCGGCGGCGCGGCCGGAATCGGCGAGGAGCCGCCGGCCCTGTGGACCTTCCACCCCGCCCGGAAGACCCTGCAAAACGCCAACCGCTGGGCCCAGCAGCTGAGCGAACTTGAGCCGCTCGAAGGCCCCGTGCCGACCCGGCGCCTTACGGCCGTCTCCGACCGGCCCTTCGACTTTGAAACCGATGCCGAGGCCGCCGCCCGCACAGCGACCGGCCAGCACAGCATTATTCACCAGATGCTGCTCCAGCAGGACAGGATCCACCAGGAACAAGACGCCGACGGGCTGCTGGACATGCTGCGTTCCCGCCGCGGCCAGCGAATCGGCGTGGACGAGGACGCGGACGACGCCCTTGCCACGCTCCTGACCACCGGCGTCCCCGCTGCCCACCCCCGTCCCTCGGAGGTCCCGGAAACACCCGGGCTTCCGGCATCTGTGGAACCGGATGCCATCCCCGAATCGGCTGCGGAGAACGATCCCGCCCCGGCCGAGACCGATCCAGCCCTCATCAACCCCGGTCTGCCGGACGTTCCTGCAGTGGAGGCGGCCGCCCCGTCGGAAACCGACCCCTTCACGCGACGGCGCGACGGCAGGCCCTCGATGCTCTCGCGGCTGAGCCTCGCACCGCGCCTCCCGGAGGAGGACGATGCCCTGAAACTGCACGACGGCGTCAGCACCGAGACCCGGGAAGTCACCATCGCGGCCTCGCAACTGCGCCCGGCCCCTAAGAGCGGCCCGACGGCGAGCCCGGGCCTGGATGAATTGATCGGCGGCGGAACGTCCCGGCGGCAGCACCGCGAGTCCCACGCCGCTGCCCGGAACGAAGCCGGAACGGACCAGCCCGAGCGCCAGCCGGCCAAGCCGAAGCGCTCCAGCGTTCCGAGCTGGGACGAAATCGTCTTCGGAACCCGCAACGACCAATAAGAGCCGGGCGCGCGTTTCCGGCAGGGATTTCAGTCCCGAATTTCAGGCAGGAAATTCAGGCAGGAATTTCCGTCCCGATTTTCAGTCCCGAATTTCAGGCTGGGAACGTCAGCCGCGGGGGGCTTTTTTACCGTCGGCCTGGAAATAGAGCAGCGGGACTTCCCGCTCGGCTTTCGTCAGGGAACCGTGCTGGCCCACGACCTCAAGGGCAGTGGGCCGGACCCTGCGGGTATCGTAAAGCGCCAGCGCGTCCCGGGCCGCGATCATGACGTCGCCGATCCGCAAGGCGGCCTCGGCCCTCACGTCGCCGAACAGGCCGCCCGCGATCGCTTCCTCACGGGTGAAGGCCCATATTCTGTCCCCGAAACGGGACCGCCAGTTGGCCAGCAGGCGGCCGCGGGCGGCGTCGTCCGTCCTATCCTCTAGGTAGAGGTGGACCATGCGCGGCTCTCCGGCGGTGTGCCGCACCCCGGCGAGCAGCGCCGGCTCCGCGGAGTAGTCGATCCGCTGCGATTCGGGCACGTCCACCATTCCGTGGTCCGCCGTCAGCAGCACCGTGGTGCCGGCCGGCAGGGTGGCGTTGAGCCGGCGCACCGTGGCATCAAGTTCTTCCAGCTGGTGCTCCCACTGGGCTGACTGGCAGCCGTGGCGGTGCCCGGCCTTGTCGAGCTCATTGACATAGAAGTACATCAGCGAGGGACCGGCGCCGGCCATGGCCTCGGCGGCCGCTTCGGTCCGGGCGTGCGACGTGGTTCCGGTGAGGAAGCGGCCTCCGCGGAGCGCGGCCTCGGTCATGGCCGAGGTGCTGAACTGCGGCAGGCTGACCGTCGTCACATCGACGTGTTCCGCGGCCCGTTCGAAAACGGTGGGGAACGGCTGCCACGTCCGCGGGTCCACGCCGGCGTCCCAGTTGCCCAGCATGTTCACTACCCGGTCCTGATCCGGATCCAGGACGTCATAGCCCACCATGCCGTGCTGGCCCGCCGACAGTCCGGTGCCGAAGCTGGCGAGGGATGCCGCGGTGGTGGACGGGAACGCCGAGTCCAGCGACACGGGCACCTGGCCCTGGCCGGCCTGCTGGACCGCACGCAGGAACGGGGTGTGGGCGCTCTTCTGCTTCAACAGGTTCCGGCCCAGCCCGTCGGCCAGCACCACACACACGCGTTTGGCAGCCGGAAGGTTCAGTTTGTTCTCAAACCCCGGGACTCCCAGGCTGGCGGCGGCGCTGGTGAGCACCTCGGCGATGGAACGATGTCCGAACGCCGGGGCGGGCGGGAGCGGGGACGGACCAGCACCGGCGGCCAGCGGAACGGCCGCGGCGGCGCCGGCGGCCAGGGAGGGAGCCAATACCGGGACTGTCAGCTGATCTTCGGCGGGCTCAGGCTGACGGAAATGGGCCATGTCAGCGCTGGTGGCCGCGGCTGAGGCGGTTTCCGAACACGCCCATCCGCGGTCGGGGCGGCAGCCCGGGCCCGTTGTGCGGGACCGGCGCCGCGGAGCCGGTGTTCACAGCGCGGAGGGCGCGGGCGAAGAGCTTGGCGTCTTGTACGGCCTGCAGGCCGTCCGCTTCGGCGCTGATGCGCAGGACGATGTCTTCCTGGGCAATGGTGCCGCTGTAGCCGTGATCGGCCTCGCACTGCGGGTCCCCGCAGCTGGCCGGACCCATGTCGAGGCGCTGGCCGCCGGACCATGCAATGGACAACGTCAGCTCGCGGACAGGGTCGGAAGGCTTGTAGTCCTGCGGCTGGGCGTAGACATAGCTCAAGACCACGGAGCGGATCTGGGTGACGGGAACGGACTCGGTGGACACCTGGGCGACGGTCTGCTCGCCGGCCTCGTCGAGCTGCTGGTCGTCGACATGGGTGATGACCAACATGTCGTCGGTCAACACCAGGACGGTGATGTGGCGGCGGACCTCGGCCCGGTCGAAGTGTGTCTCGAGATGTACGAGGTGGGCCACGCAATCGCGGCCATCCAGGGCATCGGCGACGACGTCGGCCACGAGCCGGGGGTAGAAACCGGCCTGCTGGAGGGCCCCTTCCAGGCTCTGGCCCTGCGCACTGTGGTCATGGAGGCCGTGGTGGTGCGCGGTCTGGCGTGCGGGGGCGGTCGCCAGGGGCTTGGGTGCTGGAGGCTGGGTGCTCATAGTCTCCATTTTCACAGATCAGCATGGGACTTGCTAACTGCCGGGCCCTGGAGGCGGGCTGCAGCCGGGGAGGTTAGACCCTAACTGCGCATCGCCCGGCGCGCACTGTCGGTCCGCTGGGCGGCGTTCGCGATCCTGACATCGGCGGCCAGGATCGAGGCACCATCGGGCCCGGCGAGGACGGGATTGAAATGCACCAGCGCGATCTCCGGGTGGTTGTCCTTCAGCCTGGTGAGGCGGGCGGCGAGGTCCTCGAGTGCCGCGACGTCGACGGCGGGCAGGCCCTGGTAGCCGAAAAGCTTCCGCGACGCCCGGGGCGCCCGGACGAAGTCGTGGACGTCGGAGCCGGAGAGCGGCGGCACGCGGTGGGCCCAGTCATCGAGCAGGTTCACGGCGTCTCCGGCCAGGCCGAAGGAGATCACCGGCCCCAGCAGCGGGTCTTCGATGGCCCGGAAAGTGCAGGCCTGCCCCACGGGTACCATGGTCTGCACTTCCAGGGACGGCGAGCCGTACCGCTCGAGCGACTTGCGCATCTCCAGCACGTTGCGCCGCAACGAATCGGCGTCCTGGATGTCCAGCCGCACACCTCCCAGGTCCAGCCGGTGCCGCAGTGCCGGGTCCGTGGCCTTCAAGGCCACAGGCCAGCCGAGCTGCCCGGCCGCGGCCACGGCCTCCTCCGCCGTCTCGAACCCGACGGACGGGACCAGCCGGATGCCGTAGTGGCCCAGCAGCCGGGCGGCCGTGTCCTGGTCCAGCCGGACGAGCTGCTCGCCGCCCACATCGCGCAGCAGCAGCTCCAGGTCCGCCCGGGCGGCCTCCGGGTGGCACCCATCGGGCTCCACGAACAGTCCCTGGTCCCGGTCCAGCCACTGGGCGTAGCGCACGACGGCGGCAAGGGCCGCGACCGCCGCACCCGGGTTGGAGTAGCACGGGACCGGCGGAGCGGGCGCGGGCTGGTGCGGCTGTTCAGGTTCGGCGCCGACCATTCCCTCCACATAGATGGAGGGATCAAGGATTCCGCTAAAGGCGGCAACCACCGGCTTGCCGGCCGCCGCGGAGCATTCGGCCAGCACTCCGGCGATCTTTTCGACGGTGAGACCGTGCGCCGGCAGCAGCGCGACCACCGCGGCGTACACCGTGTCCGCGGTCAGGGTTTCCTGCAGGCTCCGGCGCAGGGCCGGCAGCGCCCGGGACATGCCCGCGTCCAGGTCCACGTCTGTCACGATCCGTTCCACGCCGAGCCCCTGGCGGGCGGCACTGTCTGCTACCACCTTGCCAAGGGCGCGCGAGTTGCTGAAGACGGCGATTCCGGGGCCCCCGGGCAGCGGCTGGCTCGAGACGATCTGGGCGACGTCCATGAGCTCTTCGATGGTCTCGACCCGGATCACCCCGGCCTGCCGCATCATGGCATCCAGCGCTTCCGAGGGAGCCTGGGTGGTGCGGACGGAGTGCCCGGGCGGCAGATTCAGGCCCATGGCGTCGGACTTGGCCACAATCACCGGCTTGGTGCGGGCCAGTCGGCGGGCCAGCCGGGAGAACTTGCGCGGGTTGCCGATCGATTCCAGGTACAGGCCCACCGCCGTGGTGTCGGCATCGTCTTCCCAGTACTGCATCATGTCGTTGCCGGAGACGTCGGCCCGGTTGCCGGCCGAAAGGAAGGTCGAGATGCCAACCCGGCGCCGGCTGGAGGCCGCGTAGAGCGAGACGCCGATCGCGGCCGACTGGCTGAACAGCCCCAACCCGCCGCGACGGGCCAGGGCCGGTGCCATCGAGGCGTTGAGGGACACGGCCGGGTTGGTGTTGACGATGCCCAGGGACGCCGGGCCGATCACGCGCATGCCGTTTTCTCGAGCCTGCCGCACCAGTTCGCGCTGGCGCGCCAGGCCGCGTTCGCCGTCGTCCGCGTACCCCGCGGTGGCCACCACGATTCCCTTGACCCCGGCGGCCGCGCATTCCTGGACCACCTTGGGGACCTCGTCGTACGGGACCGCGATGATGGCGAGCGTAACCGGGCCGGGAACCTCGGAGAGCCGGGCGAAGGAAAGCATGCCGGCCAGTTCCAGGGCCTCCGGGTTGATCGCATAGACCGGGCCGCTGAAGCCGCCTTCGATCACGTGCTCGAGCAGCTGGTAGCCCACGGTGCCCCATTTGCGGCTGGCTCCGATCACGGCCACGGACGCCGGAGCGAGCAGTTCCTGGATGCTGCGGGCTTCGGCGCGGTGCTCGCGGGATTCCATCACGGCGCGGGATTTGTCGGTGGGGTCGATGTTGAACTCGAGGCTGACCACGCCGTCGTCGAAGTGCCGTTTGACGTCGTAGCCGGCGTCGGAGAAGACCATGAGCATCTTGCGGTTCTCCGGAAGCACCTCGGCGCTGAACTTGCGGATCCCGTTCTCGCGGGCCGCGGCGGCGAGGTGTTCGAGCAGGATCGAGCCGATGCCGCGGCCCTGGTGGGCGTCGGCGATGTTGAAGGCGACCTCGGCCTCGGCCGGGTCATCGAGCCGGTCGTAACGGCCGATGCCCAGGATTTCGCCGCCGATGGTGATCACCAGGGCCACCCGGTCCTTGTAGTCCACCTCGGTGAAGCGCTTGAGTTCCTTGCTGGAAAGCTTGGACTTGAAGGCGAAGAAGCGCATGTAGATGGACTTCTGGGACTGGCCCACGTGGAAGGCCTGGACCGCATCTGCATCGGAGGGGTGGATGGGGCGCACATGCGCCGTGCCGCCGTCGCGCAGGACAACATCGGCTTCCCAATATTCCGGATATACGCCGTCCGCCGGCTGATCCACCATAGGCTTAGCCTAGTCATAAACTTACGCAGTACCCGTTCAGCACCCCTCAGAAGGATCCACCAGCCTTATGGCACGCCGCCAAACCACGCCCCCGGCAGGGGAACCCAGCCACGATTCCGCAGGAAAATTCGTCGAGAACATCGTCGATATCGATGTCACGTCCGAGATGGAAGGCTCATTCCTCGAATACGCCTATTCGGTGATCTATTCGCGGGCCCTTCCCGACGCCCGCGACGGCCTGAAGCCCGTCCAGCGGCGGATCCTCTACATGATGTCCGACATGGGGCTGCGCCCGGACCGCGGCCACGTCAAGAGCGCCCGCGTGGTGGGCGAGGTCATGGGCAAGCTGCACCCGCACGGTGACGCCGCGATCTACGACGCCATGGTGCGGATGGCCCAGGACTTTTCCCTGCGGCTGCCGCTGATCGACGGACACGGTAACTTTGGCTCGCTCGACGACGGCCCGGCGGCCCCCCGCTACACGGAAGCCCGGCTGGCGGCCGCGGCCCTGACCCTCACCGACCACCTCGACGAGGACGTCGTCGATTTCGTTCCCAACTACGACAACCAGCTGACCCAGCCGGACGTGCTGCCGGCCGCGTTCCCCAACCTGCTGGTCAACGGCGCGACGGGCATCGCCGTCGGCATGGCCACCAATATGGCCCCGCACAACCTGGTGGAGGTCATCGCCGCGGCCCGGCACCTGATCGACAACCCGGACGCCACGCTCGAGGACATCATGAGGTTCGTCCCCGGCCCGGACCTGCCCACCGGTGGCCGGATTGTGGGCCTGGACGGCATCCGCGACGCCTATGCCACCGGCCGCGGATCCTTCAAGACCCGGGCAAAGGTGGACATCGAGCAGCTCTCGGCCCGCCGCACCGGCCTGGTGGTCACGGAACTGCCTTACATGGTGGGCCCCGAGAAGGTGATCGAGAAGATCAAGGATGCCGTCAACGCCAAGAAGCTCACCGGCATCAGCGACGTCGTGGACCTCACCGACCGCAAGCACGGCCTGCGCCTGGTCATTGAGCTCAAGAACGGCTTCAATCCCACTGCCGTGCTCCAGCAGCTCTACCGCTACACCCCGATGGAAGACTCCTTCGGCATCAACAATGTGACGCTCGTCGACGGCCAGCCGCAGACCCTCGGGCTGCTCCAGCTGCTCTCGGTCTACGTGGACCACCGGATCAATGTGGTCCGGCGCCGCACCGCCTTCCGGCTGGGCAAGAAGAAGGACCGCCTGCACCTGGTCGAGGGCCTCCTGGTCGCGATCGTGGACATTGACGAGGTCATCCAGATCATCCGGTCCTCCGACGAGGTGGCCGAGGCCCGTACCCGGCTGATGTCCATCTACGATCTCTCCGAGATCCAGGCCAACTTCATCCTGGAACTGCGGCTGCGGCAGCTGACCAAATATTCGCGGGTCGAGCTGGAGAAGGAGCAAGAGGAGCTCCGCCGGGAGATCGCGGAGCTTGAAGCGATCCTGGGCTCCCCCGCGCTGCTCCGTGCCCTGGTGTCCGACGAACTCGGCGAGATCGCGGAGAAGTACGGCACACCGCGCCGGACCGTCCTGCTGGAATCCGAGGCCGTCTCCCCCACCGTCGCCGCGGCACTGGGCGCAGCCGCCGGGGCCAAGGGCAAGGCCGCACCGCTGGCCCTTGAGATCGCGGACGATCCTTGCTGGGCCATCCTCACCGTGTCCGGGCAGATTGCCCGCACCGCCAACCAGGACAGCCTGGCCGAGGCCGGACCGCGAACCCGGCATGACGTCTTCTCCTCCGTGGTCAAAACCACCGCCCGCGGCGAGATCGCCGCCGTGACCTCGCAGGGCCGCATGCTGCGCCTGCAGGTCATGGACATGCCTGTGCTGCCGCCAACCTCGGGTACCCCCAACATGGCCGGCGGGGTAGCGGCCAAGGATTTCATCACTTTGCTCAAGGGGGAATCGCTGGTGGCTTTCGCGCCGCTGGACCAGGTTCTGGCAATCGGAACCGCCCAGGGCGTGGTCAAACGTGTGCAGCCGGACTATCCGCTGAACCGCGAAGACTGGGAAGCGATCGCGCTCAAGGACAAGGACACCGTGGTGGGCGTTGCCCCCGCCGGGTCCGACGACGACGACCTCGTCTTCATCACGCGCCAGGCCCAACTGCTGCGCTTCAGTGCCTCCGCCGTCCGCCCGCAGGGCCGGACCGCCGGCGGCATGGCCGGGATCAAGCTGGCCGCCGGGGACCGGGTGATGTTCTTCGGGACCGCCAGCCCCGCTGACGCCGCCGCCGTCGTCGTGACCATCGCGGGGACGGAAGGCGCGCTGCCGGGCACAGCCCCCGGGGCCGCGAAGGTCACCGCCCTGGCCGAGTACCCGGTCAAGGGCCGGGCGACTGCCGGGGTGCGGGCACACCGTTTCCTCAAGGGCGAGGACACGCTGCTGCTCGGCTGGGCTGGGCACGGTCCGGCCAAGGCGTCCTCCCTGGCAGGTGTGGCGCGCTCACTCCCCGGCGAGCATGGCCGCCGCGACGGCTCCGGCATTCCGCTGTCCCAGGCGATCGACGCCATTGGACCCAGCATGGCGTGGTCAGAGGACCCGGAAGCCGGCAACGACACGTAGGACCGCGGACGAACGAAACCCGGCCGGCGGCGCTGTCGCGCTCCGGCCGGGATTCGTGATCCGGCGTTGCCTCCGGCGATCTCAGTCCCGGAAGCCTTGCCCGCATCCTGTGGGCCGGCGCTAGGGCATGTGGTTGAGGCTCAGGATGTTGCCCTCCGTGTCCAGGAACCACGCGGCCGAGCTTCCGTCCGGAGTGGTGGCGATGCCGTCCTCCGTTTTTAGGCCCGGGAAGTCGTATTCCTCGAAGACGACTCCCTTGGCTCGGAGTTCCGCAACGGCACCCGGAAGGTCATCGACCACCCAGCCGATCTGCGTGTTCTTGGCCGTTCCGGCATTGGGCGTCTGGTACAGGAGGAACCCGGTACCGCCGCCGCACTTGTACTGCAGGTTGTCCTCGGCATCCGCGTTCTCGGGTTCGAGTCCGAGCTTATCGCGGTAAAAATCCCGTGCACGGGCGATGTCCGCTGCCGGTAGCACTGCGCCGACTTGCTTGTCCTTGAGCATGGCTATTCTCTTTCCAGGCCCGCCCCCCGGAAGGAATGATACTCCTCCACATCCCCCACGTACCTGAGAAACCGCGACGCCGATTTCCTTGGCCGGCGGGGCACGGCCGGGCATGCGCGCACTCGATATCCGTGAGTGCGTGTAGCTCGAGGCTCCCGGGGCGGGGAGGCCTTCGGACTCTACCGGGCAGCCGGGGTCGGCCAAAGAATCGGAATAGCAATGGTCTGAGGCGAAAGGGCACCGGTCTTGATGTGGGGCTACGGCATGAATATGGCCTGGATGTGGATGTGGGGCATACTGCTGCTCATCGGCATAGCGCTGCTGGTACTGGTCGCCGTGCGCATGTTTGCCGGAGGCGGCAGTCACAGCGGGATGCAGGGACCGCAGGGGCCCTACCCACGCAGGAGCCGGGCCCGGCAGATCCTCGATGAACGCTTTGCCCGGGGTGAACTGACGGCGGAGCAATACCGCGAGCAGCTAAAGGTTCTCGGCGAGGACCAATAGTGCTCCCAATGAGCCGCCGGACCGCGCTCCTGCTGGGCGGCGTCGGCACGGCAGCCATAGCCGCCGGCGGAGCCGGGCTCTGGTGGACGGTCAGTTCCCGGTTCGCGTCCGTCGCGGGCGGAGACTTCACCGAGCCGAAGCAGCTGCGCAGCAGCAACGGACAGTTGCAGGTCCGGCTCGAAGCGTCCGCTGGCTCAGTGCAGCTCGGCGGCCAGCAGGCCTCGGCGCTTGGCTACAACGGCGGAATCCCCGGCCCAACCCTGCGTTTGAGGGGTGGGGACGTGTTCGCCGTCGAGCTGGTCAACAGCATGGACGTCCCGACAAACCTGCACGTCCACGGACTCCACGTTTCACCCCGAGGCAACGGAGACAACGTTTTCAACGTCGTCGAGCCCGGCCACTCGTTCCGCTACGAGTACCGGCTCCCTGCGGACCACCCGCCCGGCGTGTACTGGTACCACCCCCACCATCACGGCATGGTCGCCGATCAGATTTTCGCCGGCCTGTTCGGTGCGATCATCGTCGAGGACGCACAGCCCGTGGACGTCAGCCGCGAGCGGGTGATGGTCGTCTCTGACATCACCCTGGACGGCTCCGGAACCGTCGCCGGCCCCTCGCCCATGGACCGAATGCTCGGCCGGGAAGGTGAACTTGTCCTGGTCAACGGCCAAAGCAACCCGAAACTTTCCGCCCGGCCGGGCGAGCGTGAGCGGTGGCGGATCGTGAACACCTGCGTGGCCCGCTACCTGCAGCTGCGCCTGGACGGGCAGCAGATGCAGCTCCTCGGCATGGATTCCGGCCGCTTCCCCGAACCCCGGAACGTGGACGAGGTGCTGCTGGCGCCGGGCAACCGTGCAGATGTCCTGGTCACAGCTGTCGAGGGTGACGCCACTCTCGCTGCCGTCTACTACAACCGTGGCAGCATGGCCGGCATGATGGGACCGGCAGGGCCAGCCCCCAACGGCGCCCAGGGCACAGGGGATCTCGTGCTGGCGACCCTCTCGGTCTCCGGCGCCCCGCCCGCTCCTCCTCCGGCGGTGCCGGCCCGGCCCGCAGCGGCAGACCTGAGGACCGCGGCCGTTGCCGCTCGCCGGCAGCTGACCTTCGCCGTCGGCGGTATGGGGATGGGGATGGGAATGACTTTCACCATCAACGGCCGTGAATTCAACGCAAGCCGGACGGACACCACCGTGGCCGCGCAGACGGTGGAGGAGTGGACCCTGATCAATCCCAGCCCGATGGACCATCCTTTCCACCTGCACGTCTGGCCGATGCAGATCATCGAAGAACAGAGCCAGGCGCAGGGCCAGCCCGTCTGGCGTGACGTCGTCAACATACCCGCCAACGGACAGGTGCGGGTCCGGATCCACTTCAAGGATTTCACCGGCCGCTCCGTGTACCACTGCCACATCCTGGACCACGAGGACCAAGGAATGATGGGCGTCATCGAAGTCCGCTAGCCCAGCGGGAGCAAGTATCCCGACGACGGCCCGGCCAATGCGCAGCCTGTAGCCTTAACCTGGCTACCGTCCAACACTGCCAACCGGAGGGAGAATGCCATGGCCGCAGCTTTCATGAGCCATGCCGCAACCGCCCTTCGCCGCGGATTCCTGCTAGTGGGCCTGCTGGCCGTCATGGCTGGATTCCTCGGGATGCACATCATGACCGGAATGCATGGCGCTCATGCCATGACCGCGATGACATCCTCCGCGGAAACCGCGGGGTCGTCTTCCCGGCCGGAGACCGGCCTCGCACCTCATCCGGCCGCCCATGCCCTGCAAGAGCGCACCATGGGCCGTGACTCCTTGGCTCCGCGCCCTGCGACCCCAGCCGGTCCCGACCTGACGGCCGACAGCCGGGCCGCTGCCCCAGCGGCTTCGTGCGTATGCCAATCGAACTGCGCCGACGCTGCGTCAATGCACTCGGCCTGTGTGCCCTCGGCGGCAATGACGTCCCTGGCCGCGCCCCCGCCTGGCACGGCACCGGCCTCAATGCACAACCCGGACACGCACAGCGACGCCGCCGTCAGGGCCTACTTCTATCGCCCCGCAAGTCCTTCGCCGGGCGATCTGTCCATCAGCCGGACGTAAGACGGGATCGCGCCGTGTCGTGCCCGGCGTCCCTACTTACCCGACACGCTCCATCCCGTTCTTCCAGCGGCGCGGGCGTGTCATCCGCAGGCGTGCCACAACGCCGATTGATGATTGAAGGACTTGACCCCATGAAGAAAACCCTGACCATCTCTGCCACAATTTCTGCCTTCGGCATTTCCGCCGCCATCGCCCTAGCCGGCTGCGCCGGCACCTCCGGAAGCACACCCACTAACACCATGCCGGGCATGGGCAGCCGCGGCATGGGCATGGCATCCAGCTCAGCCCCCGCAACCGCAGACCACAACACGGCAGACACCATGTTCACCCAAGGGATGATCCCGCACCACGCCCAGGCCGTGGAAATGAGCGACATGATGCTCAGGAAACAGGGCATGGACGCGCGGATCACCGCACTCGCCACCAAGATCAAGGCCGCACAGGCACCCGAAATCGCGCAGATGACGGGCTGGCTCAAGACCTGGAACGAACCCACCCAGATGGCGTCCGGCCATGGCATGGGCGACGGGATGATGGGCGACGACGACCTCAAGACGCTCGACGCCGCCCAGGGCAACGACGCGGCCAAGCTGTTCCTGGCCCAGATGATCGCCCACCACGAGGGCGCGGTGATGATGGCCAAGACTGAAAGCAGCCAAGGCAAGAACCCTGACGCCATCAGCCTCAGCAAGGCAATCGTGACCGCCCAGGAAGCTGAAATCCAGGAGATGAAGGACCTGCTGGCCAGCCTCTAGCAGCGTCCCGGCCCCGGTCCGTCTTCGGACCGGGGCCGTCAACTGGGCGGCCACGGCCGACGTCGTCAAAGCATCGGCCGACGGCGGTGCTGCTTTGGCCTCGTACCTGGGTGCCGCACCGGCTGCAGCGACGGGTCGGGATGCCCGGCGGAACAAATGCACCTACACTGCTGGAATGCCTATCATTCCGGATTCCAAGGACTGGACTTGGGTCCTGTCGCGGCCCTGCCCCGAGTGCGGTTTCGATGCCTCCGCCGCGACCCCGGCCACGGCGCCGGGGATCGTCATCAGCATGCTCCCGCGGTGGCGTGCAGCCCTCCGACGTCCGGACGCGACGGAACGGCCCAACGAGGCAGCGTGGTCCGTCCTCGAGTATGGCTGCCACGTCCGGGACGTCTTCACGCTTTTCGATCACCGCCTGTCCCTCATGTTGTCCGAGGACGATGCCCGGTTCGATGACTGGGACCAGGACAAGACGGCAATCGAGCAGGACTACGCCAACGCCGATCCAGCCCAGGTCGGCGTCGAGTTGACGGCCGAGGGCGAGCAGATTGCAGCGTCCTTTGCACGGGTAACGGAGGAGGATTGGGTCCGCTTGGGGACCCGGAGCAACGGCTCAGTGTTCACTGTCCTGACCTTCGCGCAGTATTTCCTGCACGACGTCGTCCACCATCTCCACGACGTGGACGGCTAACGCGAAGAACTGGCGCGCGGACGGCAGCCACGCGGACGGCCGGCGGGCAGGCGCAGGTCTGCGGTTCCCCGAGGCGGCCCCTACGGCGCTGCCGGCTGAAGCTCCTTGTCCCACGCCATGCTCCGGTTGACGGCCACATAGCCCATCTTGATGTAGAGCGCGAGGGCCCCGGTCGGGTTCTCCGAGTCGACATCCAGCGAGGCCACGTCCATGCCCGCGGCCGCGAAGCGGCGCATGGCATCGGCCAAAAGCACCTGCGCGATGCCCCGGCCACGGTACTCCCGCTGGACGCCGAGGAGCTCCGTGTAGCCTTCGCGGAAGCCGCGGGTCAGGGCGGCCCCGACGTCGTGGGTGGCCAACTGGTACCCGGCCACCGTGCCGGTAGAACGGTCCAGCACGACGCCGCTCAGGTCCGGCCGGGCCTGCGGATCATTCACCACAAAGCCCCAACCCTCCTGGTCGCGGGGCTCACTGCCCCAGTGGTCCCGGAATGCCGCGTTGTGCGCCAGCCGCACCGGTTCATGCAACTCCGGACCAAAAGTGACGAGCTCCAGTCCGGGGTCCAGGGAGGATTCAGGCACAGCCTGGTTCAGTTGCCGGTGCATCTCGTTGTAATAGCGGACAACGCCGTAGCCGGAGCCGGCGAACAAGGCGGCCTGGTGCTGGTGCTGCTGCTCGGTATGGAGCCGCAGTCTCGGCCGCGGGACGACCCCGGTCCCCCCGGCATCGCCGGCCGCCAAAGCTGTGCCGGCATCCCCAACTGTGCCGGCCGGCCGTGCGTCCTCGGCAAAGCGGTCCCTGGTCCGCTGTTCCATCCAGCCCAGCACCGAGGTGCCGATCCCGCTCCCCTGCCACTCAGGGTCAACGCAGCCGGAGCCGTTCGCCTTGTCACCGTCGCGGTTCTTGGTGATCCGGCCGTAAGCCCGGGCAACGCCCTCCGGATCGAAGCCGATGATGGTGTTTGCCGTTGCCGGGTTATTTTTCGACTCCAGGATCTGTTCCAGATCCGCCTGGCGTTCGAACCAGACGGGTTGCTCGACGGCGGCCGTGCGGGCAATCAGCCCGGCCCACGCGTCGAGGTAGCGGCGCTCCGCCGGCCGCCAGGACAGCCGGGGATCGAGCGCGGGCCGGGGGTGGAGCTCGCCGTTGCGGTTCATGGCAACAGGCTAATAGGCGGGTTACCCGCGCGCCAGCACGGCCGCCGCCGCTGGACCCTCGCCCGCGGCGCCCACGGCGGCAGCCGCGGCTGCGGCGTCCAGGTCCAGCCTGGTGTCCGCGGCGTCGATATCGTCCGGGTTGTGGGTGACCAGGACAACGGTCCGGTCGCGCAGCCCGTCGCGCAATTCGGCGAGCATGAGCCTGCCTGACTCCGCATCGAGGTGCGCCGTCGGTTCATCGAGCAGGATGACGTCGGCCCCGGTCATGAGCGTGCGCGCAACGGCCAGGCGCGTACGCTCTCCGCCGCTGAGGAAGGCCCCGCCCGGGCCGATCCGGGTGTCCAGGCCGGCCTCAAGCCGGGCCAGCATCGGGCCGAGTCCGACGGCGTCGAGGGAAGCCCGCATCTGCTCGTCCCCGTTGGCCACCACGGCGCCGCCGGGTCCACGCTGCGCACTGTCCGTCCTGGCGGGAGCTGGCTCCGGCCGCGCCAGGAGAAGGTTGCCGCGGATGGTCGAATCGAACAGGTGTGCCTCCTGCGGGCACCAGGCGGCGCGTCCGCTCAGGTACAGGTGGCCGCCGGCCGCCGGCAGGAACCCCAGGACCGTGGCCAGCAGGGTCGATTTGCCGGAGCCGGAGGCGCCGGTGACGGCCAGCCAGCGCCCGGGGCCGGCCTCGGCCGTGAGTCCGCTGAAGACATTTCCGCCGCCAGGCCACGCGGCAGCGAGGTCCACGAGTTCAATCCCTGGCCGGCCGCCGGGCCGCGAAGCCACGGGCACCAGTCCGCCCGTTGCGGCGCCGCCGTCCGCGTCACTGTCCGCCCCGGCCTCCAGGACTCCCGCCGCGCTGATCCGCCGCATCACGGCGCGCAGCGCGGGATACTGTCGCACGGCCGTGGTGATGGCCGCGTAAGGGTCCACCAGGGCCAGCTGCACGAGGACGACGACGGCAACAGTCTCCGGTTTGACCGCGCCGCTCAGGGCGAGCGGGGCGGCCAGCACTGCGCTGGCCAGGGCGGCCCCGGCACAGGCCAGGACGGTCAGGGCCTGGCCGAGACCCTCCGCCCATGCCGACCGTTGTGAGGCTGCCGTCGCGGCCCGGTCCGCCCGGCCAATCGCATTGAGCACGGGGGCGCTGACGCCGTTCGCGTGCAGTTCCGCGCGGGCGTCCAGGGCTGCGGCAACGTGACGGAGCACGCCGGAACGGAGGCTTTGTTCGGTGCCGGCAGACATGCGGTCGGCGGCCAACGCCAGGGCGGGGGCAACGACGATGCTCAGCAGCGCTGCCGCGGCCACGGCAGGCAGCGCAGCGGGAAGCAGCAGTCCGATCCCGGCCACTGCGGCCGCGGCGACAGCGACGGCGGTCACGGGCGGCAGCACGACGCGGGGCAAAAGCTCGCGGACCGTGTCGACGTCGTCCACCACCGTGCCGAGTACGTTGCCGCCCTGCAGGAGCCGGCGCAGGGACAGCGCCCGGCGGCTCAGCGACTCCCAGAGCCGGCCCCGGAGCCGGGTCAAGGCGGCGAACACGGCATCGTGCAGCAGCAACCGCTCGGAGTACCGCAGGCACGCCCGGCCGACGCCGAAAAACCTCACGCCGACGATCGCGGTGAGCAGGTACAGGATGGGCGGCTGTTCACTGGCCCGGATGATGAGCCAGCCGGACAGCCCCGCGAGGGCGACGGCGAACAGGGCCGCCAACGTGCCTACGGCTCCGGCGGCGGCGAACCGGCCCTTGACCGGGGCCAGCAGGCGACGCAGCTGGGCAGGGACCGAACCGGACGGGCCGGCCGCGCCGGAGCCGATTGAGCTGACCGAACCGGCGGCCGCGGCAGGAGCGGGGCCGGTTTCGGGGCGGCCCGGGGCCGGATCCGGGGTCGGGGTTGGGTCCGGGGTCTGGCTTTGGCCCGGCGCCGCGGCGTCCACGAGGAAGGGCGCCCGGGTGGCCGCCGCCTGCACGCCCGGCTCTCCCCCGGCGGATGCCGGCAGTGGCGGGACGAGGGCCGGAAGTTCACCGCCGTGGTGGCCGCCGGCTCCCGGCGTAACCGCGACGAGAGTGTCGGCAAGGTCCCGGGTGTGCCGGTCGTGCGCAACGAGCAGCACGGTGACCTTTCCCCGGAGCCCGGCGAGGGCCCGATTGACCAGTGTGGCCGATCCCCGGTCCAGATGGGCGGTGGGTTCATCCAGGAGCAGTACGCGGGCGCCGGCCTCGATCCTCGCCAGCCCGCGGGCCAGAGCAACCCGCCTCAGCTCCCCCGGGCTCAGCTCGGCCGGGTGCTTGGCCGCCAGGTGCCCCGCGCCCACGGCTGCCAGGCACCGCTGCGCTGCCGCATCGGCTTCCGCGCCCGCCTCGGTGCCGGCCGTGGCGGCGTCGGCTTCGTCGGCGGGAACGCCGAGATACAGGCGGATCTCGTCCAGCACCGTGGAAGCCAACATGACGGGATGCTGTGGCACCCAGGCGAGATCCGCCGTCGTGAATCCTCCGAGGCGTCCGGACACGGCGGTCCCTGCATCCGTCCCGATGGTCCCGGCGAGGACTCCGAGCACGGTGCTCTTGCCGGCGCCGCTGGCACCGTCGAGTGCCGTGATCTGGCCGGCGGCGGCGGTGAAGCTCAACGGTCCGACGGCGGCGTCCGTGCGTCCGCCGAAGCGGACGGTCAGTCCGTCCACGGTGACGGCGGGCGGGCCGGCAGCAGGAACGGAGGCCGGCGTCGGATCCAGGGGCGCAGCTCCGGGATCCGCGAGGACCGCTGTGGTTTCGGCGAGCGCTGCCCGGCCGTCGTCGCTGGCGTGGTGTGCGGTGCCGAGCTCCCGGAGCGGAAGGTAGCAGTCGGGAGCGAGGATGAGCGCAAGCAGCCCTGCCTCAAGCGCCATGTCGCCGTTGACCAGGCGGACGCCGATGAACACGGCGACGACCGCCACGGAAATCGTCGAGATGAGCTCGAGGGCCAGGGCGGAGAGGAAGGCCGTGCGCAAAGTCCCCATGGTCCGGGAACGATATTCCTCGGACATGTCCTCCAGCGCCTGGCGCTGGGCGGAGGCCCGGCCCAGGCCCACGAGGACGGGCAGGCCTTTGGCGAGCTCGAGCATGTGCCCGGAGAGCCGTGCCAGCGCGGACTGGGCGTCCCTGACACGTTCCTCGGTGTACCGCCCGATCAGGATCATGAACAGCGGCACCAGCGGCACCGTCAGCACGATCACCACGGCGCTGACCCAGTCGGCGAACAGGATGCGGGCGCCCAGCAGCAGCGGAATGGCCGCGCAGTTCACCAGCGCGGGCAGGAACTGGGTGTAGTAGCTATCCAGGGCGTCCAGCCCCCGGGTGGCGAGCACGGCGAGGCCGCCGTCGGCGGGCCCGGCAGACCGCGTGCCGTTCCTGAGCGCCTGCTCCAGCAGTTGCGAGCGCAGCTCCTCCTTCACTCCGAGCGCCGCCCGGCGTGAGGCCACGGACTGGCCCCATACCGTCAGTGAGCGCAGCACCGCCCCCGCGGCGCCCAGAACCAGCTGGTCTGCCCAGGCGGTGTCATGAGCGGCGAGCCCGGCGAGCATCGATGCCACAGCCTGCGCCATGAGCACGAGCGAGAGGGCTTTCAGGGCGGCAAGCAGTCCCAGCAGGTAGAGGGCGGAACGGGTCGAGGGGCCGGCGGGGAACGGTCTCATCTGGGAAGTTAGTCCTTCGGTGCCAGCGCTTTGGCGGCGATCGCGGGAAGGAAGCTGTGCGCCTCCGGGATATGCGCTGCGCTCACCCGGCGCCGGAACACCCAGTACGTCCAGGCCTGGTACGCCAGGACCAGCGGCAGCCCGATGCAGGCCACGATGCTCATCAGGCCCAGGGTGTAGTCCGAGGACGAGGCGTTGGAGACGGTGAGATTGAACGCGGGATCCAGCGTGGACGGAAGGACCACGGGGAAGGCGGCACCGAAGATGGAGGCGCTGCCGAGCAGGAGGAATGCACCCAGCGACATGAAGGCACGGCCTTCGGCACCCTTGCGGGCGAAATTCCACGCCAGGACTGCGGCGGCGACGGCGCCGACCACGGCGGCGATGGTCCACGCCTCGCCGCTGAGGAGCTGGAGGCTCACCGCCCAGCCGGCCATGGGCAGCAGCAGCACGGGCAGCAGCCGGACGAACCGGGCCCGCGCCCGGTGGCGTACCTCGCCGTCGGTCTTCAGGGCCAGGAACCCGAGACCGTGCAGGAGGGAAAATCCGACGACGGCGAGCCCGCCGAGCACGGCGTAGCCGCTGAACCAGGCAAACGGGCCGCCCTCTCGGTCGCCGTTGGCGTTCAGCGGCAGTCCCGTGGTGGTCAGGGCCAGTGCGGCGCCGACGCCGAAGGCCGCGACGAACGACCCTGCCGAGATGGCCCAGTCCCAGCGGGCGCGCCACCGGGGGTTGTCCACCTTGCCGCGGTATTCGAAGGCGACCGCCCGGAAAATGAGCGCCACGAGGACCAGCAGGAGTGGCAGGTACAGGGCGGAGAACAGCGAGGCGTACCAGAGCGGAAACGCCGCGAAGGTGGCGCCGCCGGCGGTCAGGAGCCAGACTTCGTTGCCGTCCCAGACCGGGCCGATCGTGTTGATCAGGACGCGGCGTTCCGTGTTGTTCCGGGCGAATCCCTTCATCAGCATGCCGACGCCGAGGTCGAAGCCCTCGAGGAAGAGATAGCCCGTCCACAGCACCGCGATGGCAACGAACCAGATGGTGGGTAGCAGTTCCATGCTGAGAATCCTCTGCGTATTTTTCGTGTGGGTTGCTGGGTGGTGGGTTGCCGGGCGGGCGCCTAGTAGGCGAACGCCAGGACGTCGTCGTCGGGTTTGCCGGGACCGCCCCGGGGGGTGGTGTCCTCGTTTTCGTCAACGGGAGCGTGGGCAAGTTCCGGCATGGCCGAGGCCACGCCGCCGCGGATGTACTTGACCAGGAGCTTGACCTCCACCACCAGCAGCACAGCATAGATGGAGGTCAGGACCACAAGGGAGGTCAGGATCTCTCCGGCCGAAACACCCGGTGAGACGGCCGCGGCGGTGAACATGAAGACCTGGTCGATGCCGCTGGGGTCCGGGTTGGGAGCGACGACGAACGGCTGGCGGCCCATCTCGGTAAAGATCCAGCCCGCCGCGTTGGCACCAAACGGTGCGAGAATCCCGAACACCGCCAGGCGCATGAGGCCGCGGGAGGCCGGCACGGTTCCCTTGCGGGTGGCCCACAGTGCCAGGAGGGCGGCGAGGGCGGCCACGCCGCCGAAGCCGATCATCATCCGGAAGCCCCAGTAGGTGACTTCCATGACGGGCACGTACTGGATTTGCTGTCCGGCGCGGTCCCCGTAGATGGGGTTGTCCGGCAGGGTGGTGCCGTACTTGGCCTGGTACTCGCCCAGCAGGCTGTTGACGCCCTTGACCTCCGTGGTGAAGTCGCCCTTGGCCAGGAAGGACAGGATGCCGGGGACCTCGATCACGGCCACGATGTCATCGCAGTTCTTGGCGCCGAGGTTGCCGACGCTGAGGACCGAGAAGCCGGTGCCATCATGGCAGGCAGCCTCGGCGGCGGCCATCTTCATGGGCTGCTGCTCGAACATGAGCTTGCCCTGAAGATCTCCGGTGACGGCGGTGCCCGCGAAGGAAATCATGGCGACGACGGCGCCGATCCTCAGCGAGCGGATCCAGACGGTGTGGTCACTGCGGTCCCGGCCGAGGATGCCGGCGGCTTCGCCGGGGATCACCTTGCCGTCGCCCCCGATGGTGTCGATGCCGTCGTGGCGGCGGCGCCACAGGTGGTACCAGGCAATGCCGAGCAGGAACCCGCCGGCGACGGCGAGGGCGCCGAAGAGAGTGTGGGGCACGGCCACCAGGGCCGTGTTGTTGGTGAAGACGGCCCACGCGTCGGTCATGACGGGCCGGCCGTTGACCATTTCGACGCCGACGGGGTGTTGCATCCAGCTGTTGGCCACGATGATGAAGTAGGCCGAGAAGACGGAACCAATGACGGCGATCCAGAGGCAGGCCAGGTGGACGGCGGGCTTGAGCTGTTTCCAGCCGAAGATCCACAGGCCCAGGAAGGTTGACTCGACGAAGAACGCCAACAGCGCTTCCAGGGCCAGCGGGGCGCCAAAGACGTCACCGACAAAGCGGCTGTACTCGCTCCAGGCCATGCCGAACTGGAACTCCTGCACGATGCCGGTGGCCACGCCCATGATGAAGTTGATCAGGAAGAGCTTGCCCCAGAACTTGGTCATGCGCAGATATTCCGGCTTGCCGGTGCGGTACCAGAGCGTCTGGATCACAGCCACCACCAGCCCGAGGCCGATCGTGAGCGGCACCATCATGAAGTGGTAGACCGTGGTGATTCCGAATTGCCAGCGTGCGATTTCCAAGGCGTCCAAGGCAGTCCCTACTTTTGGCTAGGTCCGAGCAACTTCTACGTGGCGTAGAAGTAATTCTTCTACAGAGTGTAGAACACATCGTCGCTTCCCCGTAACTCAGACTCCCACGGCACGTCACGGCCTGCAATGGAACAAAGACCCTCTCCCGCCGCCGCGGGCCGGCGGGGCGACACGCCGGGCGGCCGTGTTCTACTTCATGTAGAAAGAATGCGCAAAACGCGGTAAATTTGTAAACGAAGTATTCACACACACCGCCCCGGCAGGCACCAGCAGTTTCCCAGCATGACGCCGGCGCGGCAGGCATAGAAGGATGTACGCAATGGCAAGTCTCGGTGAACTGGAACGGGCAGTGATGGACCTGCTCTGGGCAGGCCAAGAAGCTGCGACAGCCAACACGCTGCGGGACCTCCTCGCACAAAGCACCCAGCCCCAGGACGGCAGCGCCGGACACGTGGGCAAAGACCTCGCGGTCACCACGGTGCTGACCGTACTCTCGCGCCTTGAGCGGAAGGGTCTGGTGGAACGCGAACGCGGTACCCGCCCGCACCGCTACCAGGCCGTCTCGAGCCGTGCGGACCACACCGCGGAACTCATGCACGAGGTCCTCGGCTCCGCCCCGGACCGCGAAGCCGTCCTGGCCCGGTTCATTGGTTCCGTCACGGATAACGAGGCAGAAACCCTGCGCAAGCTTTTGGGCCGCAGCTAGCGCCCGATGTTCTGGACCTCATATTTTCTGGCGGTCCTGGCGATAGCATTGGCGTGGCCGGTGCCTGTCCTCCTCTCCCGTGCCCAGTGGCCGGCCCGCTCCCCCTTCACGGCGATGCTGTTGTGGCAGGCGATCGCGCTGGCCGGTGGCCTGTCCATGATCGGCGCCATGCTGGTTTACGGGCTCGAGCCGGTCGGGGACAACCTGCTCTCCGGCCTGCGGGCGCTGGCTGGCATGGTCTTCCACAATGCCCCCACCACGGAACTGGGTTTCTGGCACATCTTTGCGCTCTCGGCCGCGGCCCTGCTGACGGCGCACCTGGTATTTACCCTGCTGCTGACCTACTACAAGATCCAGCGCCAGCGCCGCCGCCACCGCGAGCTGCTGGACCTCCTGGCGTCGCCGTCCTCCGACGGCCCGGGGACGATGGTCCTGAACGTGGACTCGCCGGTGGCGTACTGCCTGCCCGGCGGCGCACGGTCCGTGACGGTTCTCTCCGACGGCCTCATGGCCGCCCTGGAGCCCGATGAGTTGCGTGCCGTGCTAATTCACGAGAACGCCCACCTGAGCCAGCGCCACCACCTCCTGCTGTGGGCCTTCGCCGCGTGGCGCCAGGCGCTGCCGTGGCTGCCCACCACCCGGCTGGCGCAGGAGTCGGTCAACTCCCTGATCGAGATGCTGGCCGACGACGTCGCGCTCAAGACGGAGAGCAAGGCGACCCTGATCAGGGCGATTGCCATTGTGGCCAGCGGGTCCCCGGCCACCCCCGCGGTGCGCCTGGCGTTCGGCGAGCCCGGCGTGGCCGACGGCGACCCCAGCCAGCCCGGCGCCACCGGAGGCAGCGGCTCGGCGGGCACGACGGCGTCACGCGTCAGCCGCCTGCTCTCGCCGCAGCCGCCGTTGTCGGAACCGCTGCGCGCCGCTGTCCTGGCCTGCTGTGTGCTGCTCCTGGCAGTGCCGACGGCCCTGCTGCTGGTCCCCGGCCTGCTCGGCTAAGTCCGTTCTTCCGGCCAGCCCGTCCCCGCCGGCGGAACGTCAGGCGTCGATGCGCTCCCGGTCCAGATTGGCGGCGCCTGCAATGATGAAGTCTTTGCGCGGCGCCACGTCCGAGCCCATGAGGAGGTCGAAAGTCTCTTCGGCCTGCTTGGCGTTCTCGATCCCGACCTTGCGGAGCGTCCGGTGTCGCGGGTCCATGGTGGTTTCGGCCAGCTGTTCGGCATCCATTTCGCCCAGCCCCTTGTACCGCTGGATCGGCTCCTTGTAGCGCTTGCCCTCTTTGGCGAGCCGCGCCAGCAGGACATGGAGCTCAGCCTCGGAGTAGGTGTAGATCATCTCGTTGGCCTTCTGGCCGGCGTTGACGACCTCCACCCGGTGCAGCGGCGGGACGGCGGCGAAGACGCGCCCCTCGTCGATCATCGGACGCATGTAGCGGAAGAAGAGCGTCAGGAGCAGGGTCCGGATGTGGGCGCCGTCGACGTCGGCGTCGGTCATCAGGATCACTTTGCCGTACCGGGCGGCGCTGATGTCGAACGTGCGGCCGGAACCGGCCCCCACCACCTGGATCAGGGCAGCGCACTCGGCGTTGGAGAGCATGTCCCCCACCGAGGCTTTCTGGACGTTGAGGATTTTGCCGCGGATCGGCAGGAGCGCCTGGAAGTCGGAGGACCGCGCCAGCTTGGCGGTGCCGAGCGCGGAGTCACCTTCGACGATGAACAGTTCGGAGCGTCCGACGTCGTCGGTACGGCAGTCGGCCAGCTTGGTGGGCATGGAGGAGGTTTCCAGCGCATTCTTGCGGCGCTGGGTTTCCTTGTGGACGCGCGCCGAGATGCGGGACTTCATCTCGCTGACGATCTTTTCCAGCAGCAGCGCGGACTGGGCCTTGTCGTTGCGGTTGGCGGAGGTCAGCTTCGCGGTGATCTCCTGTTCCACCACCTTGGCCACAATGGCCCGGACGGCGGAGGTGCCCAGGATTTCCTTAGTCTGGCCCTCGAACTGCGGTTCGGCCAGCCGGACGGTCAGGACCGCGGTCAGGCCGGCGAAGATGTCGTCCTTTTCAATCTTGTCGTTGCCGGCCTTGAGCTTGCGGGCATTGGTCTCCACGGCCTTGCGGAAGGTCTTGAGCAGGGCCTGCTCGAAGCCGGACTGGTGGGTGCCGCCCTTGGGCGTGGAAATGATGTTGACGAAGGTCCGGACCGTGCTGTCGTAGCCAATCCCCCAGCGCAGCGCGACGTCGACCTCACAGTCGCGTTCGACCTCCGCGAGCTGGCTGTGGCCCTTTTCGTCGAGGACGGGGACGGTTTCCTTGAATTTCCCGGCACCGTGGAGGCGCCAGATATCCGTGACGGCGGGGTCGGCGGCGAGGAAGTCGACAAATTCGGAGATGCCGCCGTCGTGGTGGAAGACCTCTTCATGCGGGCCCGATTCTCCGGGCGTGCCGGCAATCCTGCGTTCATCCCGGACCGTGAGCTTCAGTCCGGGGACCAGGAACGAGGTCTGGCGGGCACGCGCGGCGAGGTCATCGTAGGAGAATTTGGCGTCGGGCGTGAATATCTGCCGGTCCGCCCAGTAGCGGATCCGGGTTCCGGTCACGCCGCGCTTGGCCTTGCCCACGACATCGAGCACAGAGCCGTCGATGAAGGGTTCGAACAGGGTCGCGGGGTCCGGCTTGGTGCCCGGATCCTTGAACCGGCCCGGTTCCCCCCGGCGGAAGGACATCTTGTACGTCTTGCCGCCTCGGTCCACTTCGACGTCGAGGCGGGCCGAGAGCGCGTTGACCACCGAGGCGCCCACGCCATGCAAGCCGCCGGAAGCGGTGTAGGAGCCGCCGCCGAACTTTCCGCCGGCGTGCAGTTTGGTGAAGACGACTTCGACGCCGGTCAGCCCGGTTTTCGGTTCGACGTCCACGGGGATGCCGCGGCCGTCGTCGTGGATCTCGACTGAGTTGTCCGCGTGGAGGATGATCTTGATGTCGTGGCCGAAGCCGGCGAGGGCCTCGTCGACGGAGTTGTCGATGATTTCCCAGAGGCAGTGCATGAGGCCGCGGGAGTCCGTGGAGCCGATGTACATGCCCGGGCGCTTACGGACGGCCTCGAGGCCCTCCAGCACGGAGAGGTGCCGGGCGGTGTAATCAGAACTGGGTGCCACGGGTCGTGAACTCCTTAAAGGATCGGGACAGCCACCGCAGCGTGCGCAGGCGGCAGTCACAGAATTTGACGCACTTCCTAGGTTAGTCGGACTCCGGGTGATCGACGGTCTGCCACTCCCCGCGGGGGCTCTCCGGCCACCCGCCGTTACTGAGACGTGATACGCGGACAGCGAAAGTAGGCCATCCGTGCCATGGTTTGGCCACGAATGCTGGTTATATAGGTATACCGATCTACTAAGGAGGCCGAACATGACAACAGCAGTTGCGGACCGCACACTGACCGCCGCAGACCGGTGCGATCGTTGCGGAGCACAGGCATATGTCCGAGTTGTTCTCGGTGCCTCCGGCGGTGAGCTTCTTTTCTGCGGCCACCACGCACGCGCCGTAGAATCGACACTCAAGCCGCTCAGTTCAGACTGGCATGATGAGACTGACCGCCTTCACCAGAAGGCCCCGGTTCCGGTCGACTAGACCGCACCGGCTTCAGCCCGTCGCCCTACAGGGTTCCGGGCGACCTGAGACCACTGCATCAGGGCCCCTCCATACCGGAGGGGCCCTGATTCGTTAAGTGCTGTTTCGTCAGGTGCCGGTTCGGTTAAGTGCCGTGCACCCGGCTGCGGCGGCAAAAAGCAATGCGGGGTCCCTTCCTGCCCGTTCCTCCGGTGAGGACGGGCGGGAAGAGACCCCGCATTGCTGAGAACCTTTACCCGGTCTGCGACCAGTGGCGCTTAGTCCAGGTAGTCGCGCAGGACCTGTGAGCGCGACGGGTGCCGCAGCTTGGACATGGTCTTGGATTCGATCTGGCGGATGCGCTCACGTGTCACACCGTAGACCTTGCCGATTTCGTCTAAAGTCTTCGGCTGGCCGTCGGTAAGGCCGAAGCGCATCGCTACCACGCCGGCTTCGCGCTCGGAGAGCGTATCCAGCACCGAGTGCAGCTGTTCCTGCAGCAGGGTGAAGCTCACGGCATCCGCGGGAACCACGGCTTCGGAGTCCTCGATGAGGTCGCCGAATTCGGAGTCGCCGTCCTCGCCAAGCGGGGTGTGCAGCGAGATGGGCTCGCGGCCGTACTTCTGGACCTCCACGACCTTTTCCGGGGTCATGTCGAGTTCGAGGGCCAGCTCCTCCGGGGTGGGTTCGCGACCGAGGTCCTGCAGCATCTGGCGCTGGACGCGGGCCAGCTTGTTGATGACTTCCACCATGTGCACCGGGATGCGGATGGTGCGGGCCTGGTCAGCCATGGCGCGGGTGATCGCCTGGCGGATCCACCAGGTGGCGTAGGTGGAGAACTTGAAGCCCTTGGTGTAGTCGAATTTCTCCACCGCACGGATCAGGCCCAGGTTGCCTTCCTGGATCAGGTCCAGGAACAGCATGCCGCGCCCGGTGTAGCGCTTGGCCAGCGAGACGACGAGGCGGAGGTTGGCCTCCAGCAGGTGGTTCTTGGCGCGCTTGCCGTCGTGGATGACGAATTCGAGCTCGCGCTTGAGTTTCGGGTCCATGGTGCCGTCGTCGGCGGCGATCTTTTCTTCAGCGAAGAGACCGGCCTCGATCCGCAGGGCCAGGTCTACTTCCTGTTCGGCATTCAGCAGGGCGACCTTGCCGATCTGCTTCAGGTAGTCCTTGACGGGGTCGGCGGTCGCGCCGGCAGACATAACCTGCTGCACCGGAGCGTCGTCGTCGTCGGCGTCGGAGTAGACGAAGCCGGAGCCGGTGGTGGCCGCGGCCTTGCCGGCGACTTCCTCGCCTTCTACTTCGTCGCCGAGCTCGGCGGCGTCGGGCGTGATGTCGTCGAGATCCTCTTCGGCGTCGACGTCATCGTCAGACGTACTGGCAGAGTTGCCGGCGGCTTCTGCCGCGGCTTTGGCGCCGGGCTTGGGCCCGCGCTTCTTGGGCTCAGGCTTGGCGACTCCGGTTACGGTGTCGCCACCCTCTGCGGAAGCGGCGTCCTTGACAGCCTTGTTGGCTGCGCGCGTGGCGGCGCGCTTGGCGTTGGTCGCCGCCTTCTTCTCCTCAGGGGACAATTCGGCCTGGTCGGCGGGTTCCTTCTTCGCGGAAGACGGGGTCACTGAAAACCTTTCTAGCTGCGGTCTGCGGAATCACCATACGGGCAACACCACTATGACCCTGTCAAGTCCGTGTTCAACATCAGGTGCAACCACGACCAGCAGAGCCACTTAGTAGAACTGCTGGCGCGGCCTTAATGTTCCCTGTTTCCAAGGAACATTTAGGGCACTTGATACACGGACCCAACCGGGTCTCGGCAACCATTGTCTCACGGTTTTCAGGCCGGGTGCCTTTCGCGACGCCGGGTCGACGATATCGCGGCGGCTTCGCCCGCCGCGTCAGGACCTCATGCCGCGTCCGGGGCAAACTTCTGCCAGGCCGCCTCCCGCCTGGCAGCCCAGCCGCAAAGGGTGCCGCGCCGGCCAAGCTCTGCCAGCAGTTCCGCGAGCCTGTACCCCGGCTGGCCCTGCAAGGCCTGCCGGTAGAGCGCGTCGGCGTAGGAGCCGCGGCCACGGCACCATTCGATCCAGCCCCGCGCCGTCACGGCGGCTGCCGTTGCCTCCCCGTCACCAAGACGGCCAAGCCGTTCCAGGACCCGCTCGAGCCCGACCATCAGGGTCCAGTCCGGAACCGACGGCGCCAGTCCGAGCAGGACTTCCCCGTAACCGGGAACAGCCCCGGCTGCAGGCACGGCGCCGCCGGCGGACCCGCCGCTGCCGGGTGCCACCGGCAGGGGTATCCGCGGAGCGGACTTGGACCGGGAAGTGCGGCCGGACATTGGACCCGGCAGGGGGCTGGGCGTGGGTCGGAGCCGTGAGGCGGGCGTGTTATCGGGGAAAGCGGCGGACCCGGGGTCCGGGTCGAAGATACCGAAGTCCTCGGCGCCGCGTTCGGCCGCAGACCGTCCGGCGGCCGCCATCTCGGTCCCGGAGCCGGTGGTTCCGGCGTCGGTCCCGGAGCCGGTGGTTCCGGCGTCGGTCCCGGAGCCGGTGGTTCCGGCGTCGGTCCCGGAGCCGGTGGTTCCGGCGTCGGTCCCGGAGCCGGTGGTTCCGGCKTCGGTCCCGGCGTCGGTGGTTCCGGGGTCGGGGACGGCACCCCTAGCCACGTCACCCGCGGTGGGGACAGGAAGGTGCTCCTGGCCAATGGCGGCCTGCATGGCCATCATCCAGACGTCGAGGACCTGGTCGAATTGGGCCCGGTCCCGCCGTCGAGGAGAGAATTGCTCCGCCCAGCCGCACTCGGCAAGGCTCACCGCGGGGTCCACCGGCAGCGGCGCCGGGGTGGTCCCCTGGACGCCGGGGACCGCGCCGACGCTGCTGCCGCGGTAGACCATCTCGGCGTTGAGCCTGCTGTTCCTGATCTGTTCGACCGGACGGCCGGGCATCCCACAGCATTCCGGATCGCTGCAGTCTGCGTTGCGCCAGAACTCAGTACCGATAATCCAGGCGTCCCTCACGGGCAATCCGGCTGCCTCAAGGGCGAGCTCGAGTTCTTTGAGCAGGTCCGCCCACGCATGGCCGTCGCCGGCGCTGTCCGTCTGCGTGTCGGCGCCGGCCTCAGCGTCAGTGAAGAAGGCCAGCAGCGAACCGTCAGCCGCGTCGTCCGCCTGCAGATAGGCCACGACATTCCGGGCAAAACCGGCCAGCATGTCCCTCCGGCCTGAGCCGCCTCCGGGCACGGGGAGGTCGACCCGCAAGGTGGCTCCGAGGCGTTTGCCCTGCAAGGTCATGGCCACGAGGCTGTCTTCCGGCCAGTAACCGAGGGAGTGCGGGATGAAGCCCAGAATGTCTTCGGGGCCGGTAATTCTCAGGTGATCGGGAGCTGTCATAAGTCCAGCTTCGCGGCGGCTGCGTCCCCGGCGACAGTACCGGGTTGCGCTATGTGGATAACCGCGACGAAGTCGGAACCACTATGGCGGAACCAGCGCCAACGGGCGGTGTCCTCCCCCCGCCCCCCGAATGCTGACAGGACGCCGGCCTTTCGCCAAACCGCACTAAACCGCACTATTTCGATGCAGTGGCCTCCACCGTTGCCGCGTTCGCGTCCGCGGCGCGGCGAATCTCTTTGACCTTCGCGATCTGCGGGGCGAGTTCCTGCATGCGGGTTGTCAGGTATTTGTCCAGGACTTTGTCCAGGGCAGCGTGGAACCCGGTCTTGTCCCGGCAGACGGCGTCGGTCACGGCGATTCTGAACTCTTCCTGGCCGCCCGCAGTTTTACCGGCATCGGCGGCCTGCCCCGGGTTAGAAAACGAGGCGTAAGGGGTTTCCTTCATGCAGGCCGCCCAGTCAGCGACTGCTTTGGTAATGCCCGAGTCGCCGGAGGCGGACAGGGCGGCCGGGAAAAACCAATTGGAGGCGATGCCGGTGGCGAGCATGTAGTTTTCCGCGCTGCCGTAGATCTGTGTCATGGCTTCGCCGCGGCATCCGCCGGAGGACGTTCCCATACCGTCCACCGTGGTCATTGACGCGGTGTCCCCGGGCCCGGTGAGTGCCTTGGTGAAGGCTGGATTGGCGAAGAGTTTGCCGTCTGCGGACCCGGGAGCCGGCTCGTGAGGTCCCTGCGGTCGGGTGCTGGCGTAGCCGCTGGCTTTGGCGGCGTCGACCGTGAGCCGTTTGAATCCGATGGCTCCGTTGAGGTCCATAGTCGTCTCGGAGGCGGGCGGTGTGTAGTCGAAGCCGGCCTTGGCCATGCAGCGGCGGACAGCCTCCTGCATGCCCTTTTCGGCTATCGGATCTGTTGAGGCGTAGGCCTCTGCCTGGCGGATGATCCCTGGGACGGGCTCCGGGGACGCGGCGACCGACGCGGCCGGGATGGCGGCCGCGGCCAGGGCGGCGCCGGTGCCTACGATCAGCACGGCAGCGCCGAAAATCTTCTTTTTCATGGTGGCTCCTTCGGTTGTTTTGGGCAAAGCGGTGGCTGTCCTTCCCGTATTGGGACGGCGTCGGAGGGTGGGGCGGTGCTGTTGTGAGGGCTAGTTGAGGACGTTGTTTTCGTAAGCGAAGGCGACGAGCTGGATGCGGTTCTTCAGCTTCAGTTTCGCCAGGATGCTGCCGACGTGGGATTTCACAGTGGCTTCGCTGAGTACCAGTGAGGCCGCGATTTCGGCGTTTCCCAGCCCTTTGGCGGTACGGAGAAACACGTCGCGCTCCCTTCCGGACAGGTCTGCCAGCGCGGCGTCGTTCCCGGAAGAGGGCGTGGTGTAGTCGCGTAGCAGTTCGTTGGTGATGGCCGGAGCGATGACTGAGTGCCCCGAGTGAACCGTTCGGATGGCGGCCAGCAGGAAGTCCGGTGTGGTGTCTTTGGTCAGGAAACCGGCGGCGCCGGCCTGGATGGCTCGGACGACGGCTTCGTCATGCTGGATCGTGGTCAGCACGATGATTTTGGTGGCAGTTCCAGTGGACTTTTCCAGGATCGTCCGTGTGGCCGTGATGCCGTCCATGACAGGCATGCGGATGTCCATGAGGAGCACATCAGGGGAGGTCTCCTGCACGAGTTCGACGGCGGCCTCTCCGTTGACGGCTTCGCCGACAAGGTCCATGTCCGCCTGGCTGCGCAGAATCATTTTGAGCCCGGCGCTGAACAGCGGCTGGTCATCGGCCAGGGCAATCCGGATCGGTGTGGTCGTCATGGTTGTGCTCCCTCCAATGAGCGCAGGCGGGGCCCGTTGGAGGCGGCCGCTGCCTGCTGCCTAGGTCCGGCCGACGGGAGGAAGGCCAGTACTTCGAAGGTCTCTTCGCCGCGGACTGTTTCCACCCATCCGCCGGCGGCTGCGGCGCGGGCTTTCATTCCTGCTATCCCGCGGCCCGATGGGGTGGCCTTTGTCGTCGCGGCCGGGCTGGTGATCAGCGAGGAGTTGATGCGGAGCTCAAGGGATCCTGCCGTCCACACCAGGTGCAGGTGCGTACCCTGGCTCCGGTCTCCGTGCTTGAAGGCGTTTGTGAGGCTTTCCTGCGCCAGGCGGTAGACCGTTAGCTGCTGGGCGGCGGTCATGTCCCATGGCTGGCCCGTCGTTTCGATCGTGACCGCCATGCCGCTGGAGCTCAGACGGTCGGCAAGAATCACCAGGTCTTCAATTTTGTGAGTCGGTTGGTTGCTGAGCTCCGTGGAGAAGCCTTCGATGAGCCGGCGCGTTTCGACAAGGGCGGTCCTCGCCGATTCGGCGATGACCTTGGATGCTTCTTCCACGGTTTCCGGTTCTGTGCGGTGGATGAAGCGTATTCCGTCGGCCTGGGCCACGATGACTGTCAGTGAATGTGCCAGGACGTCGTGGAGCTCCCCGGCGATTCTGTTGCGTTCTTGTTCGATGGCGAGTTCGGTCGCGGTCTCCCGCAGCCGTGTTTCCGCCGCGAGCTGCGCCCTTCGGCTCCTCGAGGCGTTGTTTACTGCCACACCGACGGCCCAGGCGGCGAGGTTCACGGCGGCGAAGGCTCCAAAGATCAGAAAGGCGTAGGTGAGGGTTCGCAGTAATCCCCTGCCGTAGATCGGGCTGGCGAAGATGATGTTGATCCAGGTCTGGTCGGTGAACCAGTTGACGGTGATGATGCCGGCAAATACGACAGCAGCAACGGGGAGGACCCACCGGTTCCGGGCTTTCCAGCCGATGACGGCGACAAAGATGACCACCGGAACGACAGCGTAGCTCAGCACGCCCGAGAGAAAGACCAACGGGAAAACCTTCAGGCTCTGCAGGGCCAAGGCGGCGAAAACCAGCCCCACGGCAGCGGCCGGCAGGACCTCGGCCACAGCGACGCCGGTCAGGAGCGCCAACAGAAGGGCGCTGTTCTGGTCGAAATGTCGCTCCTCCAGGATAAAGAGAGTCCCCAGAAGCAGCACGGACGTGGCCGGTGCCGCGAGGAGCCTCAGAGACTGGATCGGTTTGAACATGCCTTCACCCTAAGCTGGCGTCCACATCTCCAACGCTCGTTCTGAGTTAGTTCAACCCCGATAATGAACAACTTCAGCCATACGGATGACCGATCAGCCCGGCCCACCACATATTCAGGGCGTGCGGCGGCGCTCCGCGACCAGCCTGCGCTGCTCGGCCAGGGACTTGAGCAGCGGTGGAACCATGACTCCCTGGGCCGCCATCTGGCGCCGGACCTTCCGCCGGGTCACCACGATGGCTCCTGCTCCCCCGGCCAGCAGCAGGAACTGCACGCTCAGGGCCACGCGGAACGGATCCAGGCCGTAGAGCTCCCCCTGCGAGAACCCGGTGGCATGCAGGACGTCGAGCACCAGCCCGATCAGGTAAATGGACACGAGCGCGGCGATGAAGCCACCCACGTTGACGATCCCGGTGGCGGTGCCGAGCCGGTGGGCCGGGTTGAAGGTCCGGGCGAAATCGAAGCCGATCATGGAACCGGGGCCGCCGACGGCGAGGGTCACCACCAGCACGGCCAAGAGCCAGAGCGGCGCGCGTCCCGGCACCAGCAGAACTGCCGCCCAGGCGGCAGCGGTGCATCCGGAAATGAGCAGCACCATGGTGGAGCGCCGCAGCGGATGCCGGGCAACGAATCTGCCCATCAGCGGTCCGGCGGCGATGGCGCCGGCGACGTACAGCGCCATGAGGGCCGAGACCGTGCCGCGGTCCAGCCCCTCGGCCGAAATCAGGAAAGGGTAGCCCCACGTCATGGCAAAAACCGTGCCGCTGAACTGGACGGTGAAGTGGCTCCACAGCCCGAGCCGGGTCCCGGGTTGCCGCCAGGCGTGACCCAGCGAAATGCCGGTGGCGCGCAGCCCTTGGGACTGTGCCGGTGGGGGGTGCCCGGGTGGAAGGTCCTGGAGCAGGATCAGGACCAGCACGACGGCGAGGCCGGACATCGCGGCGAGCGTCAGGAAGGCCGGGGTCCACCCCGCGGAGTGCAGGATCATGGCGAACGGCACCACGCTGAAGAGCTGGCCGAGCTGGCCGGACATGCCGGTCAGCTGCGTCAGGAGCGGGACGCGCCCCGGGGCGAACCAGAGCGGGATGAGCCGGATGACGGAAATAAACGTCATGGCGTCACCGGCGCCCACCAGGACGCGTCCCAGGACTCCGCCGGGTATGTTGTCGGCAAACGCCAGCTGAAGCTGGCCGAGTCCCATCAGGACACCACCGCCCGCCAGCATCGCGCGGGAGCCGAACCGGTCCACCAGAATGCCCACGGGAATCTGCAGCGCCGCATAAACCAGCAGCTGCAGCACGGTGAAGAAGGAGATCTCCGCGGCGCTGGCGTGGAAGCGTTCCGTTGCCTCCAGGCCGACCACCCCGAACGAGGTCCGTTGGCTGACCGCCACGAGATAGGCGAAGATCCCGACGATCCAGATCAGCCAGGCGCGGGGAGAGGTCACTCCCCCATTATGCCCGGTTCATGATAAATAGTATTTATTCGCCGGGTTCTTTACGGGCCAGGTACGCCTCGACGGCGGCACCAAGGGCGTCGGCATTGGGGAGCTGGTCGTTCTCATCAGCCAGCAGCGACCTCCGGACCGTCCCCTCGGCCTTTTCGTCGTACCGGGTCTCCAGCCGTGAGACCACCTGCTGAACCTCCTCGGATGCCTCGATCTGCTCGGCTATCTGCCGGCCCACCTCGCGTCCCGCCTCGCGCAAACGATCGGTCGGCAGCATGAGCGACGTTGCCGCGCCCAGGTACTCGAGCCCGGCCACGGCGGCCGTGGGGTACTCGGCTTCGGCCAGGTAGTGCGGCACATGGATCACATAGCCGGCGATGTTCCGGCCGGCCTCCGTCAGCCGCAGCTCCAGGATGTGGCCCACCGCGGCCGGCACCTCCACCGTGGGCTTCCAGACCGAGATTCCCTCGATCAGCTCCGGCCGGTTGCCGTGCACGGTCACACCGACCGGCCGGGTGTGGGGCACGGGCATCGGGATCGAATGGATCCAGGTGACGAGGTTGACGTCGAGCTCTTCGACGAGGCCGACGACGGCGCGAGCGAAGCGCTCCCATTGCAGGTCCGGCTCGAACCCCGCGAGGAGCAGGAACGGGCTGCCCAGTCCGTCGACCAGCCGGTAGAGGGCCAGGCTCGGTGCCTGGTAGTCCTGCAGGTGGTCCTCGACGAAGCTGACCTGCGGGCGCCGGGACCGGTAGTCGATCAGCTGGTCGGCGTCGAACTCGGCGATCATCTCGGTATCGAGCGTGTCCAGCAGTTCAGCGGTGATCTGCCGGACCACGTGGCCCGCGTCGGCGAAGCCGGTGAACCCCATGACGAGGTTGAGTCCGCGCAGTTCGGTGCTGGAGAACAGCGCGTCATCACGGATATAGAGCGACTGGGGATCCAGCAAAGAGCCGGAAATCCGTTCAATCACGGCGTGTTCCTTTCACGATGGCGGCGGTGGGAGAAGCGGGCGCAATCCGCCATTCGGGCGGTGCCTGGCAGAACGGCCAGTCAGGCGGATCCTGCCGGCCAGTCCCATGGAGCACTCACCGCTCCGCAGCGTCTCTACCAGTACAACGCCCCGGCGCCCGGGCTAATTCCTGCCCGGGGTGTGCTCCAGCTCTCATTCGATTGAATTTCCGCACGGTCGAGAGACTACGATCGGTGATGGCCCTAGGGCTTGTTTTGCAGACACCGGGTTGCGTCCCAGACCGACGGCGCCCCGGGATCCGTGGCAGGACGCCAAACATGCAGTTCCTGCCGAATATCACCGAGAACCATCACAGAGAATTGAGGACTGTCCTCGTGGTCAAGAATAGTGAAGTCAAACTTAGTGCAGTCGCAGGGGATTTGAAGAAGTCCCCCAGCGATGCCCTCGTCATCGGCGTCGGACAGGGTCCTGACGGCCCCGTACTGCTCGACAATCCGCTGACGGCCAAGGCCGCGGAGGCCCTGGCGGAATCACTGAGCGTTCTTGGCATCACCGGCGCGGCGGACCAGGCTCACCGGCTGCCCGGCCTGCCCGAGGCGGGAGCGACCATCCTGCTGCTCGCCGGCGTCGGCAAGCTTTCCGCCACGCAGCCGCTCTCCGAGGAGGCACTGCGCCGCGCCGCCGGCTCGGCCGTCCGCCAGCTGGCCGGCGTCGCCACCGTCACCCTTGCCCTGCCCACCACCACCCTGGCCGAGGTCGCGGCGGTCGCCGAGGGCGCCGCGATGGGCGCCTACTCCTATACGGAGTTCCGGTCCTCCAAGGACGGGCTCAAGGATCCGGTGAAGAACGTCATCATCCGCACCGACTTCGCCACGGACAAGGCGCTGGCGCCGGTCCTGAACCGGGCATCCCTGATCGGCACGGCCGTGAACGCGACCCGCACGCTGGTCAACCAGCCGCCGAGCCACCTCTACCCCGAGTCCTTCGCCGATGCCGCCAAGGAACTGTCCAAGGGCCTGCCGGTGAAGGTGACCGTCTGGGACGAGAAGCGTCTTGAGAAGGAGGGCTTCGGCGGCATTCTCGGCGTCGGCAAGGGCTCCACCCGGCAGCCTCGCCTCGTAAAGGTCGAATACGCCCCGGCGAAGGCCACGGCCAAGATTGCCCTCGTGGGCAAGGGCATCACTTTTGACACGGGCGGCATCTCCATCAAGCCGGCCCTGGGCATGGGTGACATGAAGTCCGACATGGCGGGTGCCGCCGTCGTCCTCAACACCGTCCTGGCCCTCGCGGGCCTCGGGCTGCCCGTCAGGGCGACCGCGTGGCTCTGCATCGCCGAGAACATGCCCTCCGGCGCTGCACAGCGCCCGGCGGACGTCCTGACGATGTTCGGCGGCAAGACCGTCGAGGTCCTCAACACCGACGCCGAGGGTCGCCTGGTCATGGCCGATGGCATCGTCGCCGCCAGCCAGGAATTCCCGGACGCCATCATCGACGTCGCAACCCTCACCGGCGCCCAGCTCATTGCTCTGGGCGACCGCACGGCCGGCGTGATGGGTTCCGACTCCCTCACCGGCGCCATCAAGACCGCCGCGGACCGGGCCGGCGAGCTCGTCTGGCCCATGCCGCTGCCGGAAGAACTCCGGGCCAGCCTCGACTCCCAGGTCGCCGACATCGCCAACATTGGCGAACGCCACGGCGGCATGATGACGGCGGCCGTCTTCCTGCGCGAGTTCGTTGGCAAGGGCAAGGACGGGGAACAGATCCCGTGGGCGCACATCGACATCGCCGGCCCGTCGTTTAATAACGGCAGCCCCTACGGCTACAACCACAAACAGGGCACGGGCTGCACCGTCCGCACCTTGGTGGCCTACGTCGAGGACATCCTCACCAAGACCGTCTAGCGCGCATCGCGGCTTTGTGGCCGGGGCGGCGATGCCTTCCCGGCCACAAAGGCGCGTGACACTGGACACAAGCGCTCCACAAACGCCATGGCAAGGTGGAGCATGTATTAGTGGTTCGCTAAGGTAAACCTTGTTTCCCAGAAGCAGACCCCAATGTAGTAGTCACAAATGAAAGGGAACCGGCCGGCTGGCACAATCACAGCAGACAGGTTCCAAGACCAGATGATGCGTACTCTCGTGTCATCGTTCACGCGAGGGAGCGTTTTAGTGGCCGATCAGGCAACTGCGCAAGAATTCGACATCCTGGTACTCGGCGGCGGCAGCGGCGGCTACGCCACCGCACTGCGTGCTGTCCAGCTTGGCCTCACCGTCGGCCTCATCGAAAAGGGCAAGCTCGGCGGCACGTGCCTCCACAACGGCTGTATCCCCACCAAGGCCCTGCTGCACTCGGCAGAGCTGGCGGACCACGCCCGCGACTCGGCCAAGTACGGCGTCAACGTGACCCTTGACAGCATCGACATCACGGCTGTCAACGCTTACAAGGACGGCATCATTGCCGGCAAGTTCAAGGGCCTGCAGGGTCTGATCAAGGGCAAGAAGGGCATCACCGTCATTGAGGGTGAAGGCAAGCTTCAGGGCACCGACACCGTCGTCGTGAACGGCACCGCGTACAAGGGCAAGAACATTGTCCTCGCGACCGGCTCTTACTCCCGCACCCTGCCGGGCCTGGAAATCGGCGGCAAAGTCATCACCTCCGACGAAGCCCTCACCATGGATTACATCCCCAAGAGCGCGATCATCCTGGGCGGCGGCGTAATCGGCGTCGAGTTCGCCTCGGTCTGGAAGTCCTTCGGCGTCGACGTCACGATCGTCGAAGGCCTCCCGTCGCTGGTTCCGAACGAGGACGCCACGATCGTCAAGGCCTTCGAGCGCGCCTTCAAGAAGCGCGGCATCAAGTTCTCCACCGGTGTCTTCTTCCAGGGCGTCGAGCAGAACGACGACGGCGTCAAGGTCACCCTCGTGGACGGCAAGACCTTCGAGGCCGACCTCCTGCTTGTTGCTGTGGGCCGCGGCCCCGTCACGGCGAACCTCGGCTACGAAGAGGCCGGGATCACGATCGACCGCGGCTTCGTCATCACCAACGAGCGCCTGCACACCGGCGTCGGCAACATCTTCGCCGTCGGCGACATCGTCCCCGGCGTGCAGCTGGCGCACCGCGGCTACCAGCAGGGCATCTTCGTCGCCGAAGAGATCGCCGGCCTGAAGCCGGTCATCGTCGAGGACGTCAACATCCCCAAGGTCACCTACTCCGAACCCGAGATCGCCACTGTCGGCTACAGCGAGAAGGCCGCCAAGGAGAAGTTCGGCGAGGACCAGATCCAGACCCAGGAATACAACCTGGCCGGCAACGGCAAGAGCTCCATCCTGGGCACGTCCGGCCTGGTCAAGCTGGTCCGCCAGAAGGACGGCCCCGTGGTCGGCGTCCACATGATCGGCGCCCGCATGGGCGAGCAGATCGGTGAAGCACAGCTGATCGTGAACTGGGAAGCCTACCCGGAGGACGTGGCCCAGCTGGTCCACGCCCACCCCACCCAGAACGAATCCCTGGGCGAGGCGCATCTGGCGCTGGCGGGCAAGCCCCTCCACGGCTAGCAGCTCCGCCCGCACCATCGCATGAACTCAGAGCCTGGTGCACCCGGCCCGAAAAGCCGGGTGCACTAAGCTCGACCAAGGCAGCAATCATCCGCACTAAAGATCAATAAGGAGAACGGGGACGACATGTCTGAATCCGTTAACTTGCCCGCCCTCGGTGAGAGCGTCACCGAAGGAACCGTCACCCGCTGGCTCAAGCAGGTCGGTGACCGGGTAGAGGTGGACGAGCCGCTGCTCGAAGTCTCCACCGACAAAGTCGACACCGAGATCCCCTCTCCGATCGCCGGCGTGATCGAGGAAATCCTCGTCGCCGAGGACGAGACCGCTGAAGTTGGCGCCCCGCTGGTCCGCATCGGCTCCGGCGAGGCCGCCCCCGCAGAGGCACCGGCTCCCGCCGCAGCTGCGCCGGCCGCAGAAGAGGCTCCCGCGGAGGCTCCGGCCGCCGAGGCCCCTGCCGCCGCTCCGGATTCTGCTCCAGCGGGGGAAGGACACGACGTCACGCTGCCTGCCCTGGGTGAAAGCGTCACCGAAGGCACTGTGACCCGCTGGCTGAAGAGCATCGGCGACACCGTAGAGGTCGACGAGCCGCTGCTCGAGGTTTCCACCGACAAGGTCGACACCGAAATCCCGTCCCCGGTTGCCGGAACCCTTCTGGAAATCCGCGTCAACGAGGACGAGACGGCCGAGGTCGGCTCCGTCCTGGCCGTCATCGGTTCCGGCGCCGCGGCACCGGCCGCACCGGCGCCCGCCGCGGCCCCCAAGCAGGAAGCAGCACCGGCAGCTCCCAAGCAGGAAGCGCCGGCCGCCCCCGCACCGGCAGCAGCACCGGAGGCTCCCAAGCAGGAAGCTCCCAAGCAGGAAGCTCCCGCAGCGGCTGCTCCGTCAGCTCCCGCGCCTGCGGCAGCAGCTGCCGCACCGGCAGAGTCCGGCTACGTCACTCCCCTGGTCCGCAAGCTGGCCAACCAGCAGGGCGTCGACATCGCGGCCCTCACCGGCACCGGCGTCGGCGGCCGCATCCGCAAGCAGGACGTGCTGGCAGCTGCCGAGGCAAAGGCAGCACCGGCCGCAGCCGCACCCGCGGCAGCCCCCGCCGCATCTGCGCCGGCAGCCGCGGCATCCGCAGGCGCAGCGTCCTCGCTGCGCGGCACCGTGCAGAAGGCCCCGCGCATCCGCCAGGTCATTGCCCGCCGCATGCGCGAGTCGCTGGACATCTCCACCCAGCTGACCCAGGTCCATGAGGTCGACATGACCAAGGTTGCCAAGCTGCGCGCCAAGGCCAAGAACTCCTTCCAGGCCCAGAACGGCTCCAAGCTGACCTTCCTGCCCTTCATCGCCAAGGCTGTTGCCGAGGCCCTGAAGCAGCACCCGAAGGTCAACGCCTCCTACGACGAGGACAAGCAGGAGATCACGTACCACAACGCCGAGCACCTGGCGATTGCGGTGGACACCGACAAGGGCCTGCTGGTTCCGGTCATCTCGGACGCCGGCAACCTGAACCTGGCCGGCCTGGCCGGCAAGATCGCCGACGTCGCCGACCGCACCCGCAACGGCAAGATCGGCCCGGACGAGCTTTCCGGCGGCACCTTCAGCATCACCAACATCGGTTCGGTGGGTGCCCTGTTCGACACCCCGATCATCAACCAGCCGCAGGTTGCCATCCTCGGCACCGGCGCGATCGTCAAGCGGGCCGTAGTGGTCGCCGACGAGAACGGCGATGACTCGCTGGCCATCCGTTCGATGATGTACCTCTCCCTGACGTACGATCACCGCCTGGTCGACGGCGCCGACGCAGGACGCTTCCTGCAGACGCTGAAGGCACGCCTTGAGGAAGGCGCCTTCGAGGCCGACCTCGGACTCTAGGGTCTAAAAGCGCACACCGACGGCGACGGCGGTGCGGGCTCCGGTGGGAAACCACCGGGCGCCCGTGCCGCCGTCGCCGTTTTGCTGTTCCGCCCCGGGGCCGCGGCGGGTCCTACTACGGTGCGTAGAAGACTCTGGCTACACTGATGCCATGAACATCGTCTATAACGTCATGGTCTTTCTGCACATCATCGGCGCCGCCATGATTGTCGGCATCTGGATCGGCCAGATGAAGAAGCCCACCGTCCACCCGCGCCAGTTCGACGGCGCGATGCTGCAGCTGATCACGGGCATCATCATGATGGGGCTGATCCCGGCCCTGGACATGAACGCCAACTACGCCAAGCTCGGCGTCAAGCTTGTCATCGCCCTGATCGTCGGCGTCCTGGCCTTCATTGGCCGCCGCAAGTACAAGAAGGGCGAGCCGATCAGCAAGGGCCTCGCGAACAGCGTTGGCGGCCTGGCACTGCTCAACGTCGCGATCGCGACCCTGTGGCAGTAACCGGCTGACTGCACCGGCCATGACGGCGCCGCTCCCCCGCCGGGGTGCGGCGCCGCCGTCGTTTAACTGCCGCCGTTAAACCGGCTTGTCAGTCGCCGGCGATGCAGAATTCGTTGCCCTCGGGATCCTGCATGACATCCCAGTGGAAGTCGCCGATGTCATTGCCCTCCACGAACCGGGCACCGAGGGACTCGGCGCGGGCGCGCAACGCCGCAGGGTCGGGCCCATGGATGTCCAGGTGCAGGCGCCGCCTGCCCTCCGTGGGGTCCTGGACCTGCTGGAAGGCCAGCTGCGGGCCTCCGGTGCCGGCGGGTTCCAGCCAGACGAACTGCTCGAAGCGCGAGGAGACCGCCGTGCCCAACAAGTCGGCCCAGAACTGGGCCAGGCGCCCGGCATCGACGGCGTTGACCATAATCGTGGCGATACGCGCCACGGGCGCCCCTGGCACCTGCGCATCTTCGGTAAGTTCCATGACGACACTGTACGGGTCACAATCCTCTGACAGCGGAACCCCCGTGCGGCGGCCGCACAGAATCCCTAGGATTGATCACGGCAGGCTCCGGCACCAGCCGGACCCCTGATTCACAACGACGTCGAGGAGTGGACATGGCTACAACACGCACCGCACACACTGTATGGAATGGCGACCTGATGACAGGCGCCGGCAACACCACCCTGGACAGCTCCGGGCTGGGCAACTTCGACGTCACCTGGAAGGCGCGCGCCGAGGCCGCCGAGGGCAAGACCAGCCCCGAGGAGCTCATTGCGGCAGCGCACTCCGCGTGCTTCTCGATGGCGTTCAGCAACGCCCTGGCCCAGGCCGGCCACACGGCCGAGGAGATCAACACCAAGGCCGACGTGACCTTCCAGCCCGGTACCGGGATCACCGGCAGCCACCTCACCCTGGCCGCGCGCGTCCCCGGCATTTCCGCCGATGATTTCCAGCGGCTGGCCGAGGAAGCCAAGACCGGCTGCCCCGTCTCCGCTGCCCTGACCGGCATCGAGATCACCCTGGACGCCACCCTGGCCTCCTAGCCCGGCCGCAGTACGACGAAGGCCCCCGCCGCCCTGGATGTCCAGGGTGGCGGGGGCCTTGCCATCTGTCCTGCGCGGACCGTCTGTGCGGGCCGCGCCCGGGAGCGCCTAGGCCTGGCCGGCCTGCCGGCGCGCAGGCAGCGGGGCGGGCCGGACCCGGCGGTAACCCTCGCGCAGCGGCGGACGGTCCGTGGGCAGTTCCTGGATCATTTCCTTCAGCGCCCCGATGCCGTACTCCAGCTGCGGGTCGGTTCCGGCGGCGTAGGCGTGCGGCGGGAAGGTCACCTCGATATCCGGGGTGACGCCGAAGTTTTCCACGCCCCAGCCAACGCCACCGGCGAACCAGGTGGCGTAGCGCGGCTGGGTGACGCCGGTGCCGTCGGCCAGCGCGAAGCGGTTGTCGATCCCGACGACGCCGCCCCAGGTGCGGGTGCCAATGACGGGCCCGATCCCCCGCAGCTTGGAGACCTGCGTGATGATGTCGCCATCGGAGCCCGCGAACTCATCGGTGAGAATGATGACCGGTCCGCGGGGAGCGTGGTGCGGGTACGTCCGCGGCTTTTCCCCGCGCGGCATGCTCCAGCCGGTGACCTTGCGCCCGATGAGTTCGGCCACGAGCTGGGAGGTGTGGCCGCCGCGGTTGCGCCGGACATCGACGATCAGCCCGTCCAGGGCCGTTTCGGTGTCGAGGTCGCGGTGGAGTTGTGCCCAGCCGTTGGCCATCATGTCCGGGATGTGCAGGTAGCCGAACGTCCCGTTCGAGGCTTCCCGGACAGTTCGCCGGTTGCCGGAGACCCATTCCTGGTAGCGCAGGCGCTCCTCGTCCTTGACCGGGACCACGGCCACGCGGCGCTGGGCGCCCGCGGCCGCACCATGGCCGGCGCCATTGCGCAGGGTAAGTTCCACGGCGCGGCCGGCCGCGCCGACCAGCTGCATTGCCGGGGTCCGCGTTTGTGTCAGTTCGACGCCGTCGATCGCCAGCAGGACGTCGCCCGGCTTGGCGTCGGCGCCGGGACGGGTCAGCGGCGAAGTGGCCAGCGGGTCAGAGGACTCCCCCGCCAGAATGCGGGTGATTTCCCACCCCTCGCCGGTGAACCCCAGGTCCGCGCCGAGGCGGCCCTGCGGGCTGCTGCCGTTCTCGACAGCGGCCACAGGCCGGACGTAGGCGTGGGAGGTGCCGAGCTCGCCGTGCAGCTCCCACAGCAGGTCCACCAGGTCGTCATGGGAGCCGAGGCGTTCCACCACCGGGCGGTAGCGGGCGTGGACGGACTCCCAGTCCTGGCCGGCCATGTCCTCGGTCCAGAAGAAGTCGCGCTGGAGCCGCCAGGCCTCGTCAAAGGCCTGGCCCCACACACTGAGTGGGTCCAGCTGCACCCGGATCCGGCCAAGGTCCACCTTGACCAGCTGGCCGGAGTCCTCATCGGCCTTGGCGGCGGCCGGCGCCACGCGGATCTGCTTGTCCTGGATGAACACGACCTTTTCGCCGTCGCCGGAGAGCCGGTAGCTGTCCAGGGCCTCAACGATCGTGGCGGTGCGGCGCTTGGCCAGGTCGTAGCGGACCAGGCTCGGCGCCGCGCCCTTGTCCTCGAGGCTGGCCCGGCCCTCACCGGTGGCGCCGGCGAGCTCGCTGTCCAGCCAGAGCAGGGCGCCGGCGACGGCGGTGAGTCCGGCGTAGTTGCCTTGCGGCACCGGGACCCCGATGACGCGGTGGGCCAGGCCCTCGGCGTCGACCCGCACGGACGGCACGGGTTTGGCCGCCGGCTGCGGCCCGGACGCAGCACCCGCTGTTCCGGCGGCACCTGCCTCGGCGTCGGCGTCGGCGTGGAGGTCGACGCTCGGGCCGAAGGGCGAAGGTGTGTCGGCGGCGAGGGCGACGAGGTACGGCTTGATCGGGCTCGGGAAGGACAGATCGAAGGAGTGCCCGTCGTAGACCGGGTCGAAACTGCGGTTGGAGAGGAAGGCGAGGTATTTGCCATCCGGGGTGAACGACGGTGACTCGTCGCGGAACCGGCCGTCGGTGACGTCAATGATCGCAGCTCCAGTGCCGCCGTCGATCCGGGTGATCCGGAGCCGGCTGCGGGACCCGAAGGACGTGACCGGCTCGGACCAGCCGAGCCACGCGGAGTCCGGGGACCAGGTGAATCCCTCAATGCTGCCCTCACCGATGCTGCTCAGCTGGGATATCGTGCCCGTGCGGGTGTCGGCAAGGTAGATATCACCGAACGCCGTGCCGACGGCGAGCCAGCGCCCGTCCGGGCTGGCTTCGATGGCGCTGGTCCGGCTGGGCTTGGGGAAGTCGATCCGCGTCAGCTCATCGGCGGCAGGCGCGGCCTCCACGGCGGCGCCCGCACTGGCCCGGTCGGGCTCGGAGCCGGAGATGGAGCCGGCTGCGTCTGCTGCAGCCGGGGCCGCTGTGACCGGGCCGGACACGGAACCGTTTGCAGCGGCGGGGATTGATCCTGCGCCGGTCAGCGCGGCGGCGGACACCGGCTTCGGCAACTGCATGCCTGCGTCCTCGGCGGAAGCAGCGGGCCGGGCCGTTGACTCGGCAGCGGACTGCACGGCCGGCTGCGGGGCCTTCGATGCTGCCGCAGCCGCTCCGGCCAGGGGCGCCGCAATGGCTTTCAGGTACAGGGCCTCGACGCCGTCGTGGTCGGCGACATAGGCGATCCGGCCCTCGCCGAAGGGCCGGGGCAGCCGTGCCCGGACGCCCGGGGTGGCCTCGAGGACGCGGGAAGGGCCGTCCTTGTGCCGCAGCCAGTGGACGGTTCCGTGGGATTCGACGGCACTGGACGCGCCCGTGCGGTCCGGTACGACGTCGCCAAGGTGCTTCGAGGGCTTCAGCGCGGCGGGCCGGCGCGCCTGCGAGGCGGAACCGAGCACAATGTCGAGCTTGACGGCCTCGGCGTCGAGGCTGGGCAGCAGCCAGAGCTCACCGGCCGATTCGAAGATCACGCGTTCGCCGTCGGTGGCGGCGTGGCGGACATAGAAGTCCTCGTGGTCCGTGTGGCGCCGCAGGTCGCTGCCGTTGGGCAGGACGGAATAGAGGTTTCCGTAACCCTCGTGGTCGGACAGGAACGCGATCCGTCCCTTGACCCACAGGGGGTCCGTGAGGTTTCCGTCCAGCGCGGCAGCGAGCCGGACGAATTCACCGTTTCCGTCTGCGTCGATCCACAGCTTGCCGGCGGCGCCGCCGCGGTAGCGCTTCCACCAGGCTGGCTCACGTGACAGGACACTGGCGAGCACCACTGGGCGTTCATCGCCGACGACGGGGCCGAAGGCCACCGACTCGACCGGGCCGAACGGGAGTTCCTGCGCCCAGCCGCCGGTCACGGGGAGGCTGTAGGCGTGGGTGTGACGGCTGTCGGACTGGCGGAACGCGCTGGTCACCAGGACGTCGCCGTCGGGGGTGAAACCCTTGACCCGGGTGGAAGGGTGGCCGAAGTAGCTCAACTGGCTGTAGCCGCCGCCGTCGACGTTGGCCGTGACGACTTCCGGGGCAGTCCCTTGGACGACGGTCCAGACCAGACGCTTGCCGTCGGGGGTGAAGCGCGGGTTGCGGGCCGGCAATTGCAGGGAGGATACGCGCCAGGCGCGGCCCCCGCCCACGGGTGCAATCCAGACGTCGTCCTCGGCCACAAAGGTGACCAGATCGCCGTGCAGATGCGGGAAACGGAAGTAACTCGAGGGGGTCATCGTTCGATCATAGCCACAACGGTCCTTACGGCCCGGGAGGTTTCGCGGCCGTGCCGGGCATGGTGAGATGGATCATGCGAATCCTTATTGCCGGGGCCTCCGGGCTGATCGGAACTGCCCTTTCGGGTGCACTGCGCAGCGAGGGGCACGACGTCGTCGCCCTGGTCAGGCGTGCCCCTGCGTCCCCAGCCGAGTTCCAGTGGGACCCGGCTGCCGGCCGGATCGACGACACCGCACTGAAGGGCGCGGACGCGGTGGTCAACCTCTCCGGCGCCGGAATCGGCGACCGGCCCTGGACCAAGGCACGGGTCAACGAGCTCCGCGCCTCCCGGCTGGGGGCTACCCGGACCCTCGCGGCCGCCATGGCGCGCACCGACGCGCCGCCCGCCGTGTTCCTGAGCCAGTCGGCCTCCGGTTACTACGGCAACGCCGGTACGGCGGTGCTGCGCGAGAACGCGCCGGCCGGCACCGGCACCCTGTCCCGGATCTGCGTCGACTGGGAGGCCGCGGCGCATGAGGCGCCTGCCGGAGTCCGGGTGGTCACGCCCCGCACCGGCGTCGTCCTGAGCCGTTCCGGCGGCGCACTGGGCCGGCTGTTGCCGCTGCTGCGCCTGGGTGTCGGCGGCCCGCTCGGCGATGGCCGGCAGTTCTGGCCGTGGATCACTCTGCCGGATGTGGCCGCCGCCTTTTCCTTCCTTCTCTCGGCGCCCGTGTCCGGGCCGGTCAACGTCTGCGCCCCCGAAGCCGCAGATGTGAATTCCCTGATCACGCAACTGGCCAGGGCGCTGCACCGGCCGGCGGCGCTGCGGGTACCGGCCCCGGTGCTGCGGCTGGTGATGGGCGATCTCGCCGAAGAACTGCTGCTCGCGAGCCAGCGGCTGGAGCCGGCCGTCCTGGCGGAAAACAGCTTCGCCTGGAAGCACCCGTCCCTCGCCGGGGCCGCCGCCTGGGTGGCAGGGCGGGGCTAGCCGCCACTATTAGCCGTGCAGCGTCGCGTACCTCTGGAGGAAGAGGGCCAGGGACTCTGCCAGGGCCCTGATCTCGCCCGGATCGACGCTCTCGTTCGGTGCATGGATCAGGGCGAGTGGCTCCTCGACGCCGAGCAGGATGATCTCCGCGTCCGGGTAGGTGTCGGCGAAGACGTTGCAGAGCGGGATCGATCCCCCTTGCCCCAGGGTTGTCATGGGCGTGCCGTAGGCCTGGGACATCGCGGCGCTCATGGCTTCAAAGGCCGGGCCGCCGACTGCCGCCTGGAATGGCGACCCGATGGCCTCGAGGTCCACCGTGACGTGGACATCCCAGGGCGCGGCCGCCTTGAGGTGGCTGACCAACGCCGTGTGGGCGTCGGCGGCCGCCATGCCCGGCGGGACGCGCAGGTTCAGGCGTGCCGAGGCCCGCGGCGAGATCGCCGCCGTCGAGCCGGTCACCGCCGGGCAGTCGATGCCGAGCACGGTGACCGCGGGCCGTGCCCAGAGCATGTCGGACACGGTGCCGTCCCCCAGCAAGGACACTCCCTCAAGGACGCCGGCGTCGGTGCGGAACTGCCCTGGCGGATAGGGCGCACCGGTCCACGTCTGGGCGTTGTCCAATCCCATGACCGTCGTGTTCCCTTGCCGGTCCCGCAGTGATGCCAGCATGGCGATCAGTGCGGCGAGCGCGTCGGGGGCAGCACCGCCAAACATGCCGGAGTGGAGCTCTGACGCCATCGCCTCCACCGTCACCACGACATTGACCATCCCGCGCAGAGTTACGGTCGCGGCGGGGTGGCCCACGGCGGCGTTGCCGGTGTCGCAGACCAGGATGGTGTCGGCACGGAGCAGGTCCGGGTGGCCGGCGACGAACGCCTCGAGCCCGCCGGTGCCCTGTTCCTCCGACCCCTCGACCACCAGCAACAGGTTCACCGGTACGTCGTTGCCGAGCGCCCTCAGGGCGAGCAGGTGGGCGAGGATGTTGCCCTTGCAATCGGCGGCGCCCCGGCCGTACCAGCGGCCGTCCACTTCAGTGAGCTCGAAGGGCGGGGTCCGCCATGCCGAGTCATCGAGGGGTGGCTGGACGTCGTAGTGCGCGTAGAGGAGCACGGTGGGCGCGTCCGGATCGGGTCCGGGCCTGGAGCCCACCACCGCGTCGGAGCCGTCCGGGGTCCGTTCGAGGTGCACATCCGAAAATCCGAGTCCGGCGAACTTGTCCAGCACCCACTGGGCAGCCTTGGCACACTCCTCGACGGGAAACTGCCGCGCATCTGCCACCGACCGGATGGCAACAAACTCGGCGAGCTCCTCCCGTGCCGGACCCATCAGATCGGTGATGCGGGCGCGCAGGTCCACGGCTCACGCACCACCCGTGTGGTACGTCTTGAGGTCGTCGATGAACTCCTGGAACTCAGCGAGCTGGTCCGGGCAATAGACCTTGATAATCGCGAGCTCGCCGACGGCGATCCGGGCGTTCCCGATGACCGGCCTGTATCCGGGCCCGGTTGCCCCGTTCGCCAGCTGGCTCAAGAAGGTGGCCCGGCTCAACGCGCTGTTCGGGTTCGCGCAAACGGCACCGCCGTCGTCACCGAGCACCCGAGCTATCTGTTCGCGCGAGGGTGCCGTCCCGCCGGCCCCCTCGATCGACGCGATCAGCTGGTCGGCCTTCGCCAGGGACTGTTGCGTCTCCCTCGCCGACCGGAAATTCAGCAGTGCGACAACGGCGAACACCACGAGCAAGATCATGGCAACTATGTAAACGACCGAGCGGCTGCGCCTGGTCGAGGACTCCTGATGCGTGCTCATGACCTAGGTGCCTCCGTCCGAGCGTCTTGCTCCGGCAGCTTCCACGAGGGTTTGCGGAACCTGTAAAAGAGGAACGGCACGAGCAGGCCCAGTCCCAGCGCGCCGCCGGCGACGATCAGGAAATAGACGGCCGGATCGCCGTTGCCAAACTGCGACGGCGGGACGAACCCGACGAGCAGGGCGGCCAGGGAGGCGGTAAAACCGACGCCGCAGAGCCCAACCAGCATTGGCGCCCGGAAGCCACGCGCGTGGTCCGGGTCGTTGCGGCGCAGCCGGACGGCGGCCACGAACATCAGCAGGTACATGATCAGGTAGACCTGCGTGGTGATCACCGAGAAGATCCAGTACGCGCTGGAAACATCCGGGATCAGCGCGTAGCCAAGCGCGATCATGGTGGTGACGAGCCCCTGGACCACCAGGAGGTTCTGCTGGATGCCGTTCTTGTTCAGTTTCTGCAGGAACGGCGGGAGGTATCCTTCCTCACGCGAGATCAGCAAGAGGCCCTTGGACGGACCGGCCAGCCAGGTCAGCATGCCGCCGAGGGAGGCGGCTACCAGCATGATCCCGAGGATCGGTGTCAGCGCCTGGAGGTTGAAGGAGGCCAGCACCGCGTCAAAGGCCTGCATGACACCGGCTGTGAGGGAGAGTTCATCGGCCGGAACGATCCAACTGATCGCCAGCGCCGGCAGGATGAAGATCAGCAGTACCAGTCCCATGGCCAGGAACATCGACTTCGGATACTCCTTACCCGGGTCCTTCAGCGAGGACACGTGCACAGCGTTCATCTCCATGCCGCTGTAGGACAGGAAGTTATTCACGATCAGCACCAGACTGGCCAGCCCGGCCCATTCGGGCAAGAAGTTTGCCGCGGTCATCGGAGCGGCGGACGGATTGCCCTGGCCGAGGAAGACCACACCCAGGATGACGAGCAGGGCGCCCGGGATCAGGGTGCCGATGATCAGGCCACCGCTGGCCAGGCCCGCCACACCCTTCGTGCCGCGGGATGAGACGTACACGCCGGCCCAGTAGAACACCACGATCACCAAGGCCGTCCACACGCCGCTGCTGGCCAGCGCCGGGTTGAAGACGTAGGCGAGCGTGCTCGCGACGAATCCCAGCAGGGTTGGATAGTAGAAAATCGTCATCGCGAACTGGCACCAGACCGCCAGGAAGCCCATGGGTTTGGAGATTCCGGACGATACCCAGTTGTAGATGCCGCCCTTCCATCCGGACGCCAGCTCGGCCGACACGAGGGAGGTCGGGAGCAGGAAGACGATCGCGGGAACCACGTAGAGGAAGACTGAGGCGAGGCCGTAGACGGCCATGGTCGGGGCCGCACGGAGACTGGCCACCGAACTCGTGGTCATCAGTGCCAGGGCTACCCAGGAGATCCACACGGCCGGTGGTGCCTTCGGCCGGGTCACTGCCTGTTCGCTCACGTGAGCCACACCCTCAAGTGCCCCGTGGTCTGCGCCACGGGCCAGGCGGAGCTAAACCGCCTGGGGCGAGTAGTCGTCGGCTTGAACATGCCCACTGCCCCCCCTATCACACAAAGTGCTCGGTGCCTACAGCATGGACCTAGGAATTAGCAGGGAATAGTCCCCAACTCCCCTATACGTCAGATCGCCGGGGTGCTAATTTGCGCGGTTTCGGGCGCGCTTCCACAGCAAATCGGTGATCAGTGCCAGTGCAAGGATGACCACCAGCGCGGCGGCGGTGGCGGGTTCATTGACGAGCGTGGTTGTGCAGAACACGACGAACGTTCCCAAGGTCGCAATCAGGGCGATGATAAGCACCAAAAGCTTGGCCGCGGTCTCCCGGTACACCTTGAAGTGGGCCATCGTGACCGCGGAGAAAATGAGCAAGGCTACCGCACTTCCAAGCGACGCGATGCTGTTGAGGTTGAACGTCACCACCATCACCGCCGCGAGGCCGGCCATGACCAGCAGCCCAACCGGCACCTGCCTGCGGCCCACGGAGCGGCCGAAGACCGGTGGAAACTGTCCCACTGAGGCGAGATGCCGGGTCATCCCCACGGAAGGATAGAGGCTGGCGTTCACCGCCCCGGAAGTGGAGAGCAGGGCGGTGATCACCATCAGCACATAGCCGAACTGGCCCAGCGTCGGCTTGGCGGCCTCGGCCAGCGCAGTGGCGCCGTAGGCGACGACCTCGTCGGCGGTCAGGGTCCCGAAAACTCCCAGCGAGACGGCGACGTACACCGTCGTGGCGATCGCCAGCGCCAGATACATGGCGTGGGGCAGTTGACGGGACGGGTCAGGCAGATCCTTCGCGGTAAAGGTGATGACGCCGAACCCGAGGAAGGCGAAGAACGTCAACGCCACGCTCGCGATGATCTCGCGGACGCCCGGGTAGCCGGCCGGATCCAGGAGCGCTGGGTTCCAGTTCGCGATCGTGACAATCGCGAACACGGACAGGATGGCCAGCACCATCTTCACGATCACCGACTGGACTCTTGCGACCGCCGTGGAACCGACCGCGTTCAGGACGGTCATGACCAGGATGAGCGCGACCGCGAACACTTTGGCCCAGCCTGGGTCGCGACCGGTCAGGACTGCACTGGCATATCCACCGAAGGACGACGCCACCATTGCCCCCACGATCGCGCCGGTCACGTAGAACAGCCACGAAACGATGCCTGTAGCGTGCCCCTCCCCGAACCCCCGGGCCAGGTAGGCCAGCATGCCCCCGCCCGATGGGTAAGTCGCGCCGAGCTTCGCGAACGAGTACCCCTGTAGGCCGGCGATGGCGCCCGCCGCCAGAAAGGACACCCACACAGCCGAGCCGGCGACAGCGCCGGCTGCGCCCAGCAGCGCGAAGATTCCCGCGCCCACCATGGAACCCACCCCGATGAACGCTGCTTGAATGACGGTCATCTGCTTCTTCGGAACCGTGGTCGACATGGCGTCCCTCTCCGGCGTCAGGCTCTCGCTAGCAGCCGTCTCGGTGGGAGGTTACCACCGCGCCCTGAAGCGTGGAACCCTAGCCGGCTCCGGGCCCCGGAGGTAGCACGTCCTGGATCCGCCAGCGCCCGTCGACGGGCACCAGGACCAGGTGAAGCTGCTGTGCGGAGGCGGCGGGTACTTCGGCCACCGTGGCGCCGTTCCCATCGATTTCCCGGTAAGCGGAAGGTGCAGTGGTGATGGTCACAACTGCCCGGGCGGGGCTGCTCTCCGCGGTGGTCTCGATCCGGGTCAGGGAGGTCGAGAATCCGGCCAGGACGTGGCCGGAGGCGCTGAGCTGCGCTTTGATGCGGCCGTCCGAGGCGGCGGCCGCCGAGTCCGGGGCGTTGACGGCATCGAGCAGTCTGAAGTCGCCGGAGCTCAGTGCCAGTGAACGGAGCCGGGCCAAGCCGCGGACCGCCTCCACCGGGTCGGCGGAGGCCAGGAGTGCCTCAAGATCGGGAAGGATGGCGGTGGCCCCGCCGTCGGCGGTGGGGGGCGGCGGCCCGCCAACCGGCCCCTCCGACGGCGCCGCCGGTCCCTCGCGGCCCACGGGACTTCCTGTCTGCACCGGCGCATCGTGGCCGGACACAAACCCTGGAAACAGCCCGGCGACGGCGTCGGAGGCCGGCCCGCCACCGGCCAGCAGCCAGGTGCCGGCCAGCAGGACTGCAGCGGCGAGAGCGGGCAGCAGCGCCCGCTGCGCGGGAGTCCGCCGGAATCCGCGGTGGAGTCCGGTTTTCCGGATAGCGCCTGGGCGCCGGCCCGGGCCGGACTGCACGGCCTTGCGTGTGAGCAGTTGGGGGATGACCGTGGGGTGCACGGAGACCGACAGATCGACGGGCTCCGCCCGGGCGCTGCGGTAGACCATAGCGGCAAACTCCGCCGCCGGGGGACGCTCCCGGCGCTCCCCGCCCAGCCCCGCTTCGAGGGCGGCAACCAACGCTGCCGGAACCTCCGGGACCAGCAGGCTCAGCGGTGGACGATGCGGGCCGGGCTCGGGGGCCCGTCCGGTGAGGCAATACCAGCCCAGGGCGGCCAGGGAGTAAATGTCGCGTTCGGGCTGCAGCCCGGCCCGCACAGCGTCCGACGGGGCGGGATCCTGGAATCCTGCTGTGCCCTCTTCGGCGACCGGAGCGGCGTCGGCCACCATTCGCGCGACGCCGAGATCGGCCAGCAGCGGTTTGCCGTCGGCCGTGAAGAGCACGTTGCCGGGGGCCACATCACCGTGGGTGAAGCCTTGGCCGTGAAGGTATGCCAGGGCCTGCGCGATGGGAGTCAGGACCGTCACCGTTTCGCCGGGACCCAGGCGTCCCCGGCTTCCCACGAGCGTCGCCAGCGAGCCGCCGGGTGCGTAGTCCAGCGCAAGCCCGAGGCCGCTGCCGCCAGAGTCGTGAACCGGCAGGCGCACCACGGCATGGACGCGAAGCAGGTGGCTGTGTGCCAGGGCGGAGAGGATCCGGACTTCGCGCCGCATGACGTCCCCGGCCTCGGATTCTTCCGGTGCGGCGCGGTCGGCATCGAAGCATTTCAGGGCGAACTCGCGGCCCGTTGACTGTTCGGTCACCAGCCAGACCGTGGCGCTGCCGCCGCGCCCCAGCAGCCGTCCGACGTCGTAACCGGGAACCTGGGGGGCCGCACCGGCGGCCGGCGGGAGATCTTCCATACCCAAGGAATAGTCGATTGCGCGGAATCGTGCAGAAGTTATCCACAGGCATGAGAGCTTAAGCACACAAGCGGGAGGTGGGTGCGGCGGGGTCTAAGCTTGATGCCATGACTCTTGAGTTCAAACAGCTGGGTCTCGCCCCGGACTTCGTCGATTACACGCGCGGATGGGACATCCAGCGCGAATTGCATGAAAAGGTCCTCGCGGGCACCGCGCCCAGCACTGTACTGCTGCTCGAACACGCCGCGGTTTACACCGCAGGCAAGCGCACCGAAGACCACGAACGGCCCTTTGACGGAACTCCCGTTGTGGCCGTGGACCGCGGCGGCAAGCTGACGTGGCACGGCCCCGGCCAGCTCATTGGCTACCCCATCATCAAACTGAAGAACAAGGCTGGCATCCGCGACTACGTGGAGCGGCTGGAAGCGGTCATCATCGCCGTCCTGGCGGACTACGGCATCGCCGCCGTCCGGATCAAGGGCCGCGCTGGCGTGTGGATCGAACAGGACGAAAAGGGTCCGGACCGCAAGATCGCGGCCATCGGCATCCGTGTCCACGAAGGTGTCACCATGCATGGCTTCGCGATCAACTGCAACAACGATCTCGCCCCCTACGGCCAGATCATCGCCTGCGGGATCAGCGACGCCGGAGTCACCACGATCGCCCAGGAACTTGGCAGGGACGTCACCCCGGCGGACCTCATGTCGCGGATCACCGAAGAACTGCGCAAGAATGAACAAGCCCTAGTTGCAACCCCAGAAGGAGCTCTACTGTGACACTGGCACCAGAAGGCCGGAAGATGCTGCGCATTGAGCAGCGAAACGCGGCCACACCGGTGGAACGGAAGCCGGAATGGATCAAGGCCAAGGTCCAGATGGGCCCGGAGTTCGTCCAGCTGAAAAACCTCGTCAAGAAGGAGGGCCTCCACACGGTGTGTGAGGAGGCCGGCTGCCCGAACATCTTCGAGTGCTGGGAAGACAAGGAGGCCACGTTCCTGATCGGCGGCTCCGAATGCACCCGGCGCTGCGACTTCTGCCAGATCGACACCGGCAAGCCCTCGCCCGTGGACATGTTCGAGCCCACCAAGGTGGCCCGCTCGGTCCAGGCCATGGCGCTGCGCTACGCCACCGTGACCGGTGTGGCCCGCGACGACCTCGCCGACGAGGGCGTCTGGCTGTACGCGGAGACGGTCCGCAAGATCCACGAACTGAACCCGGGCACCGGCGTCGAACTGCTGATCCCTGATTTCTCCGGCAGGCCCGAGCACATCGCGGCGATCTGCGACTCCAAGCCCGAGGTCTTCGCCCACAACGTCGAAACCGTGCCCCGGATCTTCAAGCGGATCCGCCCGGCGTTCCGCTACGAGCGCTCCCTGGACGTCATCACCCAGGGCCGCAAGCTCGGCATGGTGACCAAGTCGAACCTGATCCTCGGCATGGGCGAGACCCGCGAGGAAATCTCCGAGGCGCTGCGGGACCTGCACGAGGCCGGCTGCGACCTGATCACCATCACCCAGTACCTGCGCCCGTCCGAGCGGCACCTGCCGGTGGACCGCTGGGTCAAGCCGCAGGAATTCGTCGACCTGCAAAATGAGGCGGACGAGATCGGCTTCCTGGGCGTCATGTCCGGGCCCCTGGTGCGTTCCTCCTACCGCGCCGGCCGGCTCTGGGCCACCGCGATGCGCAAGAAGGGCTGGGAAATCCCGGCCGAACTCGCCCACATCGAAAGCTCCGGAAGCACCCGCCAGGAAGCCAGCTCGCTGCTCGCGGCACATTCCTGAACCCAGCTCTGACACCCTTCCACTTAAGGGCCGGCACCGGATGACTCCGGTGCCGGCCCTTGGCCGTCCATCACGTAGAATTAAGGAACTATGGCGAATTCCCCTGATCCCAGCAACTCCAGCCCGGCTTCCGAAGCTCCGAAGCGCGGTCTTTTCTCCCGTAAGCCCAAGGAAGCAAAGGCCAAGAAGCCGAGCCGGCTGAAGCAGATCGGCGAGGTCTTCCAGATGACCCGCCGCCACGATCCCATGGTTCCGTGGCTCATGTTGCTGGCGTTCCTGGGTGTTGTTGCCCTCAGCCTGCTGGTCGGTTTCCTGCTCGACAACTGGATCACCGGCCTGATCATCGGCATCGCCCTGGGCGCCCTTGCGGCCACGCTGATCCTGTCCCGCCGTGCCGAGCGCGCCGCGTTCGCGCAGATCGAGAACCAGCCCGGCGCGTCAGGTGCCGCGCTGGGCACGCTCAAGCGCGGCTGGATCACCGAGGACCAGCCCGTCGCCGTGAACCCCCGCACGCAGGATGCCGTCTTCCGCGCCATCGGCCGTCCCGGCGTCGTGCTCGTCAGCGAAGGCCCCAGCAACCGGGTCAAGCCGCTGGTCGACGCCGAGCGCAAGCGCCTTGCGCGCATCCTCCCCAACGTCACCATCCACGTGATCGAAAGCGGCCGCGGCGAGGGCCAGGTGCCGCTCAGTCAGATCGCCAGGAAGATGAACAAACTCAAGGGCGAACTGACCAAGACCGAGGTCAGCGCCGTGTCGAAGCGCATTTCCTCGCTTGGCGGCCGCCTGCCCATCCCGAAGGGCATCGATCCCTACAAGGCCCGTCCCACCCGCGGACGCTAGGCGGGCGGCAGTACCGCACCGCATGATGGAATTGCCCGCAGTACAGAATCGCCCCGGTTCACGGCCACCTCAGGCCGCCAGCCGGGGCGTTTCTCTTACTGCCCGACGTCGGCCCGCCCGGCGCCGGGTTACCGGACCCGGGACAACGGACGCGGGACAACGGACGCGGGGTGCCGGACAAAGCGACACCGGACACCGCGAAAACGGACGCAAGAACTCAGGAGATATGCATGAAACTTCCCTCGACCGCCACGATGATCCGCATCTTCCGTGGGCTGGCGATCGCCGAAGCGTTCAGCTGGGCCGCGCTGTTGCTCGGCATGGTGCTCAAATGGATCACCCGGACGACGGAACTCGGCGTGGAGATTGCCGGTCCGATCCACGGGGCCTTCTTCATCGGCTACTCGATTGCGGCACTGAGCCTGTGGGCAATGCTGCGCTGGCCGTTCCGGATTGCCTTGCTCTCAGGGCTCTCCGCCGTCTTCCCCTTCGCGACGGTGTGGTTTGAGCGCTGGGCCGGCCGCCACGGATACCTGACGGAACGGTCGGGAGAGGCTGCGCCGACGCCGGCCCCGGAGACGGCGGGGGTCTAGTCCGCCGAGGACCTCGGGTTTCTGTGCGCCCCGGCACCATCGCTGTGCCCAACTGACGCACATGGCCGCAACGCGGGGGAGGTCAGCGGCCATTCGTGGCAAACGGACGAGGGCCCGCCGCGCCCTGACACCATCGCTGTGCCCAACTGACGCACATGGCCGCAACGCGGGGGAGGTCAGCGGCCATTCGTGGCAAACGGACGAGGGCCCGCCGCGCCTGGTTGCCTGGCACCGCCGTCGCGCATCCGGCCGCGGATTGCTACATCCGGACGAGCACCGTATTCATGGCCTTGTCGTGGAGGCCGCGCTGGTCCGGGTCGAAAATGACGGCAGGGATAACGAGGCACAGCAGCAGAGTGCGCACCAGGGCCGCGAGCGGACCCGCCGGGCCGCCGCCCAGCCGGACCACATGGATTCCCACGATCCGGTGGCCGATGCCGTAGCCGAGGGTGCCGATCAGCAGGATCTGCTCGATGGCAAACACGGCAAGCGTGGCCCAGGAGTCGCCGCCGAAGGCGAAATTGCTGATCAACAGCGCGATGCCCCAGTCAATGCAGATCGCCAGGATGCGCCGGCCGGCACGGGCGATCGACCCTGCCCCGGACTCGGGCAGCCCGTGCCGCTCCCCCGGGTACCTGGAGATGCCGGATGTGTCCGGCCCGGTGAGCCATGAACCGATGTCTTTGCGATCAACCACCCTCCAAGCTTATCGGCTCTGGCCTGTCCATAGTGTGGGAGGTAGGGTGTCACATTGTGGACCAGATAGGCCACAGTGTGGACTGGCGACTAGCGTTTACGTGTCAGGACATTCTGTAACCTCCCCGAAACAATGCGGACACTGCGGGGAAATCCCTTGTCCTTAGGGTGGTAACAGTTGCTAGCGACTGCGAAGCGGGGAAGCTTTTTGCCTTCTCCGCTGTTGGACTGCGCTGGACAAATGTGCCTGACGGCCAGATCTTTCATATGCGTAAGGAGCATAGATGTTCAAGACTGCGGACGAAGTCCTCAAGTTCATCAAGGACGAAGACATCAAATTCGTCGATATCCGCTTCACCGATCTCCCGGGCGTTCAGCAGCACTTCAACGTGCCTGCCAAGAGCGTTGACGCCGACTTCTTCGTCAACGGCCAGCTTTTCGACGGATCTTCAATCCGCGGCTTCCAGGGCATCGCCGAGTCTGACATGCAGCTCATCCCGGACGTCACGACGGCGTTCATCGACACGTTCCGCATGGAGAAGACCCTTGCACTGAACTTCTCGATCGTGAACCCGCGTACCGGTGACCCGTACCACCGCGATCCCCGCGGCGTGGCCGAGAAGGCGGAGGCCTACCTGGCTTCGACCGGCATTGCCGACACCGCTTTCTTCGCTCCCGAGGCCGAGTTCTTCGTCTTCGACAACGTCCAGTACCAGTCTTCCCCGCAGGGCAGCTTCTACAAGATCGACTCCGAGGAAGCACACTGGAACTCGGGCCGTGAGGAAGAGGGCGGAAACCTCGGCTACAAGACCCCGGTCAAGGGCGGATACTTCCCGGTCTCCCCCACCGACAAGCAGGCCGACCTGCGCGACGCTATGTGCGTTGCCCTGGACGAGGCCGGCCTTGAGGTCGAGCGCAGCCACCACGAAGTCGGTTCCGCCGGCCAGGCTGAAATCAACTACAAGTTCACCACCCTGACCCACGCGGCTGATGACCTGCAGAAGTTCAAGTACGTCATCAAGAACACCGCCGATGCCTGGGGCAAGTCCGTGACCTTCATGCCGAAGCCTGTCTTCGGTGACAACGGCTCGGGCATGCACTGCCACCAGTCGCTGTGGACCGGCGGCGAGCCGCTGTTCTACGACGAGAAGGGCTACGCCGGCCTGTCCGACACCGCCCGCTGGTACATCGGTGGCCTGCTGAAGCACTCCTCCGCTGTCCTGGCCTTCACCAACCCGACGGTGAACTCCTACCGCCGCCTGGTCAAGGGTTTCGAAGCCCCGGTCAACATGGTTTACTCGCAGGGCAACCGCTCCGCCGGTATCCGTATTCCGATCACGGGGTCCAACCCGAAGGCCAAGCGCATCGAGTTCCGCGCGCCGGACCCCTCCTCCAACCCGTACCTGGCGTTCGCTGCCCAGCTGATGGCCGGCATCGACGGCATCCGTAACCGGATCGAACCCCCGGCTCCGATCGACAAGGACCTCTACGAGCTCCCGGCCGAAGAAGCCAAGGACATCCCCAAGGCTCCGGGCACCCTCGAGGAGGCCCTGGATGCACTGGCCGAGGACAACGAGTTCCTGCAGGCCGGCGGCGTCTTCACCCAGGACCTGATCGACACCTGGATCGAGTACAAGTACGAGAACGAGATCCGTCCGCTTTCGCTGCGCCCGAACCCGTACGAGTTCGAGCTCTACTACGGCGTCTAGTCCCAAGGGGCCACGCACCGCACAGCGCCAGGAGAGTCCGTCCGGTCTGCCACACATGGCAGCCCGGACGGGCTCTTTTGCTTGCCCGGAAATATCCGTCATAAGTCGGTCTTGATTCATCGATAGAGCGCTATCTTTCTTGTAGCATTTCCCTTTGTCCCTTCCCGGTCACGCGAAGGGCACTATTTTGGGGGAAAATTTGAAAAGCACTCTGTCGCGTGCGGCTTCAGCCGTCGGCGCCGCTATTATCTTGTCCACTATCGGCTTCGCCGGCCCGGCCCAGGCGGCCGTCGCCTGCTGGGACTCCGCAGCCGGGCATAGGTGCCGGGACTTCGGCGAGGGTGCCACGGGCCGCACCATGGTCCGGGCGTTGGAGCGCCCGACCTTCACTGGCATCCTCAAGGCGGGACAGACACTCACGTCGTATCCCGGCGAATGGGAACGGGCGCAAACGCTGAAGTATCAGTGGCTGCGCGACGGGGTCAAAATCCCCGGCGCCCAGGGCGAAACTTACGAGATCACGGCGCCCGACGACGGCCGGTCCCTAACGCTGAGCGTGACTGGGTCCGCCCCTGGGCTCAAGGATGGGGTGGAGACTACCCTGCCGTCCCCGAAGGTCAGTGCAACCAACACCGCAGCGTATACGGCCCGGCCAGCCATCATCATTACCGGCGAGGCTCCATCTGTGTCGGGTTCGACGAGGGTCGGATTCTCGTTGGACGTCGACGATTTGGGCACCTGGTCCACCGACGTTGTGGGGTTACAGTGGCAAGCCGATGGGGTGGACATCGAGGGAGCCACCACCGACAGCTACAAGATCAGGACTGCCGACCTGGGCAAAGTGGTTACCCTCAAGGTGACCGGCGGCGGCCCAAGCCAAGGCAGCGTATCGAAGTCAAACACGTCCACGGTCGTTACCCGCGGGTATATCGAGCCCACAGATGAAATGTGGCTTTCTGGCGGCTCCACGGTCGGCGATACTCTCAGTGTGGAGGGCAGCGGCGGCTGGTATGCCGACGGTGAGCCGATTTCCCTCCTCTATCAGTGGGAGCGGGACGGCCAGCCGATCACCAGGGCCACCGCACCCACCTACACTGTCGTGGCCGCGGACCAGGGCCATCGGATCCGGGCCCAGGTTACCGCAACGGCTCAGGGACACGGGCCGAATACCCAATCGTCGCTATACGTCGACATCGTTGAGGGCGACGAGGTCGACGGCGACACGGAAGGAAACGGCGAGGTCGACGGCGACACGGGAGGAAACGGCGAGGTCGGCGGCGATCAGCCCGCTCCCGGCCCGGCCCCGGCCCCCGCAGAACACGCACCCGCCCCAGCCGGACAGGCTCCCGCTCCGGCGCGGCCCGGGAAACAGACCATCCGTCGGGTCAAGGCAGTCCAGCCAACAACCCGGATTGCCTCCGCAAACACCGTCGTTCCTGCGCGTGCCAGCGTTGGTTTCGTTCAGCCGCAGGCAGCCTCGCAAACTGAGTCGCAGGTCGCCGATGCTGCCGGCCCGGTCAAGGCAGCGGCCCCGGCCGACGACGCGTCCGCGAAGCCGGCACCGGTTGCCACGGCCAGCCCGGCAGCGCCATCCACGCCCCGACCTCCCGTTGCCACGGCGCAAGTGGCCAGTACCGACCGCTCAAACCCGCTGCCGCTATTTTTCTCGATCGCCGGGGTGCTGATCATTGCGGGCCTGGTCTGGGTGATCCGACCGCTGCGTGCCTCGGTGATCCGATTCGTGGGCCGAAAGGGAAGTTAGGACCCGCGAGTTACCTCGGGCATCCGGTCGCGGCTTGGGGGCCGGCCTTCTGGTTCAGCGCTTTCCAGCACCTCAGCGCTTTCCGTACTTCTTGTGCACGGCCTGCTTGCTGACGCCAAGGCACACCGCAATGGCCTCCCACGACAGTCCGGCCTGCCGGGCACGCAGCACCACTTCGGTTTCCGTGCGCGCCAGTTCTTTGTGGAGTTCCGCCACGGCGTAGAGCGCCTCGGCCGGCCCTTTGCCGTCCATGGAACCTATCAATGTCTGCATGATGCACCTCCGGCGTCAACGTTAGTTGACGCCGGGAGAAGCGTCAACCCTCGTTGACGGCAAGAAGCCGGCGTAATTCCCCTACGGGATCGGGGATCTCCGGTCCGTGGGAAAAGAGCATCCTGTCCGGCTCCAGCAAGCTCAGTCTCAGAAGCGACTCTTCGGCCCGCGCAGAGTCCGCTGTAAACTGCTCCGGCGCCCGTCTCATCACACCTCCGGCTGTCCCCACAGCGTCCCCTACGAACAGCATTCCGTCGTCATGCAGCAGGCTGATGTGTCCTGCGGTATGGCCAGGCGTCTGCACGATCTGTATATCGCGGACCCTGTCTCGTTCCACGAGCGGGCGCAGCGGCACTGCGGAAGAAATCTGGGAAACGTCCGCCGCGCCCGCCCAGATCGCCGCCAACGGGCTCCGTTCCACGACTTCGCCGAGGCCGCCGACATGGTCCGGATGCCAATGGGTGAGGACGACGTCGGTGATGTCACTCCATGCTGCTCCGACACGGTCCAAGGCCGCCGCAATCGCATGCTCGCTGCCCTTGAGGCCCGTATCGATCAACAGCAATCCCCCGGTGTGCGGCACAAGGAAACAGCGTACGTCCATCGTCAACTCAACGGGCCCTGCCAGCCCGGCGGGGATGTGGAGCTCCTGGATGACCGGTTCTACCTGCATCTGTGAGTGACCCATCATGCACCTTTCCAGCGGCTGGTCTTGGTTCAATACTGCGGCACGCACCGTCCCAGTCAAGATGCGATTTTGGTCAGAATGCCCGGTACATGATGCGTTGCGGGCCGGCGTCGCCGCCTTCGTAGCGGCCGCGGTCCTCGAATCCGGCCTTGCGGTATGCGGCTTGGCCGCCGGGGTTCAGTTCGTTGACGGAGAGTACGACGCCGGCCTGGCCGCTGCCGAGGTCCGCCGTCAGTTTGGCGGCCTCCCGCACGGCGGCCTCAGCGGCGAGGGTGCCGAGGCCCTTGCCCTGCTGCCGCCGGTCGATCAGGAAGCCGCGCAGGAGCCAGGCCGTGTGGTCCTCTGGCCAGCCCGCGAGGGTCGCCGCCCCAGCCTGGAGCGTCAGGACTCCCACGGCGGCCCCGTTCACATCCACGGCGAACGGGTGCCGGGACTCTTCCTCGAGCCCGATCAGCATCATCCGCAGCGGGTCCCCCACGAACTTCTGCTGCCCTGCGCCGAGCTCCAGCAGCGCGATCTCCCCAAGCTTGATGGCCCGGGCGTCGTCGTCGAGATTCTTCAAAGGCAGCAGCCATACATGTCCAGACATGTAGACAGCGTACCCGCGCCGGCTGCGCCCGCCCCTAGCGGAAAGGGGCTACAGCGCAGCGTCCTTGGGCGGTCCGGCCGGATCCATCCAGAAGACTTCCCAGAGGTGCCCGTCCGGGTCCTGGAAGCTGTGCGTGTACATGAAACCGTAGTCCTGGGCCTCCTCCGATGCCGTGCCCCCGGAGGTCAGGGCGGTGCGGATGACCTCGTCCACGGCTTCGCGGCTCTCCAGCGAGAAGGACATGATGACCTCGGCGGTGCCGGCCGTAGCGGCGACGGACTTCGAGGTGAAGGTCTTGAAGTAGGACTCGACGAGCAGCATCACGTACGCGCCGTCGTTGACGATCATGCAGGTGGCGTTCTCATCGGTGAAGTCGGGGTTGAAGGAAAATCCCAGCGCCGTGAAGAATTCAACGGTCTTATCCAGATTCCGGACGGGAAGGTTCACAAAAAGTTGCCTGGCCATTGGCCCAAGGTAGCACCGCCCGCAGCATGTGTCAGTAGGCCCTGTCAGCAGCCGGCAGGCCGCCGCCGGGCGCTATTGGCCGTAGAAGACCCGCTCGAAGACCGCCCGGGCGCGCCGGCTCAACCGCAGGTAGTCCTCCTCCAGCGCCGCGGCGTTGCCTTGTCCGTAGCCGCACCAGCGGGCCACCGCCTCAAGGTCGCGGCGGGACGAGGGCAGCAGGTCCGAGGGCCGGCCGGTCCAGATGACGTTGGCCGAACGGATCCGGCTCGCCAGACGCCAGGCCCGGAGGAGGATGACGGTGTCCCCCGCGTCCATCAGGTCCAGGGCCGCGGCCGCCTCGAGCGCGTCCACCGTGGACGTGGTCCGCAGCTCCGGATGCCGGCCGGCGTGCCGGAGCTGGAGCAGCTGGGCCAGCCACTCGACGTCACTCAACCCGCCCCGGCCAAGCTTCAGGTGACGGGCGGGATCGGCGCCGCGCGGCAGGCGCTCCGCCTCGACCCTGGCCTTGACCCGCCGCACCTCCCGGATGTCCTGGTCAGACAAAGACCCGGGGTACCGGATGGTGTCGATCAGCGCCACGAAATCCTCGGCCAGGGCGTCGTCGCCGGCCATGGGGCGCGCCCGCAGCAACGCCTGGGACTCCCAGACCAGGGACCACCGGCGGTAGTACTCGGCATAGGACTCCAGGGACCGCACCATGGGCCCGCTCTTGCCCTCGGGGCGCAGGTCCGCGTCCACCGCGAGTACCCGCTCGGCCAGGATCGCCGGTTTGAGCGGCTGGGTCAGCAGGCTGGAGAGCTTGCCCACGATCTGCAGGGCCTGAGCCTGAGCCTCCTCTTCAGGCACGCCGGGGAGTCCGCGGTGGACATACATGACGTCGGCGTCCGAGCCGTAGCCGATCTCCCGGCCGCCCTGACGGCCCATCGCAACCACCAGCACGTGGGTCTTCAGCGGTTCCCCGGCGGTGATGATTGTCTCCGCCACGCGCAGGGCCCCCAGCACGGCGGCCCGGTCCGTGTCGGCGAGGGCTTCCCCCACCTGGTCCTGGTCCAGCAGTCCGGCGCTGTCCGCGATGGCGACCCGGAGGATTTCCCGGCGCCGGATCAGCCGGATCAGCCGCATGGCGCTCTCCGGGTCCGCGTGCCGGGACATCTTCGAGGTGATTTCAAGCCATTGGGATTCGAAGCTGAGCGGCACCAGTTCCTTGTCCGTGCCCAGCCACGCCACTGATTCGGGCGAAACCTCCAGCAGGTCCGCGATCAGCCGGGAGTTGGCGAGCACGTGGCAGAGCCGCTCGGCCGCGGCCGTCGAATCCCGGAGCATGCCCAGGTACCAGTGCGTTGTGCCGAGGGCCTCGCTGACTCGCCGGAAGGCGAGCAGACCGGCGTCGGGGTCCACGCCGTCGGCGAGCCAGTCCAGCAGGATGGGCAGGAGCTGGCGCTGGAGTGCCGCGCGCCGGCTCACGCCGGCGGTTAGGGCCTCGATGTGCCGCATGGCGCCGGGGGGATCGAGGTAACCGAGGGCGGCGAGGCGGCCCTGGGCGGCTTCCGGGGTCAGGCGTGCCTCTTCGCTGCTCAGAGTGGCGACGGTATTGAGCAGGGGGCGGTAGAAGATTCGTTCGTGGAGTTCCCGCACGGAGCGCTTGGTTTTTCGCCATGCGGCGACCAGGGCGTCCGGCTTGGGCCGCTCGGCGGAGAACGGTCCCAGGACCGCCTTGGCGAGGGAACGCAAAGACGCTTCGTTCACCGGCATGAGGTGCGTCCGGCGCAGCTGGAACAGCTGGATCCGGTGTTCGAGCAGCCGCAGGTAGCGGTAGTCGCGGTCGAACTCCGCGGCGTCGGAACGGCCGATATACCCGCCGGCGGAGAGCGCGGCGATGGCCGACGTGGTGTCCCGGCAGCGCAAGGATTCATCCGACTTGCCGTGCACGAGCTGCAGCAGCTGGACGGTGAATTCGACGTCGCGCAGCCCGCCGCGGCCCAGCTTGATCTGCCGCTGTTCCTCATCGGCCGGAATATGCTCGGTGACGCGGCGGCGCATGGCGCGGACGGATTCGACAAAGCCCTCCCGGCCGGCCGAAGACCAGATCAGGGGCGTCAGGGCTGCCTCGTAGCGGGCCCCCAGGACGGTGTCGCCGGCGATGGTCCGGGCCTTCAGGAGGGCCTGGAATTCCCAGCTCTCGGCCCAGCGCGCGTAATAGCTCTCGTGCGAGGCGAGGGTCCGGACCAGCGGCCCCGACTTTCCCTCGGGCCGGAGGTTCGCATCGACTTCCCACAGCCCGGGTTCGCGGCTCGTGGACATGATCGCGCGCGATACCCCGGAGGCCAGGACGGTGCCGATGGTCGTGGCCCGGGTCTCCTCCAGCGCGCCGGACTCGATCACGTAGATCACGTCGACGTCGGAGATGTAGTTCAGTTCGCGGGCACCGCACTTGCCCATGCCGATCACGGCGAGGCCGACGTCGGCCACCTCCGCGGCGTCGAACTTCTCCGCCGCCTCGGCCCGGGAGACGGCGAGGGCCGCCTCGAGCGCAGCCCCGGCGAGATCCGCCAGTTCCGCACCCGCGGCCGGCATGAAGTCCAGCGGATCGGCCGCGCACAGGTCCTTGATGGCGAGCTCCACGAGCCCGCGCCGGTAGGCGGTGCGCAGGGCCGCGTAGGCTTCCTGACCGCTGAGGGCCGCCACCGGCCGGGCAGACTTGGGATCGGCCCGCACCGACTGCAGCAGCCGCGTCCGCAGGGCCACGGCGTCCGCGGGCATCGGTTCCGGACTGACCCGGACGTCGAAGGCATCGAGGTGTTCGGGGTGGCGGATGAGGAACTCGCCCAGCGCCTCGGAGGCCCCCAGGACCCGGTACAGCGGCTCGCTGCTTTCCGGGTCTGCGACGGCAAGCTTGCGCAGCTCCGGGTGCTTCTCGATCAGCCGGACCAGGGACTGCAGGGCCGTGTCGGGGTTGGCCGCCAGCTGCAGCCCCGCAAAGAGGGCATCCTGGTCGAGTCCCTCCAGTTCCCGGGCCGCCAGGAACCGCTCGCCCTTGTCGAGATCGCTGAAGCCGGCGGCAATGAGGCGTCGTGCCAGGCTCATCGGGGCAACCTACAGAATGCCGAGATTGCGCTGCAGTTCGTAGGGCGTCACCTGAAGGCGGTAGTCCTGCCATTCTGCACGCTTGTTGCGCAGGAAGTGCTCGAACACCTGCTCGCCGAGGATCTGCGGCATGAGCTCGGAATCCTCCATGGTCCGGATGGCGTCGTGCAGGCTGGCCGGCAGCGGGTCGTGTCCCATGGCGCGGCGTTCCGCCGAGCTCAGCGACCAGATGTCGTCCTCGGCCGCCGCGGGGAGCTGGTAGCCCTCCTCGATGCCCTTGAGGCCGGCACCGAGCAGCACGGCGTAGGCCAGGTAGGGGTTAGCGGCGGAGTCGATGCCACGGTATTCGATCCGCGCGGACTGGCCCTTGCCGGGCTTGTACAGCGGGACGCGGACCAGGGCGGAGCGGTTGTTGTGGCCCCAGCTCAGGTAGCTCGGTGCCTCTCCCCCGCCCCAGAGCCGCTTGTAGGAGTTGACGAACTGGTTGGTCACGGCCGTGAATTCGGGGGCGTGCTTGAGGATGCCGGCGATGAACTGGCGCGCCGTCTCGGAAAGCTGGAACTCGGAACCGGCCTCGTAGAAGGCGTTGGTGTCCCCTTCGAAGAGGGAAAAGTGGGTGTGCATGCCGGAACCCGGGTGGGCGGTGAAGGGCTTGGGCATGAAGGTGGCATAGGTGCCCTGCTGCAGCGCGACTTCCTTGATGACCGTGCGGAACGTCATGATGTTATCCGCGGTCTGCAGGGCGTCGGCGTAGCGCAGGTCGATTTCGTTCTGGCCCGGGCCTGCCTCGTGGTGGCTGAATTCCACCGAGATGCCCACCGATTCGAGCATGGTCACGGCGGTCCGGCGGAAGTCCTGGGCCACGCCGCCCGGGACGTGGTCGAAGTAGCCGCCCTCGTCCACGGGGATGGGTGATCCGTCCGGGCCCGGCTCCTGGGACTTGAGCAGGTAGAACTCGATCTCGGGGTGGGTGTAGCAGGTGAAGCCCATGTCCGCGGCCTTGGCCAGGGTGCGCTTGAGGACGTTGCGCGGGTCCGCGGCGGAAGGTTCGCCGTCGGGCGTCAGGATGTCGCAGAACATCCGCGATGTGGCCTCGGTCTCGCCGCGCCACGGCAGGATCTGGAACGTGGCCGGATCCGGCTGGGCCAGCATGTCGGATTCGAAGACGCGGGCCAGGCCTTCGATCGAGGAACCGTCGAATCCGAGTCCTTCCTCGAAGGCGCCTTCCACCTCGGCCGGGGCCAGCGCCACGGACTTGAGCGATCCCACGACGTCGGTGAACCACAGGCGCACAAACCGCACGTCGCGCTCTTCGATCGTCCGCAGGACAAACTCTTGCTGGCGGTCCATACTGGCCTCTTTCCGGTTCTTCCATCCGCCCCGGGCCCGGCATTCATGGGCCCCGCGGCTGCTCACGGTTCACTTTACTAAGCATTGCCACCGATTGCTGAAGCCGGACCCCCGCGTAACACACCGTTAACACAAAGCCGGACGAATTCGCGGCGGGAGGGGGCATTGCGCCGCCTCACAGGCCGCCCGTGTGACGTGATTCACGCCGGGCGGGGGCAACCCGCGGTAGCTGCGGCACTTCGTCTCGCACTACGCTCGTGGCATGGCCTCAAGTAACAGCTCCGATTCCAGCACGCCCGCAGAACTTGCGGCCCCCTACGGCAGCGGCCCGGCAGCGGCTTCAGCGGCCGCCTCTTCGGGCACGTCGGCCAGTGGCACAGGCGGGACTGCCGACGGCGGCACCGGCGGGGCTGCGGAGGCGGCCCGGAAACCGGTGGCCAGGATCCGCACGCATCATCTCCAGGCGGCCAAGGCCAACGGTGAGCGCTTCGCCATGCTCACCGCGTATGACCAGTACACCGCAGAAATCTTTGACCAGGCAGGCATCGAGGTGCTCCTGGTCGGCGATTCGGCCTCCAACAACGTCTTCGGCAACGAAACCAGCCTTCCCGTGACGGTGGACGAGCTCCTTCCGCTGTGCCGCGCCGTCGCCCGCTCCGCACGGCGGGCCCTGGTGGTCGCTGACCTGCCGTTCGGCAGCTACGAGGTCTCGGCCCAGCAGGCGGTTGCCACCGGCGTCCGGTTCCTGAAAGAGGGCCTGGCCCACGCCGTCAAGATTGAAGGCGGAAAGTTCTACGCCGAGACCGTCCGCGCCATGGTCCAGGCCGGCATCCCCGTCATGGCGCACATCGGTTTCACCCCGCAGAGCGAACACTCCCTCGGCGGCTACCGCGTCCAGGGCCGCGGCGATGACGCCCAGCGGTTGATCGACGACGCCGTCGCGCTGGCCGACGCCGGCGCGTTCAGCGTGCTCATGGAAATGGTCCCGGCCGCCACGGCAGCCGCCGTGGATGCCGCCGTCGACGTCCCCACGGTCGGCATCGGCGCCGGCAGCGCCACCACCGGACAGGTCCTGGTGTGGCAGGACATGGCCGGTTTGCGCGGCGGAAAGATGGCGAAATTCGTCAAACAATACGCCGACCTCCGCACGTCCCTCAGTGACGCCGCAAAAGCCTACGGCGACGACGTGCGCTCAGGCCAGTTCCCCGGCCCGGAACACTCCTTCTAGTTCCGCTCCAGCGGGCCCCTGACCTTCCGGATCCGGAGACTCTTTTGCAAGACCTCATCCTTCACGGGCGATGCGTTGCGCCTCAGGTGCGGGCAGGCTGACCAATAAGGTCTGCATTAGGACCTCAAGATGTTCCGCCGGCCCCGACGGTTTCATGCGCTAAGCGTAAGGTCAGGCTCCGGCGGACACGATTCGAGGAGTATCGATGGACACGAATAGCTTCTGGGACGTTCTGCTCTGGAGTTTCTGGTTCTTCATCTGGATCGCTGCGCTGATGGTGTGGTTCCGCTGCCTGATGGACTTGTTCAGCGACCACGAGCTCAGCGGCTGGGCCAAGGCCGGTTGGGTTATCCTGCTGATCTTCGTTCCCTGGCTCGGCGCCCTCATCTACCTGATCGCCCGGGGCCGGAGCATGACCGATCGTCAGATGAAGATGCTGGCCCAGCAGCAGGCTGCCCAGCAGGAGTACATCAAGCAGGCCGCAGGCTCGACGGCCAGCCCGGCCGGCCAGATCGCCGATGCCAGGGCGCTGCTTGATTCCGGAGCCATCAACCAGACCGAGTTTGATTCCCTCAAGGCAAAGGCCTTGGCCTGACACGAAAATGGGCTACGCCCGACATGAGAATCACCTGGCTTGGTCACTCCACGGTGGTTCTGGATCTCGACGGGGTTCGGATCCTCACCGATCCGCTACTCCGTTCCCATGCCGGGTTGCTCCGACGCCTGGCACCGCGTCCGGACCCGGTCTCGTGGGACCGACCGGACGCGGTGCTCCTCTCTCACCTGCACCACGACCACGCCGAGTTGCGCTCCCTGCGCATGCTGCGCGGGGCACCGCTGATGAGCGCGCCGGCGAACGTGGCCTGGCTGCGTCGCCGAAAGTTGGCGCACACAGTTTCCTTGGGCGACGGCTGGACCCCGGTAGGCAGCGGCGTCCAGATTCGCCAGGTGCCGGCCGAACATCGCAGCCGGCCAATGCCGCACCGGCCCAACGACGCCAATGGCCAGCTCGTCCGCGGCCAGTCGGGCATCGTGTGGATCGCGGGTGACACGGGCTTGTTCCCGGAGATGGCCGCGCTCCCCGCCATGGCCGGAGGGCCGATCGATGTCGCCCTGGTGCCGGTCTGGGGGTGGGGACCGAGGCTCTCGGCGGGGCACCTGACTCCGGAGACCGCCGCACGGGCTGTCGCGATGAGCGGCGCAAGGTTCGCTCTGCCGGTGCACTGGGGGACGCTGCACCCTCCGTTCGTCACCTGCTTTGCCCGGAGCTGGCTCGAGCGGCCCGGCCACCGGTTCGCCACTGCCGTGGCGGAACAGGCTCCCGGCTGCACGGCAGTCGTCCTCGCTCCCGGCCAGACCTGGGTCGCGCCCTCGTAAGCCCAGGGCCTCGAATTGGACCCGCCCCGGGAAATCCCCCGGTTGGTCGCTCAGCCGCGGGACGCCGTCGTGGCGCGCTGGCCACAGGACTCAAGCATCGCCACCAGCACCCGGTGGAGTTCCCCGGCACCCTCGATCCGCTCGGGCAGCCCCGCCATGAGATCGGCCGGGCCCATCAGCACGGCGCGGTCCTGCCAACCCCCCAGTCCCCCGTGGGATCCCACGAGGCCTTCGAACGCTGCAACGTCGCCGGTCACGGGATCCACCGCGCTGTTGACATAGAGATCCGGCGCCTCGGGTTGCATCAGCGCGAGATTCAGCACCCGCGCCGCATGCGGCCCGAAACCAGCCAGCGGGTCGGTGCCCTCCACTGCCCCGCTGGTGATATTGACGCGCCCGCCGCTTCCGATCGCCCACGCCCCGCCCTCCTCATCGATGCCGGCCACGAACCCGACGCCGGGATGGCCCGCCAGGCCAGGGACCAGGGCAGGCCACCGATGCTCGAGGGCTTGGAGACTCAGGCGCCGGTCACCGCGCAGGTACACCAGGCCCAGGTTGCCCGAGCCCAACACGACCACCGGATCCTCCGCGCCGCCTGGGCCGGAAGTCTGCTGTGCCGGCGTCTCTTGTGCCTTGGTCAGTACCTCGTCGGCACGGCCGGCGAGCTTCCCGGACAATCCGCCGGAGGCAACGTCGCCGGCGATGGAGTCCGCGCGCCCGAGCCCCTCGACGGACGCGTCCACGTTCTGAACGTGTTCCTGCATCAGTTCCGCGCACAGATCACCAAGCGCCTGGCCATACCGGTCCGCGAACGGCGTGCCCTGGGACTGGCCGTGGTCCGAGAGCACCACCAGCCGGTAGCGGCGGGGAGCGGACCCGGCGAGTTCGGCCAAGGCACCGAGCGTGCGGTCCAAGCCATCCAGGGCTGCAAGCGACTCGGGGCGGAACATGCCTGCGTGGTGGGCGATCTCGTCGTAGTCAACGTAGTCGACATAGATGCACTTCGTGCCGCGACGCAGCTCCTCTGCCACCAGCGCCGTGTTCAGGTCCCGCAGCAGACCGTTGGTGACTGCCCGCAGCAGGGCGAAGGTCCAGTCCCGCCGCACCCGCGGATTGAGGTCACGTTTGACCTGTCTCCGGGCCTGCCAACGCTCCTTGAAGATCTCGGCGACGGTCCGCGTAAAGCTGCGCATGAAGCCGTTCGGGGTGGCAAAAAACCAGGCGAACGCCCGGCGGGTTTGGGTCGAGCCGCGCCGGACCTCTACCCGGCTCATCGTCAAAAACGAGCGGGGCGCGTCACCGGTGAACAGGTTCGAGATGGAGACGCCGTCGTCGCAGAGCAGTCCCTGGCCGGTGCTGTGCCTGTCCTCGATCACCCGGGCGTCTGCCGGACGGTTGGCCACCAGGACGCGTTGGAGCTCACGGTCATACCACCGGAAGGCCGGGATCCCGGCGACCGTGCCGTGCAGAATGCCCATCTGGCTCGCCGGCGTCGTGCAAGGCAGCTGGGGAGTCCATTCACGGAACTGATAATCCCCCGAGGCCAGCCAGCGGCGGAGATGGGGCACTCCCCCGGACTGGATAGCCCACTGCAGCACCGGGAAGGGGACCCCGTCGAGCTGGACGAACAGGACACCGTCCACCTCCGGATCGGTCACCGTTTCCTGCCGGCGTGCCCGTCCTGCCAGCGAGGTGATGAGGCCGTCATCGGTTCCGGCTGTGGTGGCCCACGAAATGAGCGTGCCCACCACGGCACTGACCCAGGTAGCGGCGAGGGCTGTCAACGGCGTCGACTCGATGCCGGGCACCAGACGGATGGCGACGTACATGATCAGGGCCTGCCCCACCAGGGCGGTAAGAAGTACTGCCACCCAGCCCACCCTGGCCGAGATCTCCACCAGCACGGGGCGCAGGACCAGGCCGACGAGGCCGGCTGCCGCCGCCACGGCGGCGTATGACCACCAGCTGGCCGCAGAGAACCCCGGCAGCAGGGCGCCGGTGATAATGAGGGCTACAGTCGAGGCAGCCCAGGCAAGGGCCAGCCTGGCGAGGTCTGATATTCGGGCGCCGCGGGTGCGGGCAACGCGCGTCGGCATTTTCCCAGTATGGCTGTCGGCAACCGGCTCGCACCCACCCTCACAGGGTGAGAATCACGGTCCGGGAGAAAATCAGTCAGCCTGCGCGGTGTCCGGTCCGCGATCGCCGGGGGACGTTCCCGCGGGCGCAGCAGGTCCGTACGGGCTAGTCGTCCTCGCCCTTGTCCCAAGCCTCATTGCGCGCCTTGACCTTTTCCAGGGCGTGTTCGGCTTCCTCACGGGTCTTGTACGGTCCGATCAGCTGGCTCCAGTCGGACATCGCGTCTTCCTCGATCTCGTGGGTGTTGACGTTGTACCAGTATTCGGGCATCGGGGCTCCTTCATGGCCCGGAGCGTGTCCGGGTGTCTTTTCCGGCGTGTATTTTCCGGGCTGGATTTTCCGGGGCGAGCCCGGGGGCTTATATGATCAATCTATGCCTTCTCTAGCCTCAACTGCACCCATCGGCACGCTGGTCCAGGGGACAGTGAGCCCGCAGCTTCCCGTGCCGCCGTCCATCCCGCGTCCGGAATATGTGGGCAAGCCGGCTCCTGCGAAGTTCACAGGGTCCGAGGTCAAGTCGGCGGAGACCATCGAGAAGATCCGGATCGCCTCCAAGATCGCCGCCCAGGCCATAGTGGAGGTCGGCAGGCACATCGAACCCGGCGTCACCACCGACCAGCTGGACCGGGTGGGCCATGAGTTCCTGCTGGACCACAACGCGTACCCCTCCACCCTCGGATACCGGGGCTTTCCGAAGTCCCTGTGTTCGTCCCTCAACGAGGTCATCTGCCACGGGATCCCGGACAGCACGGTGGTCCGGGACGGCGACATCCTCAACATCGACATCACGGCCTTCATCGGCGGCGTCCATGGCGACACCAACTACACCTTCCTGGTCGGCGACGTCGACGAGGAATCCCGCCTCCTCGTCGAGCGCACCCGGGAATCGCTGACCCGCGCCATCCGGGCCGTGGCTCCCGGACGCGAAATCAACGTGATCGGCCGGACCATCGAGTCCTACGCAAAGCGCTTCGGCTACGGCGTGGTCCGCGACTTTACCGGGCACGGAGTTGGCGAAGCCTTCCACACCGGGCTGATCATTCCGCACTATGACGCGGCCCCGGCATACAACACCACCATGGAAACCGGTATGGTGTTCACGATCGAGCCAATGCTGACCCTGGGCACCGTTGACTGGGACATGTGGGCCGATGACTGGACCGTCGTGACCCGCGACCGCAAGCGCACCGCCCAGTTCGAGCACACCCTGCTCGTGACGGAGTCCGGTGCCGAGGTCCTCACGCTGCCCTGACCGCCTGCTCCACACGCTAGTTCCCGTAACCACCCCGCTCTCTCACCACCGGCCCTGCCCGGTCACTACAGCCCGCCCCTGCCACGAACGGAACGACATTGGCCAAGAAGGACGAAAAGTCGAAGAAGAACGCCCCCCTGATCGGCATTGACATCGGTGGGACCGGAATCAAGGGCGGGATCGTGGACCTGAAGAAGGGGAAGCTGATCGGTGACCGCGTGCGCTTCCCGACGCCGCAGCCCTCCACCCCTGAGTCCGTGGCCGAAGTCGTCGCGCAGGTTGTCGCCGAGCTCTCTGCCCGTTCCGATGCCCCCGACGCCAGCAGCCCCGTGGGCGTGACCTTCCCCGGCATCATCCAGCACGGCGTGGTCCATTCGGCCGCGAATGTGGACAAGTCGTGGCTGGAAGCCGACATCGACGCCATGCTCACGGCGCGTCTCGGCCGCCCGGTGGAGGTCATCAATGACGCCGACGCCGCGGGACTCGCCGAGGCCCGCTTCGGTGCCGGCGAGGGAGTCGCCGGCACGGTGCTGGTGATCACCCTTGGCACCGGCATCGGCTCGGCGTTCATCTTCGACGGCAAGCTGGTTCCCAACGCCGAACTCGGTCACCTGGAGATTGACGGCTTCGACGCCGAGACCAAGGCCTCGGCCGTGGCCCGTGAGCGCGAGGGCCTCAGCTGGGAACAGTACAGCGTCCTGCTGCAGCGCTACTTCTCCCACGTGGAATTCCTGTTTTCCCCCGAGCTCTTCATCGTGGGCGGCGGCATCTCCAAGCGTGCGGACGAGTACCTGCCGCACATGAAGCTGCGCACGCCGATCGTCCCGGCCGAGCTGAAGAACGACGCCGGGATCGTGGGCGCGGCCATCGAGATTGCCCTCAAGCACAAGCTGGCAAAATAAAGGCCCATCGCGGGATGAAAACCAATTGAGCTATCACTCCGGGTCGTTCTGAACGCTGGGAACGACCCGGAGGGATAGCTCAATCTCTTTGTGGAGCGGTGAGGTGGAGCCGGTGGTGGCTGCGGCTTCCCCTCCGCTGCCACCACCGGAGTCTGTGGTGGATCCTGGGACGCAGTCGCCAGGACAATCAGGACATTTACGACGGCGCCTGCAGCGGCCGCTTGTCCGGGCTCTTGCCGTCCCGGCCCTTGGTCTCTGCCTCATGGCGAAGCAGGGAAATCGCCGATTCGAAGTCCTCGAGCGATTCGAAGGCCTGGTAGACGCTGGCGAACCGCAGGTAGGCGACCTCGTCGAGACGCTGCAGCGGCTCCAGGATCGCCAGCCCGACTTCGTGGGCCTCGATTTCGGCGGCGCCGGAGCCCCGGATCGCCTCCTCGACTTCCTGCGCCAGCAAGGCGAGATCGTCTTCGGTGACCGGGCGGCCCTGGCAGGCCTTGCGCACGCCGTTGATGACCTTGCTGCGGCTGAACGGCTCGCCGACCCCGGAGCGCTTGATGACGGTCAGGCTCGTGGTTTCCACGGTGGTGAACCGGCGGCCGCATTCGGGGCACTGCCGGCGGCGCCGGATGGCGGAGCCGTCGTCGGCGATCCGACTGTCCACTACGCGCGAATCAGGGTTCCGGCAGAACGGGCAATACATGTCGGTTCCTCCCCTGTCGCAATCCGCTGTGACCTCAGTTTACGACTAGATGTAGCTGAATAACAAGCCTGTAATTACTACATGTAGTGGTCTGGGTCCTGAACTACCGGGCGGCGAACCGCACCGTGACGGCCTCGCCATGCGCCGGCAGGTCCTCCGCGCCGGAGAGGCTGACGATATGGCCGCTGACCTGCTCCAACGCGGCCCGGCTGTAGTTGATGACCTGGATGGCGCGCAGGAACGTGGTCACGTTCAGTCCGGAGGAGAAGGCCGCGGTGCCGCTGGTAGGCAGCACGTGGTTGGAGCCGGCGCAATAGTCCCCCAGGCTCACGGGGCTGTAGTCCCCCACGAAGATCGCACCGGCGCTGCGGATCCGGCCGGCCACCCGGGCGGCGTCGGCGGTCATGATCTCAAGGTGTTCCGCGGCGTACGCGTCGCAGGCGGCTATGCCCTGCTCCAGGTCCTCGACCAGCACCACCCCGGACTGCGGGCCCGAGAGCGCCTCGCGGACGCGGCTGGAGTGCTTGGTGGCAGCGGCCTGCCGCTCAAGCTCCACGCGGACCTCTGCGGCGAGGGCCTCGGAGTCGGTGAACAGCACCGATGCAGCCTTAGGGTCGTGCTCGGCCTGGCTGATGAGGTCCGCGGCCACGAGGGCAGGACTGGCGGTGGCGTCCGCGAGGATCGCGATCTCCGTGGTGCCGGCCTCGGAATCGATCCCGACAACCCCTTTAACCAGGCGCTTGGCGGTGGCCACGAAGATATTGCCCGGACCGGTGACGACATCCACGGGGTCGATCCCGGGGAGGTGGCCGGCGTCGGACGCGTCGGACGGGATGCCGTAGGCGAAGGCCGCAATAGCCTGCGCCCCGCCGATCGCGTAGACCTCCTCGATGCCCAGCAGGCAGGCCGCAGCCAGGATCGTGGGGTGCGGGAGGCCGCCGAAGTTCTTTTGCGGCGGCGAGGCCAGGGCAATCGATTCGACGCCGGCGGCCAGGGCCGGGACCACGTTCATGATCACCGAGGACGGGTAGACCGCCAGGCCGCCGGGGACATAGAGCCCCACGCGCGCCACCGGCACCCAGTTCTGGCTGACGACGGCGCCCTCGCCGAGTTCGACGTCGATGTTCGCCGGGCGCTGGGCGTCGGCGAAGGCGCGGGCCCGCTTGATGGACTCCTCCAGGGCCGCGCGGACGGCGGGATCCAGGTTCTCGAGGGCTGCACGCAGCGCCTCGGCCGGGACGCGGGGATGCGTCTGCTCGACGCCGTCGAAAGCCAGCGCCAGCTCCCGCAGTGCGCCGAAGCCCCGCGCGCGGACGGCGGAGATGATATCCAGGACCTTGCCCTCGGCGTCGGCCATCGTCCCGGACTGTGCCCGGGGCACGGCTGCGCGGAGTCCGGCGAGAGACAGGTGCGCACCGCGCACGTCCACCGTGCGGAAGTTAAGGGCGGCGGTCATCGGGGTCACGGGGCTGTCAGGAGTTAGGCTCACCCGATCATTTTACGTGCCCCGCCGCGGCGGGGTTTGCCGCCGTTGCCCGGGAAGAGGCTGTTCAGGAAGATGGCCAGGGCGATCGCTGCCGGCCAGATGGCGAGGACCGCATAGGAGCGCAGGGAGAAGGCGACGCTGGCGCTGGCCGAAGTATCTGCCGGCGCTCCCCACCATTGGGCGCTGAGCAAACCGGTTCCCCACGCGATGAGCGCACCGGCAGCGCCGGCGAGGACCACGAGGACAACAGTGCCGGGGCCGGGCTGCTGGTGCTTGTTGCCGGCGACGAACGACCCGGCAATGCACCCTGCGAGCAGGCACAGCCCCGCCAGCACAAGGTCACGGGGCAGCCAGGTGGCGGTGTTGGTGCCGGCGGCGAGGTCAGGGTTTCCGGTCAGGAGATTCAGGCCTGACGGCGCCAGAAGCCACCAAAGCAGCCCCACCGGGATGCCGGCGGCCGCGATGACCGCGGTCTTCCGCCATGTCCCCCCGGCACCGGGCTGCCCCTCGGGACGCCGCTCGGGCTGTGCGGGCTCCCCGGCGTGGTGGACGGGGCCGTCGACTGCGGACTGTGTCATGCAACAAACCGTAACAAGGATTCCCGCGGCGCATGACGCCGGCCGGCAGCACATGACGGGAGACGTAAAGAAAATGCCGCACTCGATTCCCCTGCGCAATACGCTGGCAGAGTAGAAGTACGACACGCACGTGCAGCAGGGAGTTGGATCGCAGTGGCCACAGATGAAGGTATTTTCGAGGGAACATTCAGGGAAATGTTCCGCCGGCACGCGGCGGGCGTGGCCATCATCACGGCCAATCACAACGGCGTCCCGTTCGGATTCACGGCGACCTCAGTGGCCTCTCTGTCCGCCAAGCCGCCGCGCTTTACGTTCAACATGGCCAGGACCTCCAGCTCGTGGCCGGCCGTGGCGAACACGACCTACATTGGCGTGCACATGCTCGGGCTGGAAAACCAGGAGCTCGCCGACCGTTTCGCCCGGGCCGGCAACCGGTTCGACGGCGACCACTGGGAGCTCGGACCCCACGAGGTGCCCGTGCTCAAGGGCGTCAGCGGCTGGCTGATCGGCAAGGTCCAGATGCGGCTCTCCTTCGAGAACAACGCGGTCGTGGTGGTCGAGGTGGTGGAGGGCCAGGTCGGCGACGACGGTGTTCCCCTGCTCTACCACTCCGGGGCCTACAGCCAGCCCGTTCCGCTCGACTACGAGATCTGACAGACGCCTCTACGGGCCACGGCAAATTAACACGGCACATTAAAACTTCCCCGGTGGTGCATCCGGCGACGGCCTTCGGCCGGTAATAAGGGTGTAAGCACAACCACCGCCCCCATGTGGGCCCCGATGAGGAGTTGGAAATGCGCAAGACACTCTCTGCAGCCACCGGAGCAATGACGCTGCTGGCAGCACTGGCCCTGGCCGCCCCGGCCCAGGCCGGGACCTGGCATCACCGCGACGAGGGGACGGCAAAACTGTCCGTCCTCCACGGCGTTCCGGGCCTTACCGTCGATGTCTGGGTCGACGGCAAACTCGCCCTGGACAACTTCAAACCGGGCACATTGGCCGGGCCGTTGAACGTCCCCGACGGAGACCACAAGGTCGCCATCACCGGCGCCGACGCCACCAGCGCCGACCACCCCGTGATAGGCCCGGTCACAGTGGACCTCGAAGAAGGTCGGGACTACACAGCGGTCGCACATCTGGCCGCTGACGGGACGCCCACGGCCACCCTTTTCACCAATGACACCTCCGCCAGCCCGGATGGAAAGGGCAAGCTGACCGTCCGGCACGTCGCTGCGGCCCCCGCCGTCGATGTCCTGGCCGGTGGCAACGCGGTCATTGAGGGACTCACCAACCGGCATCAAAAGACCCTCACTCTCAAGGCCGGAACCGTCCCGGCCTCGGTCGCAGCCGAGGGAACCACTGCCCCGCTGATCGGCCCGGCCGACATCAAGGTCACTGCGGGGAAAAACACCATCGTCTATGCCTGGGGAAGCCTCGCCGACAACAACCTTGGGGCCGCCGTACAGGTAGTGGACTCCTCATCGCGCGGACACAAAGGCCACCACGAGTAAGCCAACCGGAGCTCCAGCAGGCATCCTGTTTTCTCGCCCGGTGGGGTCGCATCAACCGCGGCCCCACCGGCACGCACACAGTGACAGCCCGGAAGGCTGACCCAGTTGGACCATGGCGGAGTCCCCGCGCGAGCGGCATAATGTGGTGCAACAGGGGCCACTGCCGCTCAAAGGAGCACCTGATGGAGGCTGCCGCATCGCACGATTGGGACTCCGGTCTCGACCACGCATTTGCCGGCGGCGACGAACGCGTCCTCGCGGAGGCGTACCGACGGTTCAGTCCGCTCGTCTACACGCTGGCGCTAAGATCCTTGGGAGAGCGTGCCGCTGCCGACGACGTCACCCAGGAGGTCTTCATTCGGGCCTGGAAATCACGGACCACATTTCGCCCGGAGGCGGGGCGGCTGCCGGCATGGCTGATCGGGATCGCCCGCAATGCAATCTCCGACGCCTTGTCCGCTCGCTCCCGCCAGCGCCATCTCGAACAAGCAGCCACTCTCTTGGTCGTTGACCCCGCTTCCCGCCCGGACGCCGGGGACGTAGAAGAGGTCGCCGACCGCCTGACGTTGGACGAAGAACTGGAGCATTTAGGGGATCCACAGCAAGCAATAATGCGGCTGGCGTTCTATGAAGACCTGACTCACGACCAGATCTCGTCGCGCCTCAACTTGCCGCTCGGTACTGTCAAAAGCCACATCCGGCGCAGCCTCACCCGCTTACGCACCCGCCTGGAGGTGGAACATGGAACACCTTGACGCCGAACTTCTTAGTCTGCTGGCCCTTGGCGAGCCCCTGGGCACGGACGCCGACGCCGACCACCTCGCCAGCTGCCCCACGTGCAGCGAAACCCTCCGAGGCCTGCAACATGCCGTGCACGTTGCCACCCTCGACACCGCAGGCATCGAACTCGAGCAACCCGGCAGCCAGAACTGGGCCGCCATCCATCAGGCCCTCGGCCTCTCGCCAGCCCTCGCAACGGATCCCTTGAGCCAGCCCAGCTCAGGGCACCCTGCCCCGGAGAAACCAGCCGCACCGGAGAAACCTGCCGCGGCGGAGGCGCGCCCGAACCACGGCGGCGGCACAAAGCCGGCACCGATACCACTGCGGCCCCGCGCCAAAGACAGGCATGGCCGTCCCGGTCTGTGGGTTATCGCGGCTGCGGCCGGAATCGTTCTTGGCACGGCCGCCGGATGGACCGCTGCCGGAGTTCTCGGACAAACCGGCACTCCCACACCCACCTCCACCCAGTCGGGTCCCGCTTCGACAGTCGTCGCCCAAACGTCCCTGACTCCGCTGCCCGCACATACCGGGAGCGGAGACGCCCGGGTGGAGCAACTCCCCGATGGAACCCGGCACCTGATCATCCGGCTCTCCAACGACCACATCACCGGATTCCGGGGCGTGTGGGTCGGCTCTGCCGACCTGTCCAGAATGGTCAGCCTGGGTGTCCTCGACAATGAATCCGGCATCTTCACCATCCCGGACGGCATTGATCTGGCCCAGTACCCCATCGTGGACGTCTCCAACCAGCCATACAACGGGAACCCGGCCCACTCCGCCGACAGCATCGCCCGGGGAACGCTCAACCCGAAAACATGATCCTCGGATGCTGTGCGTGAACCCTCGCGGGGCGGCGATACTCAGGGTGCCCTGGATCGCTCAGCCTTGCCTGGCCGCCAGCAACCCCCTGCATGTCAGTTATCCAAACAGGTCGGGCCGAGCAGCACCTTCAGATCGCCGAACAGTGACGGGCTCGGGTTGACGCGCAGGTGCACCGGCAGGCCCATGACCTCCACCCGGGTGTCGCCCTGCAGGTGCAGGCGGACCTCCGAATTTCCGCGGTGGGTGCGCAGCACGTCGCCCAGCTCGGTGACCACGGCCTCGGTGGCCTTGTGCGTGGCCATGGTGATCACCACGGGCCCGTTCTGGCTGTCGCTGAGGTCCGGCACGGAGAGTTCCATGCAGTTCAAGGTGACGGCGCCGTCGTCGCGCCGCTGCAGCCGGCCCTTGACCACCACGATCAGGTCCTCCGCGAGCACCGAGGCGATGGGGCCGTAGACCTGGCCGAAGAACATGACCTCCATGGAACCGGCGAGGTCCTCGATTTCGGCCCGGGCGTAGGCGTTGCCGCTGGCCTTGGCGATCCGCCGGCTGAGCGAGGTGATCATGCCGGCGATGGTCACGATCGAGCCGTCCGGCGGGCCGTCTTCGGCGATGATCGAGGTGATCGACCGGTCGGCGTGCTGGCTCAGGAGCCCTTCCAGTCCTTGCAGCGGGTGGTCGGAGACGTAGAGGCCGAGCATGTCGCGCTCGAACGCCAGTTTGTCCTTCTTCTCCCATTCCGGCAGGTCCGGGATCTCGGTGCTGAGCGACGCCTCGGGCTCCTGGTCCTCAAAGCCGGCGAAGAGGTCGAACTGGCCGATCGCCTCGTTGCGCTTGAGGGTGATGACGGAGTCGATCGCTTCTTCATGGATCATGGCCAGGGCCCGCCGGGGGTGGCCGAGCGAGTCGAAGGCGCCGGCCTTGATCAGGGATTCGATGGTGCGCTTGTTGCAGACCACTGCCGGGACCTTCAGGAGGTAGTCCTTGAAGGAGGTGTAGGCGCCTTCTTTTTCGCGCGCCGCCACCATGGCTTCGACGGCGTTCACGCCGACGTTGCGGATGGCGCCCATGCCGAAGCGGATGTCGGTGCCCACAGGGGTGAAGTTGAGGGCTGACTCGTTGACGTCGGGCGGCAGCACCGTGATGCCCATGCGCCGGCATTCGTTGAGGTAGATCGCCGACTTGTCCTTGTCGTCGCCCACTGAGGTCAGCAGGGCAGCCATGTACTCCGGCGCGTAGTGCGCCTTCAGGTACGCGGTCCAGTAGGAGATCACGCCGTAGGCGGCCGAGTGCGCCTTGTTGAAGGCGTAGTCGGAGAACGGCAGCAGGATGTCCCAGAGGGTCTTGACCGCGGCCATGGAATAGCCGTTGTCCTGCATACCCTGGGAGAAGCCGGCGAACTGCTTGTCCAGCTCGGACTTCTTCTTCTTGCCCATGGCGCGGCGCAGGATATCGGCCTGGCCCAGGGTATAGCCGGCGAGCTTCTGCGCCACGGCCATGACCTGCTCCTGGTACACGATCAGCCCGTAGGTCCCGCCGAGGATTTCGGACAGCGGTTCCTCGAGCTCCGGGTGGATCGGTATGACTTCCTGGATCTTGTTCTTGCGCAGCGCGTAGTCGGTGTGCGCGTTGGCGCCCATGGGTCCGGGCCGGTAGAGGGCCAGCACGGCGGAGATGTCCTCGAAGTTGTCAGGCTTCATCAGCTTGAGCAAGGACCGCATGGGGCCGCCGTCGAGCTGGAAGACGCCCAGTGTGTCTCCGCGGGCCAGCAGTTCGTAGGACGCCGTGTCATCCAACTCGAGCGTTTCGAGGTCGAGCTCGATGCCGCGGTTCATTTTGATGTTTTCCAGGGCATCGGAAATGATCGTCAGGTTTCGCAGCCCGAGGAAGTCCATCTTGATCAGGCCGAGGCCTTCGGACGTCGGGTAGTCGAACTGGGTGATGACCTGGCCGTCCTGGAAACGGCGCATGATCGGGATCACGTCGATGATGGGGTCCGAGGACATGATGACGCCGGCGGCGTGCACGCCCCATTGCCGCTTCAGGCCCTCGATGCCCAGCGCCGTCTCGAAGACCTTGGCGGCCTCCGGGTCGGTGCTGATGAGCTGGCGGAAGTCGCCGGCCTCGCTGTAACGCTTGGAGTCCTTGTTCTGGATGTCGGCCAGCGGGATGTCCTTGGCCATCACGGCCGGCGGGAGCGCCTTGGTCAGCGTCTCGCCCATGCTGAACGGGTAGCCCAGCACGCGCGAGGAGTCTTTGAGGGCCTGCTTGGTCTTGATGGTGCCGTAGGTGACGATCATCGCCACGCGCTCGTCGCCGTATTTGCGCGTGACGTAGTCGATCACTTCGGAACGTCGCCGGTCATCGAAGTCGACGTCGAAGTCAGGCATGGAGACGCGGTCCGGGTTGAGGAAGCGCTCGAAGATCAGGCCGTGGTGCAGCGGGTCCAGGTCGGTGATGCGCATCGCGTAGGCCACCATGGAGCCGGCGCCGGAGCCGCGCCCGGGACCGACCCGGATGCCGTTGTTCTTGGCCCAGTTGATGAAGTCGGCGACGACGAGGAAGTAGCCCGGGAAGCCCATCGAGGTGATGACTTCGAGCTCATAGTCGGCCTGCTTGCGGACCTTGTCCGGGATGCCCTGGGGATAGCGGTAGCGGAGTCCCTTGTCGACCTCCTTGACCAGCCACGACGTTTCGTCCTCCCCCTCCGGGCAGGGGAACCGGGGCATGTAGTTGGCGCCGGTGTTGAAGGAAACTTCGCAGCGTTCGGCGATCAGGAGCGTGTTGTCGCACGCCTCGGGGTGGTCGCGGAACAGTTCGCGCATTTCCTGCGGTGACTTCAGGTAGTAGCCACTGCCGGAGAAGGCGAAGCGCGAGCCGCCGTTGTCGTAGGTCGGCTCCAGGAGGGTGGAACCGGACTGGATGGCCAGCAGGGCCTCATGCGCCTTGGCGTCATGCTCGTGCGTGTAGTGCAGGTCGTTGGTGGCCACCAGCGGCAGGTTCAGGTCCTTGGCCAGGCGCAGGAGGTCACCTGTGACGCGCCGCTCGATGTCCAGGCCGTGGTCCATGAGCTCACAGAAGTAGTTCTCCGCCCCGAAGATGTCGCGGAACTCCGCCGCGGCCTCCAGGGCTTCGCGGTACTGGCCGAGCCGCAGCCGGGTCTGGACCTCGCCGGACGGGCAGCCGGTGGTGGCGATGAGCCCTTCCGAGTAGGTGTTCAGCAGCTCACGGTCCAGCCGGGGCCATTTGCCGAAGACCGAGTCCAGCGAGGCGATCGAGGAGGCCCGGAAAAGGTTCCGCATGCCCACGTTGTTGTAGCTGAGCAGGGTCATGTGCGTGTACGAGCCGCCGCCGGAAATGTCGTCCTTGCGCTGGTGCTCCTCGCCCCAGCGCACACGGGTCTTGTCCGTGCGGGCGGTCCCGGGAGTCACATAGGCTTCGACGCCGATGATGGGTCTGATGCCCTGGTCTGTTGCGCGCTTCCAGAAGTCGAAGGCGCCGAACAGGTAGCCGTGGTCCGTCGTGGCGAGGGCCGGCATGCCGAGCCGTTCGGTTTCGTCGAACAGCTCACCGAGCCGGGCGGCACCGTCCAGCATCGAGTACTCGGTGTGGTTGTGGAGATGGACAAACGAGTCGTTGCTGGAAGTCACCGCACCATTCTAGTGCCGTGCCACGACGGCGGCGTGCAGCCACGGCGGTGGGCACCGAACGGCGGCAACGGGCGGCCCGGCAGAACCCCGTGGATTCAGGCCGCCCGTGCCGTGCGGCTCAGGCGTTTCCGGACTCCAGGACCGTCAGCGCGTACTGCAGGTCCTGCGGGTACTCGCTGGCGACGGTAACCCGCTCCCCTGTCCGCGGGTGGTCGAAGGACAGTTCCCGGGCGTGCAGCCACTGCCGGGTGAGGCCGAGGGTGGCGGCCAGCCTCGGGTCCGCGCCGTAGGTGAGGTCACCGGCGCAGGGGTGGCGCAGGGCCGAGAAATGCACGCGGATCTGGTGGGTGCGGCCCGTTTCGAGGTGCACCTCCACGAGTGAGGCCTTCCCGAAAGCTTCCAGGACCTCATAGTGCGTCACCGAATCACGGCCGTCCTCGGTCACGGCAAACCGCCAGTCATGGCCCGGGTGCCGGCCGATGGGCGCGTCGATGGTGCCCGCCAGCGGATCGGGAAGGCCCTGGACGACGGCGTGGTAGACCTTGTCCACGGTGCGCTCCTTGAAGGCGCGCTTGAGCACGGTGTAGGCATTTTCGGTCTTGGCCACCACCATGACACCGGAAGTGCCGACATCGAGCCGATGGACGATGCCGGCGCGCTCCGGGGCGCCCGACGTCGAAATCCGGTAGCCGAGCCCGGCGAGGCCACCCACCACCGTGGGTCCCACCCAGCCGGGCGAAGGGTGGGCGGCGACACCGACCGGTTTGTCGATGACCACAAATTCGTCATCGTCCAGCAGGATCAACAGGTCGTCCACTACTTCCTCCACGATTTCCAGGGGGTCCCTGCGGTCCGGCACCACGACCTCAAGCACGGTGCCCAGGGTGAGTTTGAGGGACTTTCCGACCTTCCCTGCGTTGCTGGTGACGTTGCCTTCGGCGATCAGGACTGCGGCCTGCGAGCGGGAGATGTCCATCAGCCGGGCCAGTCCGGCGTCCACACGGGAACCGGCGAGGTCCTCCGTGACGGTGAAGCGGTGGTGCCCGGCGGGTGCGGTGCCGGCTTCGGCGGCCATATCGGCCGCCATATCAGCGGCGTTTCCTGAGGCAGTGTCAGACATCGTTAGCCACCGTATCCTTCGTATGGCGCGAGCCGTCCAGGGAGATTCCGCGGAGCGTGAGCAGGCAGATGATCACGACGGCGGAGACGACGGCGGAGTCGGCGATGTTGAAGATCGCGAAGTTTGGCAGCTGGATGAAGTCCACCACATGGCCCATCGCGAACGACGGCTCGCGGAACAGCCGGTCCGTCAGGTTCCCGAGTGCGCCGCCGAGCAGCAGCCCCAGCGCCAGGGCCCACCAGAGCGAACCGAGCTTGCGCAGCTGCAGCAGGATCGCGACAGACACGGCCGCCATGATGATCGTGAACACCCAGGTGACGTTCTCGCCGATCGAGAACGCCGCCCCCGAGTTGCGGATGTAGAACCAGTGCAGCAGCGGGGGAAGCACGGGGATCCGCTCACCCTCGGTCATGGTGGTCGTGACCCAGAGCTTGGTGAGCTGGTCGAACACGTAGGCGAAGACCGCGAAGGCAGCGAACAGGACAAACAGCTTTGCCCGCCGCGGCCGGGCGCGCACGGGCTGTGCCGCCTCGACAGGCTGCATGGCGTCTGGTGATGGTGCGTCAGTCATAGGGCTTTCGATCGGGAGCCAGTGCGGGGACCGGGTTCAGGTACCGGCAAGCGCCGGGCACCTGGGCCGGTGCCGGCACGTTGCGGGAAAAGGGAAAAGCCGGCGGCCGAGGAATCCTCAGCCACCGGCTTTCAGAATACTTGCTTTTTGCCCTAGCTGGCTTCGCCAACCTCGGGGGCCGCGACGGAGCCGCGGGCGTCCAGGTCGCGGAGCTGGCCTTCGATGTAGGCCTTCAGGCGTGAGCGGTAGTCGCGCTCGAAGCCGCGAAGCTGCTCGACCTTGCGTTCCAGGACGGAGCGCTGCTGCTCGAGGGCACCGAGGATCTTGCGGGACTTTTCCTGCGCATCGTTGACGAGGCTGCTGGCCTCGATCTGGGCTTCAGCAATGATCTTGTCCCGCTGCTGCTCGCCGTCGGCGACGTGCTTGTCGTGCATCTGCTGCGCCATGGCGAGCAGGCCGGCGGCGGACTCCGACGCCGGGGTGGCGGCGCTGCGTGCCGGCTCGACAACCTGGGCGGCCTTGGCGGCCTGCTCGGCTTCCTTCTTCTTGGCGGCTTCTGCGGCCGCCTTTGCCTTGGCCTCGGCCTCGGCCTTGGCGGTGTCTTCCTTCTCGGCCTTGACGGGTGCCGGGACCTTTTCCACCACGGGTGCGGCGGCTGCGGAGCTGGCAGGCGTGCCGGCGCCGGATTCGGCGAGCTTCTTGCGCAGCTCGTCGTTCTCCTGGTTCAGGCGCCGAAGTTCGACGACGATCTCGTCCAGGAAGTCGTCAACCTCGTCCTGGTCGTAGCCTTCGCGGAACTTGGTCGGCTGAAAGCGCTTGTTGACAACGTCTTCTGGCGTCAAAGCCATCTGGTCACCTCGTTGGTCTAGTTAGTCAGTAGGCCTTCCGGCCGTCAAACTACGGTACCTAAATATGGTCTGGTTCCTCTAATTCAACACCGCAGTGTCAAACCGGAGTTTACTTTCGGTTTGGGCCTGGGCCGGGCAGGTCGCTGCCCGGCTGCGGCTGCGGCCTATGCCGCGATCGGCTGGGCGTACACCAGGCCCTTGACGATCCACATCGCCACGCTCACGGCCACGAACAGCAGCAGGAAGCCTATGTCCAGCGACATTCCGCCCAACCGCAGCGGCGGGATGAGCCGGCGGAGCAGTTTGAGGGGCTTGTCCGTGACCGAATACACAGCATGAGCGGTCACGAGTGCCAAACCGCGCGGCCGCCAGCTTCGGGCAAACATCTGCACCCAGTCGTAGACCAGACGGATGATCAATGCCACGAAAAAAAGCAACAGAACGATATAGACGAGCCCCAAAACAATTCCCATGAGCTAACTCATATCTCCATGTTCATTCCGGATACCGAAGTGTCCTAAGGAAAGTGTCACTTCTATTTCAACACGGATAATTCCGCACGGATGCCAGGCAGGTGTCCCCGCCTGGCATCAGTACCGAATATTCGGGCCTAGCTCTGGTTGAAGAAACTTGCCTGCGTCTCGCTGACCTTCTTGTCGTCGCCAATGACTTCGACGTACGACGGCGAGAGCAGGAAGACCTTGTTCGTCACCCGTTCGATGCTGCCGCGCAGGCCGAAAACAAGACCGGCGGAGAAGTCCACGAGGCGCTTGGCGTCAGCCTCGCCCATGTCGGTGACGTTCATGATGACGGGGATCCCGTCGCGGAAGCTTTCGCCGATGAGCTTGGCGTCGTTGTACGACCGCGGATGGATGGTCGTGATTTGCCGGAGTCCGGTGGTCTCTTCGCGGCTCGATGCCGCACGCTTGATGGGTGTCACAGGTGCGCGATATTCCTCTTCAGCGGCGTGGGGCTCCTCCCGGGGGACCTCGCGGACGGGCGCCGGAGCACGTCGTTCCTCGCGGTCCTGCTCCATGGATTCGTCCTCATCCTTGTGCGGTGTGGGGTGCTCAGACTCGTAGTGTTCGTCGCCGTCGGCGAGCCCAAGATAGATCATTGTCTTGCGCAGAGCGCCAGCCATGGTCGACTCCTAATCTTGTCCGTAAGCGGGCCGCTTAGTGACTAGACAGCCTTGGAATCCCCGCCATTACCTTCCAATATGTCGAACTTACCGCAGGGCCGGACGCGGACCGAGAATATCGGAGCCAATGCGCAGGTGTGTCGCCCCGAAGCGGACGGCCTCTTCGAGGTCCTGGCTCATGCCGGCGGATATTCCCGTGGCGTAGGGAAATTGTTCGGCCAGGCGCCCGGAAATGCCCGCCAGCTTTTCGAAGGCAGCCGCCGGGTCCGCCCCGAGCGGGGCAACGGCCATGACGCCGGCGAGCCTCAGTCCGCCGGCACCGGCGACCTGTTCGGCCAGCGCGGTGACTTCGCCGGGCGCCGCGCCGCCGCGGTGGGCCGCTGCTGCGTCGCCGGCCTGCTCGGCCAGGCTGACCTGGATGAAACAGTCCAGGGGCGGGCGGCCGGTGCGGTCGGCTTCGACGGCCATCGCCTTGGCCAGGGCCGAGGCGACGGCTTCCCGGTCCACGGAGTGCACGGACGCGGCGTACTTCACCACGGATTTGGCCTTCTTGCTTTGGAGTTGACCGATGAAGTGCCAGCTCAGGCCAAGGTCCTGAAGCTGCGCCGCCTTTTCCGCGGCCTCCTGGTCCCGGTTCTCCCCGACGTCGGTGACCCCCAGCGACGCCAGCCGCCGGACGTCCAGCGCAGGATGGAACTTGGTGACGACGATCAGGCGCGGCGGCGCCGCCTGCCGGCCCGCGGCGGCCACGGCGGCGTCGATCCGGCGGCGGACGGCCGCGAGGTTCGCCTCCAGCTGGGCCAGACGGGGGCCTTCCAGCGCGTCCGTTCGGTTCTCATGGTTCTCCCCCGGCGCCGTGACGGGCTGGACGGCGTGTGCGTCCGGGCGCTGCGCCGGTTCAGTCATGGCCATACTCCCTTTTCCCGTCAGTCCCGTCAGTGCCGTCAGTCCCGTGGGTGCCGTCCATCCACGCCAGCCCGGCGAAGCGGCCGGTGTGGCTGTTGCGGCGGTAGGAGAAGAGGGTGTCGTCCTCGAGGGTGCATCCCCCGGAGTATTCGATCGCGACGCCCGCAGCTTCCAGCTGGCTCCGCACTCCGGCCGGCAGGTCCAGACCAGGGGTGCCGGTCGAGGTGGTGCACCAGGTGGCAGGCACGGCCGCGGAAACGTCCGCGCGCAGGCTGCCGGGGACCTCATAGCAGCGCCCGCAGACCGAGGGGCCCACCCAGGCGCTGATGCGGTCCGCACCGAGCTCCCGGAGGCGGGCCACGGCGGCTGGCACCACCTCGGCGGCGACGCCTGGCCGTCCGGCGTGGACGACGCCCAGCACCGGCGCCCCGGCCGGATCCTCGCCGACCAGCACCACAGGCACGCAGTCGGCCACCAGGACGGCCAGCGGCTCAGTCAGGGAGACCATGGCATCGGCCGTAGGCGCGGCCGGACGTTCACCCGCGGAGTCCGCGGCCGTGGACCCAACGATGGTGGCGACGTCACTGCCGTGGACCTGGTTCATGTACCGGAAGGAGCGCCCGCCGAGTCCGGCGGCCGCTTCGAGCTCCGCGCGCCGGCGGCGCACCGCCACGGGGTCATCACCGACATGCAGTGCCAGGTTCCCGGCTCCGGCGTCGGTGAAAGCCACCCATACGCCCGGCCGGACTTCAGCCCGCCAGCAAAACAATCACAACACCGCCATCAACATGTCCGGAATACCTGCGTTCATACAATCCACCGTAACCCGCCGCAAAGCAGCATGGCACCGCCGGACGGCGGTGCCATGCTGGAGCGGAACTATTTACTTCAGGAAGTCCGGGACATCCAGGTCATCGGAGTGCCGGCCGGACAGGTCCGGTTCCACGACGGCCGGAAGGTCGACGTCGAAGCCCGAATCGGCCGGTACGGCAGAGGGACGCTGCTGGCCCCAGCCGCCGTAGCCGGAGGCGCCGACGGTGGCGTGCAGCGGCTGGACCGGGGCGGAGGCGGGTGCCTGCGCCGGGGCGGGGGCGGCGGACGCGGGACGCTGCGGCGCGGCCGGCAGGGACTGGTCCATGGACGGTGAGGTGGCCTTGACGTCGTCGAAGCCGGCGGCGATGACGGTGACGCGTGCCTCGTCGCCGAGGGCGTCGTCGATCACGGCGCCGAAGATGATGTTGGCCTCCGGGTGGGCGACTTCCTGGACCAGGCGGGCTGCCTCGTTGATTTCGAAGAGGCCAAGGTCCGAGCCGCCCTGGATGGACAGCAGCACGCCGTGCGCGCCGTCGATCGATGCTTCCAGCAGCGGGGAGGCGATGGCCAGCTCCGCGGCCTTCACGGCGCGGTCTTCGCCGCGGGCAGAACCGATGCCCATCAGCGCGGAACCGGCACCCTGCATGACGGACTTGACGTCGGCGAAGTCGAGGTTGATCAGGCCGGGGGTGGTGATGAGGTCCGTGATGCCCTGGACACCGGAGAGCAGGACCTGGTCGGCGGAACGGAACGCGTCCAGGACCGAGACGTTGCGGTCGCTGATGGAGAGCAGGCGGTCGTTCGGGATCACGATCAGGGTGTCGACTTCATCGCGCAGGGCGTCAATGCCGGCCTCGGCGGAGCCGGCACGGCGGCGGCCTTCAAACGTGAAGGGGCGTGTCACGACGCCGATGGTCAGGGCGCCAAGGGACCGGGCGATCCGGGCGACGACGGGGGCGCCGCCGGTTCCGGTTCCGCCGCCTTCGCCGGCGGTGACGAAGACCATGTCTGCGCCCCGGATGACCTCTTCGATTTCATCGGCGTGGTCCTCCGCGGCCTGCCGGCCAACTTCAGGGTTCGCGCCAGCACCGAGTCCACGGGTCAGCTCACGCCCGACGTCGAGCTTGACGTCGGCATCGCTCATCAACAATGCCTGGGCATCGGTGTTGATGGCGATGAATTCGACGCCGCGAAGACCGACCTCGATCATGCGGTTGACTGCGTTCACGCCACCGCCGCCGATGCCGACGACCTTGATGACGGCCAAGTAATTCTGCGGAGCTGCCACGTTACGTGTCCCTTGTTCGTGTACTAATGCGAAAACTGATCGAGTCCTGCTTGAAGCTTTGAACCTTAACCTTCGACTTGAAGGTTATAGTTATGTCAAGTAACTCATGTCTGTGACGGTATTTCCTATGCAGGGGACATTCAATAACCGGCGCCGCGTGTCGCGCGAATACCGGGCAAATAGCCCCTGTAAGTAGTCCCGCGGGCAGCTGGACGTCCGCTGGACATCCGTGACGCGGCGGATCCGATTGCCGGCTACCGCGTGACAGGGTGCCGGGGCACGCTGACATCGTAGACCTTCACCGGGTTTTTGGGGTCGGCCGGGACCTTCAGGAGGGCAGAAAGGACCCGTGCCTTCAATTCCTTCTCCCCCGCGTTGCCCCAGACGATTGTCTGCCCGTCGACGAGTTTGAGTTCGACGGCGTCGGCCGACGCGGCAGAGGCGTTGGAGAGCCGCGCCAGCACATCCGCCGGCAGGGCCCCCAGCACCGCCGTGATGGCCTGGAACAGGTCCTTCGGCAGCGTTCCGCTGCCGCCGTCGATCACCGGCAGCGATACCGAGGCCGCATCGGCGGTGGTGCTGAGCTGGACACCGTCGACGTCCACCAGCTGGAATGTCTTGCCCTGCTTGACCAGGGCCACGGGGATGCGCTCGGTTACGTGCACCTGCAAGGTGGCGGGCGGCAGCGCCTTCGCGGTGACGTCCTTGACCTGGACCAGCGGCTTGAGCAGGGCTGTGACCTCCTCCTCGCTGATCTGCGGCAGCGGCTTGCCCTGAAGGGGCGCGAGGGCGGCCTGGACCTGATCCGGGTGCAGCATCTTTGTACCCTCCACCGTGACCGTGCGCAGGGCCAGCACCGGCGAGTAGACGGCGGCCGCGACGATCCCCGCCATCAGCACAGCCACGATCCCGATGGTGCTCAGCAGGATCCGCCGGCGGCGCTTGCCCTTGGGCTCGGGGAAGGACAGCACCTTGCCGGGACCGTTGTCCGGGGCGGCCTGCGGGTTCTGCGGATTGCGGGACCGGCCGACGGCGGTGTCCGCGGCGGTGTCGGCGGCGGTCTTGGACGCAGAAATGACATCCGTGCCCGTACCGGCGGACGGCGGCCGGGAGCCGGATCCGCCGGTGCCGGACCCACTCGTGCCGGACCCGCCACGGTAGGTGGGGCGCCTGGTGCTAGGCACCGGCGGCCTCGGCTGTCAGGGCCTCGACAATCAGCGGCCCGTAGGCCGTGACGTCACCGGCGCCGGCGGTCAGCACGATGTCCCCGGGCCCGGCGGCCGCCAGCAGTGCCTGCACAGCCTCCCCGTCGGGTCCGACAAGGCGGCCGCCTGAGCCCAGGTGCTCGGCGATCAGCCCGCTGGTGACCCCTGGAATGGGATCCTCGCGGGCAGGATAGATGTCCAGGACCAGGGCCGTGTCCGCGGTGTTGAGCGCTTCGGCGAACTCGCGGGCAAATTCCCGTGTCCGGGAAAACAGGTGCGGCTGGAAGAGCACGTGCACCTTGTGCTCCCCGGCGACGGCCCTTGCCGCGGACAGGGCGGCGCGGACCTCCGTGGGATGGTGGGCATAGTCGTCGTAGACGCGGACGCCGCGGCCCTCCCCCTTGAACTCGAAACGGCGCGAGGCGCCAGAGAAGTGGGCCAATGCCGCCGCGGCGGTGCCGGGCGCGACGCCGAGTTCGATCGCCACGGCGAAGGCGGCGGCAGCGTTGAGTGCGTTGTGCCGGCCCGGAACCTGGAGTTCGACGCCGAACGTGCCCGCCGTCGTCGAGATCCCCATCCGGCCGGGTCCCGCGTCGTGCAGCCGGATGGCGGCGTCGTCGGCGATTCCGTAAAGCACCACGCGGGTGTTGCCGCGGGCCAGGGTGCGCTCGGCCAGTGCCCTGGCCCCGGGGTCGTCAGCGCACGCCACCAGGACGCCGTCCGCCGGGAGCAGGGCCGTGAAGCTGTCGAAGGAGGCATAGACGGCCTCGGCGGTGCCGTAGAAGTCCAGGTGGTCCGGCTCGACGTTGGTCACCACGGCGATCGTGGGGCGGTAGTTCAGGAAGGAGCCGTCCGACTCGTCGGCCTCGGCGACGAAGATGCCCGCCGTGCCGTGTGCCGCGTTGACTCCGAGCGCCGGGACGTTGGCGCCGATCGCGAAAGACGGGTCCAGCCCAGCGCCCTGCAGCAGCACCGTGATCATGGAGGTCGTGGTGGACTTGCCGTGCGTTCCGGCGACGGCCACCACCGTGTCATCCGCCATCGTGGCGGCCAGCGCCTCGGAGCGGTGCAGCACCGGGAGTCCGGCGGCACGGGCCGCTGCGAGCTCGGGGTTGTCGGGCCGGATCGCGGATCCGGCGACCACCGTCTGGGCGTCTCCCAGGTTGCCGGGAGCATAGCCGACGGCGATCCGCGCCCCGGCGGCCGCGAGGTCCGCCATGACGGGCAGCGACTTGGCGTCGGAGCCGCTCACCGGGATGCCGCGGGCCACCATGATGCGGGCAACGGCGGACATGCCGACGCCGCCGATGCCGATGAAGTGGACGCGGCCGAGGGATTCCAGGGCATGCGTGCCGTGTTGGGGCTGGGTCATTGCTCTACTGCTTCCTGCCGTGCTGGTTCGTGCCCTGCTGTTTCGGACGCTGCTGTTTCGGACGCTGCCGGTTCCCGCTGCGCTCGTTCGAAGACGCGACGCCGAGGATGAGATCGGCCATGCGCCGGTCGGCGTCGCGGATGCCGAGCTGTTCGGAGCTGGCTGCCATCCGGGCCAGCCTGTCCGTGTCCAGCAGCAGGGGAATGATGTTCCCGCTGATCCAGTCGGCGGAGAAGGCCTTGTCATCGATTATCAATGCGCCGCCCGCGGCGACCAGGCCCGCGGCGTTCAACGCCTGCTCGCCGTTGCCGATGGGCAGGGGCACGAAAACGGCAGGCACGCCCACGGCGGCCACCTCGCAGACCGTGGCGGCTCCGGCACGGGCCAACAGCAGGTCCGCGGCGGCGTAGACGGTTTCCATCCCGTCGACGTACTCCACCTGCCGGTAGCCTGGCGCGGCGAGCGGTTTGCCGTCGGCGTCGTGGACGGACTTGCCGCGACCGGTGATGTGCAGGGTCTGCACGCCGGCGTCGGCGAGGGCCCCGACGGCCGCGGCGAGGGACCGGTTGATGCTCTGGGCGCCCGAGGACCCGCCCGTGACGATGAGCGTCGGCCGGTCCGCGTCCAGGCCGAGCGCCTGCCGTGCACCGGCCCGGGCGGCCGTGCGGTCGAGGCCGGAAATTTCGGGGCGCATGGGCATGCCTACGTGCCGGGCGGCGCGGCCCAGTTTGGTCGCGGCGAAGGCCACTGCCACGTGGGCGCCGAGGCCTGCGCCAACGCGGTTAGCCAGGCCGGGACGGGTGTTGGCCTCGTGGACCACGATTGGGATCTTCCGGCGCCGGGCAGCGAGGTACATCGGTGTGCACACGTACCCGCCGACCCCCACCAGGACGTCGGCGCCTGCCTCGTCCAAGATGGAACCCGCCTGCTTCACCGCACCGGCCATCCGGCCCGGCAGCCGGAGCAGATCCGCGGAAGGCCTGCGCGGGAGCGGGACACGGCTGATGGTGGCAAGGTCCAGGCCGGCCGCCGGGACGAGCCGCGCTTCCATTCCCCCGGGGGTCCCGACAGCCAGGAGCTGCACTCCGGGGCGGGACTGCCGGAGGGCGCCGGCAATTGCCAGCAGCGGGCTGATATGGCCGGCGGTTCCGCCGCCGGCAAGGACCACGGACAAGGGCGACTCGGTGTTCATGAAGGGCTGTTTACGCTTTCGTACGATTCTTGGTGGCGGGGCTCTTGGCGGGGTTCTTGGTGGCTGGGCTCTTGCCCGCGGGGGCCTTGGGCCGGGCGGCCGTGCGGGCGGCGGACCGGCTGGAGGCCGTGCTGGCGGCGGACCGGCTGGCGGCAGTCCTTGCAGCCCGGGCAGCGCGGGCCCTCCGGACGGAATTGGCGAAGGCGGCCGGGCCGAACCTGAGCATCTTCTTCGGCTGCATGCCGGGGTCCATCTGGGCCCGGGCCAGGGACAGGACGACGCCGATTGCGCACAGTGACATCAGCAGGGCCGAGCCGCCATAGGAAATGAAGGGCAGTGGGACACCGATCACCGGTGCCAGCCCGGTGACCACGGCCATGTTGACGCTGGCCTGGCCCAGCAGCCAGACCATGATCGTGCCGGCCAGGACGCGGTGGAAGACATCGTGCTGGGCGACGACCACCCGGTAGATGGCGGTGCCGAGGATGGCGAACAGGACCAGGACGACGATCGTGCCGACCAGTCCGAGTTCCTCGCCGATGATCGCGAAAATGAAGTCGTTGTGCGCTTCCGGGATCCAGCTGTACTTCTGCCGGCTCTGGCCCAGTCCGACGCCGAACCAGCCGCCGGACGCGAGCCCGTACAGGCCGTTGGTGGACTGGTAGTTCAGGTCGGAGCCGTCGGCGCAGGTCTGGCCCGTCCATGACAGGATGCGGCACATCCGGTTCGGGCTCGTGACGGCGAGGATCGTCGCGCCAAGGGCCAGGACCGCCCCGGCGAACCCGAAAAGGTACAGCCGCACGCCGGCGAAGAACAGCGCGGCGGCCACGATGATCATCACGATCATGGCCGTCCCGAGGTCGTTTCCGGCCAGGATGAGGCCCAGGACCGCAATGGCGCCCGGGAGCACGACCGGAATGAGCGCGTGGCGCCATTCGTGGAGGAGCTTGGCCTTGCGGTCAAGCACGGTGGCCATCCAGAGCGCGAGGGCGAGCTTGGCGGCTTCGGAGGGCTGGAACGTGAACGGACCGACGTCGATCCAGTTCTGGTTGCCCAGCGCGCTGCGTCCCACGAGGAGCACCAGGCCCAGCAGCGCAATGGCCAGGAACATGAGCGGCCAGGCGAAGCGCCTGAGCCAGACGACGTTCACGCGGGAGAGGACAAGCATCGCGAAGACGCCAATCGCGGCGAATCCGCCCTGTTTGAGGGCGGCGGAGTACGGCGACTCCCCCGCGGCGATGGCTTCCACGCTGGAGGCTGAGAGGACCATCATGATCCCGATCGCCGTCAGCGCCAGGGTGGAGCCAAGGATCAGGTAGTACGTGGATCCGTTGCGCGACTTGCCGGTGCCTTCCAGCGCGGACCAGAATCCGCGGCTCCAGGCACGCACCCGGGCCGCGGGGGTGACGGCGGGGCCGCCGGCCGTTGGCCGTGCCGCCGAAGGGGCCGGACGGCCGGCGGGCGTGCCACTGGTGGCCCCGCCTCTACTGGCCCCGCCTGCGGCGGGTCGTGCCGCCGTCGTACGTGTGGGCGTGCTGACCATTGTTACTCCTCGCTGGTCTGAGCCTGCCCTTCCACGAGCTCGCGGACAGCTTCGATGAAGGCATCGCCACGGTGAGCATAGGAAGAGAACTGGTCCATGGAAGCAGCCGCCGGGGCCAGCAGCACAGTGTCCCCGGAGGCGGCCAGCTGCGCCGCCGAGGCAACGGCCTGGGCCATCACAGTCTCGCCGAAAATCGGCGAAGGGCCTGCGTCGGCTTTGGCCGTACCGGCAGTCTGCACGTCTTCAGTCTCGCCCTTGCCCTGCCCGATCACGGGGACATCCGGCGCGTGTCGCTGCAGGGCGGCCTGCAGATCGCTGGAGTCCGCGCCGATCAGGACCACGGCCTTGAGCCGGCTGCCCTGTTCCTGGATCAGGGAGTCGTAATTCACGCCCTTGGACAAACCTCCCGCGATCCACACCACATTCTGGAACGCGGACAACGAGGCGGCGGCGGCGTGCGGGTTGGTGGCTTTGGAATCGTTGATCCACAGCACACCCTCATGCCGGGCCACCAGCTGGATCCGGTGGTCTCCCGGAAGGTAGTTCAGCAGGCCCTGGCGCACAGCCGATGGCTCCACCCCGTAGGCCCGTACCAGGGCAGCGGCTGCCAGCGCGTTGGCCACCATGTGACGCGGAGCCACCGGTCCCAGGTCGGCGATCGAGGCGAGTTCGGCCGCGCTGTCCTTGCGTTCGGCGATGAACGCCCGGTCAACCAGCAGTCCTTCCACGACGCCGAGCATGCTGATGGCCGGGGTCAGTGTGGTGAATCCCACGGCCCGGCAGCCTTCAACCACGTCCGCGTCCTCGACCATGCGCTCGGTCTCGATCTGCTCGGCGTTGTAGATGCAGGCCTTCTGCGTGTTGGCGTAGACCTTGGCCTTGTCGGCCAGGTAGGAGGCGTAGGAGCCGTGCCAGTCCACGTGGTCTTCAGCGACGTTGAGGCACACGCTGGCCACCGGCGACACCGAGTGGCTCCAGTGCAGCTGGAAACTGGACAGTTCCACCGCGAAGGCGTCGTAGTCCACGGGATCCCGCAGGGCGTCCAGGATCGGGGTTCCGACGTTGCCTACGGCGATCGCCTTCAGGCCGGCGGCCTGAAGCATGGATTCGGTCAGGCCGACCGTGGTGGTCTTGCCGTTGGTGCCGGTGATGGCCAGCCAGTCGGCGGTCTTGCGGCCCTCGCGTTCGCGGAGCCGCCAGGCGAGCTCGACGTCGCCCCACACCGGAATGTGCGCCCGTGCCGCTGCGGCGAGCAGGGCCTGGTCCGGGCGCCAGCCCGGGGACGTGACCACCAGGTCCGGCTTTTGCCCGTCGATCTTCGGAACGGACTCCACCGCTTCCTCGCCCAGCAGGACGTCCGCGGCGCCGACGATCCGGAGTGTGTCGGCCTGGGCCAGCGCCTTGGCGCTGGTGGCGGCATCCACCACCACCACCCGGGCGCCGAGTTCAATGAGGGTGTCGGCGGCGGCGAAGCCGGAGACTCCGATGCCGGTGACCACGACGCGCAGTCCGGCCCAGTCGGAATCCCAGGTGGTGAGTCCCTGCAGCCGGGGCGAGGTGGTGAGCGGGGCGGGGATGGGACCGGTCACAGCAGCACCACCCATTCGGCGTAGAAGATGCCCAGGCCGGCGGCGACAAACAACCCGGACAGGATCCAGAACCGGACCACCACCGTGACTTCGGCCCAGCCCTTGAGCTCGAAGTGGTGCTGGAGCGGTGCCATCTTGAAGAACCGTTTGCCCTTGGTGATTTTGAAGTAGCCCACCTGGATGATGACCGAGAGCGTGATGAGGACGAAGAGCCCGCCGATGAAGGCCAGCAGCAGTTCGGTGCGGGACAGGATCGCGAAGGCTGCGACGGCGCCGCCGATGGCAAGGGAGCCGGTGTCGCCCATGAAGATCTTTGCGGGCGAGGTGTTCCACCACAGGAACCCGACCATCGCCGCGCTCAGGATGGCGGCCAGCAGGGCCAGGTCCAGGGGGTCGCGGACCGAGTAGCAGCCGCTGCCGGCCTGCCTCGGGGATCCGCAGGCCTGGTTGCTTTGCCAGATGCCCATGAGCGTGTAGGCCCCGAACACCATGACGGAAGCGCCGGCGGCCAGGCCGTCGAGGCCGTCGGTGAGGTTCACGCCGTTGGTCGCGGCCGTGACGATCAGGTTGGACCACAGCACGAACAAGATGGCGCCGAGTACGGTTCCGGCGAACGCGAGGTTAAGCCACGGAATATCGCGCACCAGCGAGATCTGGGTGGACGCCGGGGTCAGGCCCGCGGCATTCGGGAAGTTCAGCGCCAGCACGGCAAAGATGATGCCAACGGCGCCCTGGAGGATCAGCTTGGCCTTGGCGTCCAGGCCCAGGCTGCGCTGCTTGGAGATCTTGATGAAGTCATCCAGGAATCCGACCAGCCCCATGCCCACCATGAGGAAGAGCAGGAGAAGCCCGGAGGCGCTTGGCCCCGGTGAGTGCGGGTTCATCATCCACATGATCAGGTGCGTGAGCCCGTAGCTGACAAGGACCGCCACGACCACCACGGTGCCGCCCATTGTGGGCGTGCCCCGCTTGGTGTGGTGGGAGGTGGGTCCGTCGTCCCGGATGAATTGTCCGTAGCCCTTGCGGACCAGGAACCGGATGAACAGCGGGGTGCCCACAAACGCGAGGAGCAGCGCCATTCCGGCGCCCATCAGCAGTGCAATCACAGCTGTGCACTCCCTTCTGTGGCGGTTGCGGCAGTTCCCTCAGCAGGTCGCTCGGGAGAGTCTTGGGTGGCATGTGGGGGTAATGCTATCCGATCCCCCAAGTGGCGCAGCCCGATGCCGTTCGATGACTTGAACAGGACCAGGTCGCCGGGCTGGAGCTCGGCTTGGAGAAGCTCATAGGCCTCGTCCGCCGTCTCGGCGAAAACGCATTCGTCGCCCCAGGAGCCTTCGTTGACGGCGGAGACATACAGCGACCGCGCCTCCCGGCCCACCACGACGAGCCGCGAGATGTTCAGCCGCACCACCTGGGTGCCGACTGCCATGTGCTCGCGGATGGAATCCGGGCCCAGTTCCAGCATGGCGCCCAGGACCGCCCAGGTGCGGCGGCCGCGGCCCAACTCGGCCAGCGTCCGCAGTGCTGCCCGCATGGACTCCGGGTTGGCGTTGTACGCATCGTTGATGACGGTCACGCCGTCGGGACGCTCCGTGCGTTCCATCCGCCAGCGGCTGGCGGCGGTCTGCGCGCTGAGCGAGGCGGCGATCTGCGCCCCGGGGATGCCGGCCGCGTGCGCCGCAGCCGCGGCCGCGAGGAGGTTGGCCATGTGATGGGCGCCGATCAGCTTGGCGGCGACGTGGTGCCGGGTTGGCCCTTGCTGTGCTTTCCCGTCCGTCACGTCGGCGGGCAGGTAGAGCTCAAATTCCGGGTGGCCGTCGGCGTTCAGTTCCACATCCGCGGCCCTGACCACATTGGCCTGGGCCACGTCGGCCTGGATGGTGTTGTCCTGGCCTGTGCCGGCCGCGCGTGAGGTGTAGCCGAGCACGCGGGCCCGGGTCCGGGTGGCCATCGCGGCGACGCGGGAGTCGTCCAGGTTCAGCACGGCGGTGCCCCCGGCCGGGAGCGCCTCCACGAGTTCGCCCTTGGCCACCGCGATGTTCTCGACGCCGCCGAACTCCCCGGCGTGGGCGGAGCCGACGCCGAGGACGACGCCGATCTCCGGCCGGACCATGTCCGCGAGGTATTGGATGTGGCCGATGCCCGTGGCACCCATCTCGATGACGAGGTAGCGGGTGTCGAAGTCGGCTTTGAAGACTGTGAGCGGCACGCCGATCTCGCCGTTGTAGGACCCTTGCGGCGCAACTGTGGCACCTTCGGCGCCGGCGGCCGCGAAGATTCCGGCGAGCAGGTCCTTCGTGGTGGTTTTGCCGGCGGAGCCGGTGATGCCGACCACGGTGAAAGCGGCGCCGGCCGCGGCGCGGCTGGTGCGGATCCGGCGGACGGCTTCGGCGGCCAGCGCGCCCATGGCGAGGACAGTGTCCTCAACGACGACGGCGGGATAGTCGGTTCCGGCGGCGTCGGTCACTTCGCGCTCAACGAGCGCCAATACGGCGCCCCGGTCAAAGGCTGCGCCGACGAAGTCGTGTCCGTCGGCGTTCTCCCCCGGTTTGGCCACATAGAGGGAACCCGCCGTGGCCTCGCGGGAGTCGGTCACCACGGAGGCGGGGGTAATTCCCGGTTCCGCGGCGAGCCGGCCGTCGGTTATGTCGGCGATTTCCGCCGCTGTAAATGCAATCATCTCGGTTTAGGACTCTATCCGGTGGTCTTCGAGAACGGTGAATCCCCGTGCTGTCAAGGCGTTCCGAAGCTCCACCCGGTCATCCAGTGCCAAGTTGACTCCCTTGACTTCCTGCCAGACCTCGTGACCGCGCCCGGCCACGAGGATGGTGTCCCCGGCTCCGGCGAGCTCTACGGCCTTCAGGATGGCGGCGTCGCGCGGGAAGACCTCCAGGACTGTGCAGTCCAGGCCTTCGTCGTCCTTGGCCGCCAGGGCGCCGGTAAGGACGTCCGCGCGGATGGCCGCCGCGTCCTCGTCATGGGGATCGTCGTCGCTGACAATCACGGTGTCCGCCAGCCGCGCCGCGATGGCACCCATCGCGGGGCGTTTGCCCTGGTCCCGCTGTCCGGTGGCGCCGAAAACGATGATCACTCTGGATCCGGGTTCCGGGGACCGGACGGCTTCGAGGGCACGGGCCAGTGCGTCGGGGTTGTGCGCGAAGTCCACCACGGCGGCCGGGGCCGTGGACACGAGCTGCATCCGGCCCGGCACGGCAACGGTGAAGGGATCCGCGGCGTCGAGGGCGGCCTGCACCGCGGCCGGCTCGTGGCCCCCGGCGAGGACCATCACCGTGGCCAGCGCGGCATTGGCGACGTTGAAGCCGCCCGGCAGGCCCGTGTGGACGCGCAGCTCGGCGCCGTCGCGGTGCCGGAGGACGAAGTCTGAGCCGAGGCCCCGCGGAGCAGTCCGGACCACAGTCCAGTCCGCGGTCACGTCGGCGTCAGCCGGCCCGGCGCCGTCGGTCCCGGCCGTGGCCAAGGTCGTGACCGGGATTTCGGCGGTGGCCGCAAGCTTGCGGCCCCAGTCATCATCGATGGTCACGACGGCGGCGCGGGCGCGTTCCGGCGAAAACAGCCGGGCTTTGGTCTGGAAGTATTCCTCCATGGTCCCGTGCAGGTCCAGGTGGTCCTGGGTGAGGTTCGTGAAGCCGGCGACGTCGAACACCACGGCGTCGACACGGTGGAAAGACACGGCGTGCGAGGAAACCTCCATGGAGGCGGCATCGAGCCCGCGTTCGCGCATGAGCGCCAGCAGTGCGTGCACATCCGTGGATTCGGGAGTGGTCAGCAGGCTCGGGATCGGCTCCCCTCCGGCCAGGATCTCAATCGTCCCGATCAGCCCGGTCCGCTTACCCAGCGCCCGCAGCAGGGCATTGATGAAATAGGTGGTGGTGGTCTTGCCGTTGGTGCCTGTCACCCCGAAGAGGGCCGGTGCCCCGGCGCCGTCGGGCCTGCTCTGGTAGATGAGCGCGGACAGCTGGCCGACCACGCTGCGCGGCTCGTGGGCCAGCAGGACCGGGACGGCGATGTCATGGCCCAGGGCCAGCAGGCGCGCCCCGGCGTCGTCTGTCAGGACCGCCACGGCGCCGGCGTCGACGGCCTGGGACACGAAGTCGGCCCCGTGCCGTGTGGCGCCCGGCAGGGCCACGTACAGGTCTCCCGGGCGGACCGACCGGGAGTTCAGGGAGATCCCGGTGACCTGGACGGAGCCGGATGCACCGGGAACGGCGACGCCGATCGCCGCGCCAATGTCTGCCAGCGGCACTGCGGCAACCGCAGTGGGCCGGAAGCCCTGGGTGGAGTCATGGCCGGACGGCGCGGAAGCATCGGGGTCGGTGAGCTCTGACAAGTGGATCTCCGTTGTGGTGCTAGTGGATCGGGCACTGAATGAATCGGGCACTGAAAAAAATCGGGCACTGGTAGATCGGGACCTGCGCACGCGGAAATGCTCCGGCGCGCGGGCAATGGGTGTGGCGTCGGCTGGTGACTTCCGGGTGCCAGGTGGAACAGGCGCTACTTGGCGTACTGCGGCAGCCGCGCGGGTTCGCCGGTGGAGGGCTGGACGTTGAATGTGCGCAGCGTCTGGCTCATCACCGAACGGAACACCGGTCCGTTGGTGATTCCGAAGATGCTTCCCTTGGGCCGTTGCAGGACCACCTCAACAATAAACCGCGGATCGTCCATGGGCGCCATTCCGATGATGGAGGCTGTATAGCCGCAGAACCCTGATTTGCCGTCGTCGCAGGGCGATTCGGATGTGCCGGTCTTGGCGCCCACCCGGTACCCGTCGATCGCAGCCTCTTTGATCTCGCCCTCGGTTACGGCGCTCTCAAGGATGTCGCGGACCTGTTTGGCGGTTTCCTTGGAGACGACCTGCTGCGGGGCTTTGGCCGGGACTTTTTCCTCGGCACCGTCCGGGTTGATGTAGCTGTCGATCAGCCGGGGCTGGAGCATCACGCCGTCGTTGGCGATGCTCTGGTAGGCCCGGACAGTCTGGAGGGTGGTTTGGGCGACGCCCTGGCCGAAGAGCACTGTGTATTGCTGGCGCCCGTCCCACTGGTCGGCCGGGGTCAGGATGCCCTTGGATTCGGCCGGCAGACCGATGTCGGGGGCATCGCCGATGCCGAACTTCCGCAGCCAGTCATAGCGCTGTTCCTTGCTCAGCCGCTGGCCCACCATGACTGTGCCGGTGTTCATGGAATAGCCGACAATGCCCGCCAGCGTCCGCTGCTCGGTGCCGTGTTCGAACGCGTCACTGAAGGTCTGGCCGTCCACTGTGTAGGTCGGTGGAATGGTGAACCTGTCCAGCGGGCTGGACTTCCCTTCCTGAATCGCAGCTGCGGCCGTGATCATCTTCTCCACCGAGCCGGGTTCGTAGGCGGCGGTGACGGCCCGGACCCCGCGGTCCTCGGCGGCAACCTTGCCGGGGTCGTTCGGATCCGGGGAGTCGGTATCGGCCATGGCCACGATGTTGCCGGTCTTGACGTCCTGGACAACGATCACGCCCCACTCGGCACTGAGCTTGTCCTTCTGGCTTTGGATCGCCTGTTGGGAGAAGTACTGCAGGTCCGAATTCAGCGTGAGTTTGATGTCCTTGCCGTTCACCGCCGGCGTCAATTGGTCCACGCCGACCGGGATGCGCAGTCCGTCGGCGCCGATTTCAAAGAGCCGCTTGCCCGGTGTGCCTTTGAGTACCTCGTCCTGGGTCTGCTCAAGGCCCGCCTGTCCGGTGCTGCCGTCCTTGAGGAAACCCACAATTCCGCCGGCCACGGAGCCGTTGGGGTAGACCCGCTTGCTGGTGCCTTCGGTGACGATGCCGGGAATCTGCAGCTTGGAGACCTTGTCCTCGACGTCCGGTTTCAGGTCCTTGGCCACGATGTAGTAGCGCTGGGTTCCGGTCAGGGCATCGCGGAGGGTGCCGCGGTCCATGCCGAGCACGGCGGCGAGTTCGGAGATGCCCTGGTCCCGGGTGACCTTGACGAGCTCGTCCTTGCCGTTGATGGTCTCGAACCGGCGGAAGGTTTCGGTCTTGGTGTTGACTGTCTGGTCCACAACGACGTTGTAGCGGATGACGCTGCTGGCCAGGACCGCGCCGGAGGAATCGAGGATGCTGCCGCGCTCCGCGGGCAGCACGGTGGGCGTGAGCCTGTTGTTGAGGGCGGCCTCAGCCAGTCCCCCGATGTCCAGGCCCTGGACCATGAACAGCTTGCCGCCGACCACCAGCAGGAGCGCCAGCATGATGCCAAGCCCCACGCGGAGCCGCCGGGTGGGGTTTGGGGCTTTCGCCTTGCTTGCCCTGCCGGAGTTCTTCGCCACGGTGAGTCCTTGCTGCTTGCCTTGCTGGTGGTCAGTGAACGTTACTGCCCCGGCGTCTTCTGTGCGGGGGCGGGAACCGAGCCGCCGTGGAGTTCCACGGCGGGGGCGGCGGGTTTCGGTGCGGGTGCGGGCTTCACAGCTGCCGGCGCCTTGTCTGTGTCCGCCGGTTTGGTGTCTGCCGGCCTGGTGTCCGCCGCCTTGCGCTGGGCGAGAGGCTCGTTCTCCGTGGCCGGCGGGACAACCGTGAGCTGCCCGGCGACGGCCGGTGCGGCGATGACGGCGCCCGGGGCATCACCCTTGACGGCCGGCTTGGCCTTGCCGGTGACATTGAGGGTGGAGAGGTCGATCTGACCCTTGGCGACCGAAGCCACCATGCCCAGCTCCGTGGCCTTGGCCGCCAGGTTCTGCGGGGCGTCGAAGTTCTGCACCTGCTGGGTGAGGTCCTGGTTCTGCTTGGTCAGTGTGGTCTGTTCACTGCGGAGCTGGACCAGCTGGTACTGGGCGGAGGAGACGGAGATGTTCAGGACCAGCACGGCCATAAGGGCAATCGCCAGGAGCCCGAAGCAGAGCACCACGAACGGTGCGCGGCGCTTGCGCGGCACGGAGCGGACCACCGACAGCGGGGTGCGTGCCTTGCGGGGCTGGTCAAGGCCGGGACGGAGGCCGGGCAGGGCACGGGCAGTGGCGCCCTGGGCAACGGGGTAGCTGTTGACGGCGGCGGTGCTCATGCGGCTCTCCTGGCTTTGATGCGTTCGACGGCGCGCAGCCGGGCGGAAGCTGCGCGGGGGTTTTCGGCGATTTCAGCGGCGGTGGGTACCTCGGTGCCCTTTGTCAGGGTTTTGAGTTCGGCTTTGTGCTCTTCGAGCTCGACCGGGAAGCCGAGCGGCGCCGAGGACTTCGATCCGGCCTGGAAGAAGCCCTTGACGATCTTGTCTTCCAGGGAGTGGTAGGACATGACCACCACACGGCCGCCGAGGGCGATGGCCTCGATCGCTGCCGGGATGGCGCGCTCGAGGACGTCCAGTTCCTCGTTGACCTCGATCCGGAGCGCCTGGAATGTGCGCTTCGCGGGGTGGCCGCCGGATTTGGCGGCACCGGCGGGCACCACGGCCCGGATCTGGTCGACCAGTTCGCCGGTGGTGGTGAAGGGCTTTTCGGCGCGCGCGGCCACGATCCTGTTCGCGATGCGGCCGGCGAACTTCTCTTCGCCCCACTTCCGGATGATCCGGACGAGTTCTTCTTCGCTGTAGTTATTGACGACGTCGGCGGCCGTCTGGCCCCGGCTGGTGTCCATCCGCATGTCCAGGGGCGCATCGAAGGAGTAGGCGAAGCCGCGTTCCCGCTCGTCCAGCTGGAGGGACGATACGCCGAGGTCCATGAGCACTCCGTGGACTTCGGTGAAGCCCAGGTCTTCGAGGACGTCCGGGATTTCGTCGTAGACGGCGTGAACGAGGTCGGTCCGGTTCTCGAAGGGCGCCAGCCTGACCCCCGCCAGTGCCAGGGCTTCCTCGTCGCGGTCGATGCCGATCAGGTGAAGGTCCGGGAAGCGCTGCAGGAGGGCCTCCGAGTGTCCGCCCATGCCGAGCGTCGCGTCGATCACCACGGGGGTCTCGACGCGGCTCCGTGCGGCCTCGATGCCGGGGGCCAACAAATTGATGCACCGGTCCTTGAGGACCGGTACATGGCGTTCGGACGTCGGCTTCGCCTGGTCGGGATCCGTCATGCCTTCGTCCTTTCGTTGGCCTTGTTTGTTTTGAGCTTTGCTAGTTGCGCTTTGCTAGTTGCTTGGTACTGCTCTTACGCAACGTTCCTTGGTCCAGATCCCCATCCGCGCCTATCCTGCGCCGGCCTGGCTCCGGGGAAGTGAGCCAGGACAACAACCGGATGGGCGGCTGGAGATCTCGATCAAGGAACGTTGTTTGCTGGTGGATCAGTGGGGGTTCAGAGAATCCCCGGGATGGCGTCGTCTGTTTCCGAGAAGGCGGTTTCCTTTTCGGCCAGGTACTCATTCCAGGCTTGGGCGTCCCAGATCTCCGCCCGGGATCCTGCGCCAATGACGGCGAGTTCCCGGCCAAGACCTGCATACTCCCGGAGCGCCGGCGGAATCGTCACGCGCCCCTGCTTGTCAGGTACCTCGTCCGAGGCTCCAGAGAGGAAAACACGGATGTAGTCACGTGCCTGCTTGGAGGAAATTGGAGCCTCCCGCATCTGCTCGTGAACCCGGCCGAATTCCGCCTCACTGAAGACGTAGATGCAACGCTCCTGGCCCCTTGTGAGAACCAGCCCGCTGGCAAGTTCCTCTCGGAACTTCGCGGGGAGGATAATTCGACCTTTTTCATCCAGACGCGGCGAATGTGTGCCGAGAAACACGGCCCACCGCCTGTCTGTTTTAGGAAGTCCAACGTCCCCTGTGCTGCCACTACCCTCTTACGTCCTCCACATTACTCCACATCGCTCCACAGTCAACGACACGCCCGGGATGTTTAGACAATTCTGCGGATGTTTATCCCCCTTCTTCCCAGCATTTGCAGGCAATCGGGACTGGTGGGGGAAAGTGGAGCGATTTTTGCCTGCTTGCCTCCCACCCCGCACCGATTGACGGGGCGCACCGGCGCGGGAGCGAATAATTCGGTGCGGTTGTCCCTTTTGCGGCGCCATCGAAGCCAAATTCCAGCAAGGCTGCAGCAAAGGCGCCGGAAATAACCGCGTTAAATGGCGAAAGACCCGCCGAAGCGGGTCTCGCGCCGCTCCCCGGCGGACCGGTGGCGGGAAGTGGAGGACTTTACGGGGCCGTCACTGAGCGGTTTAGGACTCGCCCCCGTGCCGTTCGTCCCAGCGCTGCTCGAGGTTGCTCATGAACGAACTCCTGGGCTTGCCCTGCTTGCGTCCGCCGGCTGCCCTGGCCTTGCCGACCGCAGAACTGCGCATCGTGGCGAAATAGACGCCGGCGCCCATCACAACAAAGCCGAGGACCCCGACAAAGATGTTCTGCATCGACACCCCGACCAATAACAGCAGCACGCCCGCGAGAGTCGCGAGCACGCCGATGACAAGGTGGCGGGTGGACCATGAGCGTCCGGGGACCGATCCCATTGAGCTTGCAAACTTTGGGTCGTCCTCATGCAGCTGCTTCTCAAGTTGCTCCAGCAACTTCTGTTCGTGTTCCGAGAGCGGCATCACGACCTCCTCAAGTCTGCCAACGTCCGGGCATGACGTGGCCATTGCCCTAATTCCCTAACGCCCGGGATTCCGAAGTGGTTCCCCCGTCACCGCCATTGGTGAAAAGGGGGCCAATTCAGCTCTCCCGCGCCGGTCTTAGCTGGCCAGGTCGCCCGAACGGTCGATCCAGTAGTCCTAAACCTAGGTATTAATAAGGATAGATTGTTGCGGCCTGTTCTGAAAGACAGTCTTAAGGCCCTTTCGCCGCCGGAACCCTTGGGAACGGGCGGCCCGACGGGGTTCAGGCCGGGTTCACTCAAGGGCGCCCCCGGAATCCAGGAGCCGGGCCGGAAGGACGGACTTGTTGCCGAACTTCCGGGTGACAGCATCGAGGGCTTGTTCGGCGGCCCGCCAGTTGTCGTCCCGTCGGTCAAGACTGAGCTGAAGCGGGGCATCGGCGGCCTCTTCCAGCTGCTCGGCGCGGATGCCGACCAGCCGGACCGTCATGGGCCGCTGACCCACCGATTCCAGGAGCTGCACTGCCACCGCGTACAGGAGTTGGGCGCTGTCGATCGGTGTGCTCACGGTGCGGCTGCGGGTAATAGTGGAAAAGTCGGCGTAGCGCAGCTTGAGCGCCACGGTGCGGGCGTGCATACCGGCACTGCGGAGGCGCTCCGCCGTCCGGTGCGAAAGGCGCAGCAGCTCCCTGTGAAGCAGCGCGTCATCCGCGGTGTCAGTGGCGAACGTCTCCTCGGCACCAATGCTCTTTTCCAGGCGGACCGGCGTCACGGGCCGCGGATCGATGCCCCAGGAGAGCCGGTAGACATGCTCCCCCGATGCGCCCAGCAGCTTGCGCAGCGAGGGCAGCGGCGACGCTGCGACGTCCGCCACCGTCCTGATGCCCCGTCGGGCCAGCACCTCCACGGTCTTGCCGCCGACTCCCCAGAGCGCACTGACGGGAAGGCTGTGTAGGTAGGGGACGGTTTCCTCCGTCCGGATCAGCAGCAGCCCGTCCGGTTTGCAGCGGGTGGACGCGATCTTGGCCACAAACTTGCTGGCGGCGATGCCCACTGATGCCGTAATGCCCAGCTCCCGGAACACGCGGGCCCGGATGAGTTCGCCAATCTCCCGTGGCGGCCCGAGCCTCCGGATGGCTCCCCCGACGTCCAGGAACGCCTCATCCACGCTGAGCGGCTCGACGAGGTCGGTGATGGAACCAAAGATTGCCATGATCTGGCCGGACACTTCGTAGTACAGCTTGTGGCGGGGCTCGATGATGACAGCCGAGGGGCACATGCGCGCCGCCACCACCATGGGCATCGCCGATCTGACGCCGAAGGCGCGGGCCTCATAGGACGCGGAGAGCACCACGGAGCGGTCCGCCGGGTAGCCCACAATCACGGGCTTTCCCTTCAGCTCGGGCCGGCTGCGCAACTCCACGGAGACAAAGAAGGCGTCCATGTCCACGTGCATGATGCTGCTGCGCCGCAGTTCCAGCAGTGAGTCCCCGCCCAGGCTGCCGGCAGGCTGGATCTGGGGCTGCGCATTCGAGGGCCCGTTGGGGTGCATATTCCTCTGCGCTCCCTGCTGATTCTCTGCGTCCGGCCCCACGTCTTCAATCCTATGCCCGGGGACTGACTAAACTGGAGGCTGATTCCGCTTCAACCCCAGGAGGAAAGTCCCTGTGAAGGTATTTGGACAGCGCAAACGTGCCGCAGCCGCCATCGCGGCGGCTGGCGCGCTATTGGCCTTGGCCGCATGCACGCCTGCCGGCACCGGGAGCCCGGCGGCGTCGCCGGCGTCGACCCCGGACGCCTCTGCGCAGTCCTCCACCACGGCTCCCCCCAGCCCTTCCGCGGAGCCCGGCACGTCAGCCACGGTCGGCGCCCTCGTACCCGGCTTCCCGCAGAAACTCCTGCCGCTGATGCCAGGAGCCCAGGTAGTCTCCAGCAGCTTCGACAAAACCACGGTGCCGGCAACCGCGGCACTGGTCGGCAGCATCACCGCCCCGGCCGCCGATGTCCTGGCTTTCTACGCCAAGGGGCTGCAGGCGCAGGGATTCAAGCCCGTACCCGGGGAAACCGTCGGTGCCCTGCCGTCCAAGGACTTCCTGCGCGGGGACAACGAAACCGTGAACATCTCCGTCATGCAGACAACAGGGGTGTCCACGTTCACGATCGGTGCGAACGTCGCTGCCGAGTCCGTCAAGTGAGTCTCGCCGAACAGCTGCGGCTCGAGCAGGCGGATTACGTGGCCGCCGTCGCCGGCAAGCTCACCGAGTTCCTGACCAGCCGACAGGCCATCATGGCCTCGATCTCCCAGGACATCGATCCGCTCATGGGCTCGATCTCAAACCTGGTCACGGGCGGAAAGCGCCTGCGGGCGCTCATGTGCTACTGGGGGTGGCGCGGCGCCGGCGGAGAAGCCGGCGCGGCCGAGGTGGTCACCGCCGGCTCGGCCCTGGAGCTGTTCCAGGCCGCGGCCCTGATCCACGATGACATCATTGACCGCTCGGACACCCGCCGGGGCGGACCCAGCGTCCACCGCAGGTTCATTGAACTGCACGAGGCCCAGGGCTGGGCGCTGGACAGCGAGCGGTTCGGCCACGCGGCAGCGATCCTGACCGGGGATCTCTGCCTGTCCTTCAGCGAGGAATCGTTCACGGAGATCGGACACCGTGCCGCCTCCGGCAGCCCGGCACGGCTGATCTTCAACCTCATGCGTGCAGAAGTCATGGCCGGGCAGTACCTCGACATCCTGGAAGAGGTCGCCGGGCCCCGGCGGGACCGCGCCGGGGCCGTCAGCCGGGCCCAGTCCATCATCCGGTTCAAGTCGGCCAAATACTCCACCGAACACCCGCTCGCCCTCGGCGGCGCCCTGGCCGGCGCCGGCGACGAGCTGCTGCGCGGCTATTCCGCGTTCGCGCTGCCGCTCGGTGAGGCGTTCCAACTGCGGGACGATGTCCTTGGCGTCTTCGGTGACCCCGTCACCACCGGCAAACCTGCCGGGGACGATCTCCGTGAGGGCAAGCGCACGGTCCTGGTGGCCTTCGCCCTGGACCAGGCCTCGGCGGCCGAATCAGAGTTCATCGACGCCAAGCTGGGCAGCCCCGATCTCGGCGACGCGGACATCGAGGAGATCCGGCGGATCATCGTGGATTGCGGCGCACTCCAGGCCACGGAAGTGCTCATCGAGGAGTTCGGCAAGGCCGCCTTCGCCGCCCTGGACCTGCTGCCGCTTCAGGAGCTGCCCAAAACCGCGCTCCGCAGGCTGGCAGAGGCCACGGTCAGCCGCGCCGCTTAACCCGGCCCTCACGGCAGTAGCGCCTTTTTAAACGGTGCCTGGAAACGCGGCGGGCCGTGCACGGCGCTTGCGCTGTGCACGGCCCGTCATGGCACGTCCGGGGGATGCTGCCGGCGCAGTTGCTGCCGGTCTGCTTTTACCAGGCCAGTGATTGCGCCCTGCGGCGAATTTCGGTCTTGCGCCCTTCCCGCAGGGCGTCAATGGGCCGGCCGCGGAGGGAATCGTCCGGCGTAAAGAGCCAGTTGATCAGTTCCTCATCCGAGTATCCGGCGTCTGAGAGAACAACAATGGTGCCTTTCAGGCTCTCCACCGCATGCCCGTCCTGGATGAAAGCCGCAGGCACGGACCGGATGCGCCGGTCGCCGATTCTCACGGCCGCCAGCGCACGCTCGTCCAGCAATGCATGGACCTTGGTGATAGATACGTTCAGAAGCTGTGCGACATCGGGCAGGGGCAGCCATTCGCCCACGAGGCTTTCTACATTACTCACGCATAAAGATTGCCACGGCCGGTGCCCCGCCGCCTAGTCGGCATCCGCAGAATTCACGCTGCGGTCATGGCCGGTCCCGCCGCGCCGGAATGCCGCCCGGCTTCACCGGGGGACTCCCCTGGAGCGACTTTCGGGCGACACTCCACCGGAAACGGGTTTGCGGAATGTCAAACGGTTCTTGTGCTAATTGCCAATTCATGAGAGATTCACATAGATCACATTTGTAACAGAAATAACTTTTGTCACACTGGTAACACCAGTTCTACCGGCCTGACCGCAGCGTTGCCGCTGAGAAGAGGATCTTTCCAATGACAACCTCACGTTCGCCACAGCTCCGTCCGGGGCGCAGCCTGCCGCTCATCGCGGCGACGACGGCGGCGCTTCCCGCCGTCGTGCTTTCCTCCCTGGCGATCGCCCAGCCTGCCGCAGCCGAATCGCGGGTGCGCTCTGTCCCGGCAACGCTCGCGGCCGCCATGCGTGCCCAGGCGAAGGCTGACGCGGCGACATCCCTGAAGGCGGCAGTGATCCCGGCCGCCTCCGTCCCGGTGACGCTGCCGAGCGCCTTGCGGCCCGCGCAGACGGCGGCTCCGGCCGTCTACACGATCGCCCGCGGCGACACCATCAGTGCCATTGCCGGCCGCTACGGTCTGGACACGTTTGCCGTGCTCAAGCTGAACAACCTGCAGCCGAACACCATCATCTACCCGGGGCAGAAGATCAAGCTCACGGGCTCGACGCCGGCAGCGCCCAAACCGTCCGCACCGGCGAAATCGACGCCGACAACGCCCGCCTCGGGCGGCGGCAGCGTGTACGTCGTCAAGTCTGGCGACACCCTGAGCGCCATCGCCACCCGCCACGGCGTTGGCCTTTCCGAGATCTTCAAGTGGAACGGGCTCGGCATGAGCTCCGTTATCTATCCCGGCCAGAAGGTCAAGGTCGGCGGCGGTTCCAGCACGCCGGCCCCCTCTGCACCCGTGACGGCCGCCGCACCCAAGCCGTCGGCGCCCGCGCCCGCCAGTTCCGGCTCCTACACCATCAAGGCCGGCGACACCCTCTCCGGCATCGCGGCCCGCAACGGTGTCAGGCTCTCGGACGTCCTGTCGGCCAACCGGCTGACAATGTCGAGCATCATCTACCCCGGCCAGAAGCTCGTCATCCCCGGCGCGTCGACCATCGCACCGGCATCGAGCACGCCTGCCACCACCACGCCCCTCGTGCCCAGCACGTTCCTCGGGTTCAGCTACCCGGCCGCGGTGGTCAGCTCGGCCAACCAGAACAAGGCGCTGCTCAATGCCTCTCCGGTGCCCACCCGCCAGCAGATGAAGTCGATCGTCGCGGACACGGCCCGGCGCATGGGCGTGGACGCCAGCCTTGCACTGGCTTTTGCCTTCCAGGAATCCGGCTTCGACCAGCGTGCGGTGTCACCGGCCAATGCGATCGGCACCATGCAGGTCATCCCGTCCTCCGGCGAATGGGCCTCCGATCTGGTGGGCCGCCAGCTGAACCTGCTCGATCCCTACGACAACGCCACGGCAGGCATCGCGATCATCCGCCAGTTGGTCCGCACGAGCCCGGATGTGGACACCGCAATCGCCGGCTACTACCAGGGCCAGTACTCGGTGAGCCAGAACGGCATGTTCGAGGACACCAAGGGCTACGTCGCCGCCATCAAGGCCAACCGGCAGCTGTTCGGCTAAACCCGGCCGCTCGGCCAACTACAGACTCCAGCACAGGCTCCCTTTCGGCGGAGCGTGACGCTACGGGCCCGGATCGCATGTTGATTCGGGCCCGTTTCTGTCCAGCGACTACGATTGTAAGGTGCAGGAATACGTGTCGGATGCTCTCGTAGGGAACCTGGTGGACAACCGCTACCAGGTTCAATCCAGGCTTGCCCGCGGCGGGATGTCCACCGTGTACCTCGCCACGGACCAGCGCCTTGAGCGTGATGTCGCGCTGAAGGTGCTCCATCCCCATCTGGCTGACGACCCGCAGTTCCTCGATCGGCTGGGCCGCGAAGCCAAGGCTGCCGCCCGGCTCTCCCACCCACACGTCGTGGGCGTCCTGGACCAGGGCGAGGACGGCCGGCTCGCCTATCTGGTCATGGAATTCATCAAGGGCCACACGCTGCGGGATGTCCTCAATGACAAGGGCGCCCTGTCGCCGCGGCTGGCCCTGGCGCTGATCGATCCGGTCGTCGAAGGCCTCGGCGCCGCGCACGCCGCCGGAATGATCCACCGGGACATCAAGCCCGAAAACGTCCTGATCGCCGACGACGGGCGGATCAAGCTCGGCGACTTCGGCCTGGCACGCGCTATCTCGACGTCCACCAGCACGGGCGCCCTGATCGGGACCGTCGCCTACATCTCCCCCGAACTTGTCCTGGGCAAACAGGCAGATGCCCGCAGCGACATCTATTCCGTCGGGATCATGCTCTACGAAATGATCACGGGCCGGCAGCCGTTCGAAGGCGACGTGCCCATCCAGGTCGCCTACCAGCACGTCAATTCCACCGTCGCAGCGCCCTCGCTGGAGGTGCCCGGGCTGGCCGCGGAGATCGACGAACTCGTCCAGTGGTGCACGGACCGGGACCCGGACAAGCGCCCCGTCGACGGCAGCGCCCTGTTGTCCGAGCTCCGGCACATCAGGACCAACCTCAGCGACGCCGAACTCGACCTCCAGCCGCCGGCGGCTCGCAGCACCCTGCCGGCCGTGGCAGCACCGCCAACCCGGCCGCCAGGCGGTACCGGTCCGGCGTCGGACGCGCAGGAAACGGCCCACGTGCTGCCGCCCACCGGAATGCCCACGGAATTGCAGACTGAGGTATACGGCAGCCTCGCCCGGCCCACCGAGATGCTTTCCCGCACCAGCGGCAACCCGACCACTGTGATGTCCGGTGCCCCGCGGCGTCCGGCCTACGGACCGTTGTCCACCCCGGACGAGGCGGCCTACGACGGCGCCGGGTATGACGGCCCGGCGGAGGGCGCGGTTGCCCCCAGCAAACGCGCCCAGCGCAAACTGGACCGGGACGAGGAGAAGGCGCGCCAGCGAGCCGCCGCCACGCCCACCAGGACCCTGCACGAGGGCAACCCCCGGCGCCGCGGCTTGCTGTGGATCGTCCTGCTCGTCGTCGCGGCGCTGCTCGCCGCCGTCGCCGGCTGGTTCTTCGGCATGGGTCCGGGGTCGCCGGGAACGATTCCCCCGGTGGCGAACAAGACCGTTGCCGAGGCCCAGGACCTGCTCCGCACCGCCGGCTTCCAATCCACGGTGAAGGATGTCTTCGACGACGACGTCTCGCCCGGGCTCGTGGTCGGCTCGGAGCCGACCGCCGGGGAGGTCATCCGCAAGTTCCAGCCCGTGTCGCTGGCCGTGTCCAAGGGCCCGGAGCTGTTCCCGCTGCCGGAACTGGCCGGCAAGAGCCTGGACGAGGCCAAGACCACGCTCAACGGTGCCCAGATGGCTTTGGGCCCGATTACCGAGACCTTCGACGAGAAGGCGCCTGCCGGAACCGTCCTTGCCCAGGCTCCGCGCAGCGGCAACCCGGTCAGGCACGGGACGCCCGTGGGCCTGACCGTCTCGAAGGGCCCGCAGCCCATCCCGGTCCCGGATGTTCGCGGGCAGGCGCAGGACGCCGCTGTTAAGGCCCTGGAAGCCGCCGGCCTGAAGGCCGTGGTGGCCCCGGAAGCAGTCAACGACAGGAACGTCCCCGAGGGCGCGGTGCTGGCGCAGGACCCGGCCTCCGGCAACCTGACCAAGGGCGGCACCGTCACCTTGACCATCTCGAAGGGCCCGAAGCTCGTCGAGGTCCCCAGCTTCATCGGCAAGCAGGCCTCGGAGGCCCAGGAAGCCCTTGAGAAACTAGGCTTCAAAGTCCAGGTCGATAACATCCTCGGCGGTTTCTTCGGCACGGTCCGGGACCAGAATCCGGTGGACACGAAGGCCCCGGAAGGCTCGACCGTTACGCTTACCGTCGTCTGACAGGCACCCCGCTCCGGCCCCTGCCATCGCACAAGAAAGCTCCGCCCGGCTGCTGTAGCCGGGCGGAGCTTTTTCTCAGAATGCGTTCTGTGGGAAACGTTCTGTCGGAATGCCTTCTGCCAGATGCGTTCTGTCCATCAGTGCGTCAGCGCTTGGAGAGCGCTCCGGCCACCAGGAACGCCATCTCGAGCGACTGCATGTGGTTCAGGCGCGGATCGCAGACCGACTCGTAGCGGTCCAGGAAGGCTTCCTGGTCGATCGGGTCGGCTCCGCCGAGGCACTCGGCGACGTCGTCCCCCGTCATCTCCACGTGCAGGCCGCCGGGAACGGTGCCGAGCGCGTGGTGGACTTCGAAGAATCCGCGCACTTCGTCAATGACGTCGTCGAAATTGCGGGTCTTGTAGCCGTTGGGCGAGGTGACCGTGTTCCCGTGCATGGGGTCGGTGACCCAAAGGACCTGGGCACCGGAGGCGGTGACGCGCTCGACGATCGCCGGCAGCTTCTCGCGGATGTTGCCCGCACCCATGCGGGTGATGAAGGTGAGCCGGCCGGGCTCCCGGTTCGGATCCAGCTTGTCGATCAGGCGCAGGGCGTCGTCGCCGCTGGTCGACGGGCCGAGCTTGACGCCGATCGGGTTGCGGACGCGGGAGAGGAAGTCAACGTGTGCGTGGTCCAGCTCGCGGGTCCGCTCCCCGATCCAGAGGAAGTGCGCGGAGGTGTCGTAGGGCAGCCCCGTGCGCGAGTCGATGCGGGTCAGGGCGCGCTCGTAGTCCAGCAGCAGGGCCTCGTGGCTCGCGTAGAATTCCACCCGCTTCAGGGCCTCGAAGTCGGCACCGCAGGAGGCCATGAACTTGATGGCGCGGTCGATGTCCCGGGCCAGGGACTCGTAGCGGGCGTGGGCCGGGTTCTCGGTGAAGCCCTTGTTCCACTGGTGCACCAGGCGCAGGTCCGCGAAACCGCCCTGGGTGAAGGCGCGGATCAGGTTCAGCGTCGAAGCGGAGGTGTGGTAGGCCTTGAGCATCCGGCCGGCGTCGTGGGCGCGGGACTCGGGCGTGAAATCGTAGCCGTTGACGATGTCGCCCCGGTAGGCCGGCAGGGTGACGCCCTCGCGCGTTTCATCGTTGGAGGAGCGGGGCTTGGCGAACTGGCCAGCCATGCGGCCCATCTTGATGACGGGCATGGCCGCGCCGTAGGTCAGGACAACGGCCATCTGCAGGATGGTCCGGACGCGGGCGCTGATCTTGTCCGCCGTCGCGGCTTCGAAGGTCTCGGCGCAGTCGCCGCCCTGGAGCAGGAACGCCTTGCCCTGCGCGGCGGCGGCGAGCCGTTCGCGAAGAATGTCCACTTCGCCGGCGAACACGAGGGGCGGGAGGACGGAAAGTTCCTTGACGGACGCCTCGAACACAGCCGGGTCCGACCAGGTGGGCTGCTGCGAGGCCGGGAGCTCCCGCCAGTTGTCCAGTCCGGGATAGTTGGCGGCTCCGCTCTGGGCGGTGCTGGTCAGCGGGGAAACTGGTTTCTCAGATAGCTCGGTCACTATCTAAGGATAGTTGCCCCATCAAGGTTCGGGGGCCCTGCCTGTCATTGACAGCCCGGCTGCCGTCATATGGCACCCGTGGCCCGCTCATGCGGGGCCGGGAACCTCCGGCCCCGCATCCCCGGCAGCGGCTTCATTCGGGGTTTCCGTTGGGGCCGTGTTTGGGGCTTCGTTCGGGGTATTGCCGGCAGCCGCATCCTGCACCGCGTCAGGGCCCGCAGGGGTTTTGTCCGGGGCCGCGTCCTGCGCTTTGCCCGCCAGGCGGAGCTTCACGACGGCGGCGTACTCATCCACGTATTCCTGGCCGGAGAGGCGCATGAGTTCGTACATGATCTCGTCAGTCACTGAACGCTGGATCAGCCGGTCATCCTCCATCCCGTAATAGCGGCTGAAGTCGAGCGGTTCGCCAAAGATCATGCCGATACGGCGGATGTTGGGCACGCGCTTGCCGATCGGCTGGACTTTGTCCGTTCCGATCATTGCCACCGGGATGACCGGGACGCGGGCCTGCAGCGCAAGGCGCGCAACCCCCACCTTGCCGCGGTAGAGGCGCCCGTCGGGGCTGCGGGTCCCCTCGGGGTAGATGCCCAGGAGGGAACCCTTCTTGAGCACGTCCATGCCGGCGTTCAGCGACTGCGCGGACGCGGCGCCCCCGGACCGGTCCATGGGCAGCTGGTTGGTGAGCCGGAAGAAGGCTGCGGTCAGCCTGCCCTTGATCCCGGTGCCGGTGAAGTATTCGGATTTCGCCAGGAACGCGACCGGCCGCGGCACCATGACCGGCATGAAGATGGAATCCGAGAAGGAGAGGTGGTTCGAGGCAAGGATCGCGGCGCCCTCGGCAGGGACGTTGTCGAGGCCCTTGACCCAGGGCCGGAACAGCAGCCTGAGCACCGGCCCCAGGACAAACGTCTTCATGAACCAATAAAACACTCGGTGACCTCTCCGGAAGGCGTCTGGCCTGCGGCCCGAACCGGGTCCGGCCAGGCTTCAATGGACACCTTACTCTAGTGAGTTTTGGCGCTAAGGGTGACACGATGGGCTCATGACTGAAAGCAGCACTCCCCCTGCGCCCGCCGCTTTCAGCTACCCGGGCCACGGCCCCAACGCCCGGACCGGTGTGGCCATCTGCCACGGCTTCACAGGCAGCCCGCTCAGCGTCCTGCCGTGGGCCCGCCACCTCGCCGCCCAGGGTTTCGCCGTCTCGGTACCGCTACTGCCCGGGCACGGCACCCACTGGCGGGATCTCGCCCGGCAGGGCTGGCAGGACTGGTACAGGAGCTTTGAAACGGCGTACCTGGACCTGGCCGCCCGGACTGATGACTGCTATGTCGCGGGACTGTCCATGGGCGGCACGATCGCCCTGCGTACCGCGGCCCGCCACAGCGTGGCCGGCGTGGCCGCCGTCAACCCCGGCCTGAGCTTCTATGACCGCAGGGTCCGGATCGTGGGACTGCTCAAGTACTTCCAGCACACCACCACGCCCGTCCAGGAGGAGAATTCCACGGCGGCCACCACCGACGACGGTGACTACTCCCTGACGCCGCTGGCCGCCGTCCACCAGTTGCGCCGGCTGTTCGCCGCGACCCTCCGGGACCTGCCGTCCGTCTCCGCCCCGGCCCTGGTGTTCAAGTCGGACACCGACGCGGTGGTCCCGCCGTCGTCCCTGGCGCTGCTGCGCAGGCGGCTCGGGTCCCGGGAGCTCACGGTGGTTCCCCTCCCGAAGAGCGGGCACGTTGCCACCCTGGACGCCGATGCGCCGCTACTCTTTGAAGAATCAGTGCGTTTCTTCCTGCAGCACGCCCACGCCATTTCGCCGCCCCGCGCCCCCCTCGGAGTCCCCATGAGCATCCTCCCGGACCATTCGCCGTTCAGCAGCCCGTTCACCGGAACCATCCCCCGGACCGGGGTCGTGGTCTCGCACGGCTTCACCGGCAGCCCGCACGGTGTGCGGGACTGGACGTTGTCCCTGGCCGGTGCCGGGTTCGCCGTCCGGCTGCCCCTGCTGCCGGGGCACGGAACGAGCTGGCAGGAGCTGGCCAAGACCCGGTGGCAGGACTGGCATGCTGCCTTGGACGCGGCCTACCTGGAGCTTGCGGAAGAATGCGACGTCGTGGTCGTGGCGGGGCTGTCCATGGGCGGCGCCCTCGCGTTGCGGATCGCCGCCACCCGCCCCGTGGCGGGTGTGGTGGTGGTCAACCCCGGCCTGGTCATCGATGATCCCCGCGCCCCGCTGGCGGGCGTCTTGAAGTTTGTCCTCAAGAGCACCCCGGCGATCGCCAATGACATCCTCAAACCGGGCATGGATGAGTGCGCCTACCCGCGCACCCCGGTGGCCGCCGCGCACGAGCTCAACAAGATGTTCAAGGACACCGTGCGGCTGCTGCCCCGCGTCACGGCTCCGGTCCGGGTCTACCGTTCCACAGTGGACCACGTGGTGTCCGAATCCAGCATGGAGGCCCTGCGCCGCGGGTTGACCAACGCCCCGCTCGAGGTGGTCCGGCTGGAAAACAGCTACCACGTCGCTACCATGGACAACGACGCGCCCGAGATCTTCCGTGGCACGGCCGAATTTGTCCGGTCCGTTGCAGCCGCAGCCGGTCCGGGCGCCGCCCGCGCCAGCCGGAAGGACACGGCCAATGACTAAACCGGACCCCGACGTCCCTGACCCCGAGACCCCTGACCCCGACGACGCCCGGTCGCCTGGCGCTGACGCATCCGGCCTCCAGCGTCCGGGCACCACCCCGCCCCCTGAGGCGCAGGACCCGCCCGCCGCGGACGAACCGCTTGCCGATGACGACGCCGTGTGGCTGGATCTCGTCGCCAGGCTGGAAGGGGTCGGGGCAGGCGGGGACGAGGCAATTGGGGGAACTGACGGCCCGGCCGGCGAAACCAACAGCGCCGGCGGCACCGGCACTGGCACCGGCACTGGCACCGGCGCTGGCTCCGGTGCTGGCACCGGCGCGAACAGGTCGTTCAGCGATTTCGACCCGCTGGGCCTCGCCGGCGTCGCGCCGATCGAACTTTCCGCCAGGGAGCGGCTCGCCTCCGCCCCGGGGAACCCGGCCGCGGGCAGCAGTGAGGCACCGGACACCGCATCCGGCCCCCGGGACTACGAGGCCGACGACGACGATGGCGTGTTCGTCCCGGAGGAGCCGCCCAGCCTGGCCGGTGCAGATCCGATGACCGTCCTTGCCTGGATTGGAGCGGTGGGCGGCCCGATTGCGCTCGTGTTCTCGGCGATGTTCTGGCGGTCGGCCCCGACGCTGGCGATCGTGGGCATGGTGGCCGCGTTCGCGGCCTCCGTGGTGTTCCTGATCATGAAGCTGCCGGGCGAGAAGGACGAGCACGACGACGGGGCGCGCATCTAGTCCACCCGGTCAGGGCGCCAGGCACCGCGCTGGCTGGTTCAGGGCCCAGGAAGGCACGCTACTGGGTGTGCATGCGGCTGCTGACCCGGGAGAGGTCGGCGGCGCCGATCAGCCCGGCGTTGGGTCCCAGGGCCGCAAGTTCGATCTCCGCCGCGGGGCGGAAGCCGCGGCCGGTGAGGTTCCGCGCGAAGGCCTTTCGGGCCGGCGCGACGAGCAGCTCGCCGGCGTCGCACAGTCCGCCGCCGATCACGAACTTGCCTGGGTCCAGTGCCGCTGCGAGGTTCGCCAGGCCAAGGCCCAGCCACTCCCCGACGTCCTCGAGGAGTTCGCGGGAGGTCTGGTCCCCGGCCTTGGCCAGCTCCGTCACGATCACGCCCGTAATGCGTGCCACGTCGCCGTCCACGGCCCTGAGCAGTTCCTGGGCAACCGGGGAATTCGCGGCGGCCAGTTCCCTGGCCTCGCGGCCGAGCGCATTGCCCGAGGCGTATTGTTCCCAGCAGCCGCGGTTGCCGCACTCGCAGCGGTGCCCGCCCGGCATGATGATCTGGTGGCCGAACTCCCCCGCCACACCGAAGCGGCCGCGTTCGAGCCGTCCGTCCATGACCATGGCCCCGCCGATTCCGGTGCCCAGGGTGATGCAGACCAGACGGTCCTGTCCCTGTCCGGCGCCGAAGCGCCATTCCGCCCAGGCGGCGGCGTCGGCGTCGTTGGTCAGCAGGACGGGGCGGCGCAGCAGCCGCTGCAGGTTCTCGCGCAGCGGTTCATTGCGCCAGGCCAGGTGTGGGCTGAAGAGGACAGTGCCGCCGTCGAGGTCCATCCAGCCGGCAGCGCCGATTCCGACCGACCAGATCCGGTGTCCGGCGCCCAGCTCTCCGACGAGTTCGACAATGACCTGTTCCACGGCGCGCGGGTCGTTGCCCGGGGTGGAGCGTTTGGCCTGGCTGAGGATCCTGCCCTCGGCGTCCACCACGCCGGCAGCAACCTTGGTTCCCCCGATGTCGACGCCGATCGCCAGGCCTTTGCGGCCCAGCCGCAGGTGTGAGCGGAGGTCGTGCCCGGCCGTGGCGGCCGCGGCTCCGGCCAGGGTCCTGCTTCGCCAGGCGGCGGTCCGGCGGCGCAGGCCGGGCTGCCGGCCGGGTGTTGGTGTCTGCATGGTGCCCCATTCTATTCGCCGGGGCCGCAACGGCAGCGAAAGCCCGGCCGAATGACGCGGCAGCAGAGCGCCGCGCACGTGCCCGCAGCATCCCCGACTGGCGGAACGGCGGCCCCGACCGTAAAGTTACTCGCCAGTAGGTGTCGCAGAACACACCTTCGGGGGGCCGCATACTAGGCTTAGCGGTACCCCTTGCGGGCCTATGGATACCAAAGGAGCTGTCGTGCGAGAAATCATTGTCCCGCCCCTGGTGAATGTCGATCCGGACACCAATGTCACCGATCTCGTGGTGCGCCAGGCGGCCAAGGCCTCCAACCCTGCGCTGTTCTCGCGGCTCGACGCAGCCGGCCAGTGGCAGGACGTCCGCGCCACGGAATTCCTGGCCGACGTCTCGGCCCTCGCCAAGGGCCTCATGGCCAGCGGTGTGGCCGCCGGCGACCGGGTGGGCATCATGTCCCGCACCCGGTATGAATGGGCCCTGATCGACTTCGCCATCTGGTTCGCCGGCGCCGTCTCGGTCCCGATCTATGAAACCTCCTCCCCCTCCCAGGTGGCCTGGAACCTTGGCGACTCCGGCGCCGTGGCCGCGTTCGGCGAATCGGCGCACCACGAGGACATCATCCGGCAGGCGGCCACCTCCGAGGGCCTCACCGCCCTGGGGCATGTCTGGCAGCTCGAGGGCGACAGCCTGGACGAGGTCCGTGCGGCCGGAGCCGGCGTCAGCGATGCCGAGCTCGAAGCACGCCGCAGCCAGGCGTCCCTGAACGATGTCGCCACGATCATCTACACCTCGGGCACCACCGGCCGGCCCAAGGGCTGCGAGCTGACGCACGGCAACTTCGTGGAACTGTCCGAGAACGCGCTGTTCACTTCGCTGGGCACGATCGTCCACGAGCAGGCGCGGACCATCATGTTCCTGCCCATGGCCCACGTCTTCGCACGCTTCATCTCTGTGCTGGCAGTCGCGGCCGGCGTCACAGTGGCGCACACCCCGGATATCAAGAACCTGCTGCCGGATCTGCAGAGCTACAAACCGACCTTTATCCTCGCCGTCCCGCGCGTTTTCGAGAAGGTCTACAACTCGGCCCTGACCAAGGCCGAGGACGGCGGCAAGGGCGCCATCTTCCACCGCGCCGCGGACACCGCCATTGAATTCTCCCGGGCCCGGCAGGCCGGCAAGGTCGGGCTCGTGCTGAAGCTCAAGCACGCCGTGTTCGACAAGCTCGTGTACAGCAAGCTACGGGCCGCCATGGGCGGGAACGTCTCCCATGCCGTTTCCGGCGGCGGCCCGCTCGGTGAACGGCTGGGCCACTTCTTCCAGGGCATCGGCATGCAGATCCTGGAAGGATACGGGCTGACTGAAACCACGGCGCCGATCACCGTCAACACCCCCGATCTGATCAAGATCGGCACGGTCGGCGCCCCGATTCCGGGCAACTCCGTCAGGATCGCGGACGACGGCGAGATCCTCGCCAAGGGCGTGTGCGTCATGCGCGGCTACTACAAGCGCGATGACCTGTCCGCTGCAACCTTCGAGGACGGCTGGTTCCGTACCGGAGACATCGGCCAGCTGGACGAGGCGGGGTTCCTGACCATCACCGGGCGCAAGAAGGAAATCATCGTCACGGCCGGCGGCAAGAACGTCGTCCCGGCCCTGCTGGAGGACCAGATCCGCGCGGACGCGCTCGTCTCGCAGGTGCTCGTGGTCGGTGACAACCGCCCGTTCATTGGTGCCCTGGTGACCCTGGACGAAGAAGCGCTGCCCGGCTGGCTGGGCCGCCACGGGCTCCCGGCCTCGACCTCGCTCGCCGAGGCTGCCGTCAACCCCGCCGTCATGGCCGCGGTCCAGGAGCTCATCAACCACGCCAACCAGTCCGTGTCCCAGGCCGAGGCGATCAAGTCCTTCCGGATCGTGCCGGCCGACTTCACCGAGGCCTCCGGACATCTGACCCCCTCCATGAAGGTCAAGCGGGCCCAGGTGCTCAAGGACTTCGAGAACGTGATCGAGGAAATGTACAGCGCCAAGCGTCCCACCCTCGCCTAGGCTGCAACCGCAACCGCCCCGCACCGAAACCCCGCACCAGAGCAACGCGGGGTCAGATACGGCCCATCCGGCGCCCCCTGATGGGCCGTAGCTGACCCCGCGTTGCTTTTGTTCGGGAGGCAAGGTTCGGCAGAAACACAAGGGTCCTTCCGGCGGAAGCCGGAAGGACCCTTGTGTGTTGATGGGGTGCGGTGTTGCCGCGCTGCCGCTATTCGACGACGAGCAGCAGATCCCCGCCCTGGACCTGCTCGATCCCGGCGACGGCGAGCCGCGCGACGGTGCCGGCCACCGGCGTCGTGATGGACGCCTCCATCTTCATGGCCTCGATCGTGGCCACGGTGTCGCCGGCTTTGACGGTGTCCCCGGCCTTGACGGTCAGCGTGACGGCACCGGCGAACGGCGAGGCGACCTGGCCCGGCTGGGATGTGTCGGCGCGTTCGGCGGCCTTGACGTTGCTCACCACTGAACGGTCGCGGACCACCACGGGCCGGGACTGGCCGTTGAGCGTGCACATGACCGTGCGCATGCCCTTCTCGTCCGGCTCGGAGACAGCCTCGAGCGAGGCAATCAGCCGGACGCCCTTCTCGAGCTCGATCTCGTGCTCCGCGCCGCGCTGCAGCCCGAAGAGGTAGTCCCGCGTGTCCAGCACCGAAAGGTTGCCGTAGGCCTCCACGCTCTTCTGGTAATCCTTCGTGGGACCGGCGAAGAGCAGGCGGTTGAGCGTGCCCCGCCGGGTCTTGGAATCGCCGTTGAGCGCGGCGCTGTCCTCGGCGCTGATCTCGACGTCGCGGACCTTGACGGTGCGGCCCTGCAGCGCCTTCGTCCGGAAGGGCTCGGGCCAGCCGCCGGGCGGGTCACCGAGCTCGCCGGAAAGGAAGCCGATCACGGAATCGGGGACGTCGTATTTTTGCGGGTTCTCGTTGAAGTCTTCCGGGTCGGCGTTGAGGCCCACCAGGTGCAGGGCGAGGTCGCCCACCACCTTGGACGACGGGGTCACCTTGACCAGCCGGCCGAGGATCCGGTCCGCCGCGGTGTACATGTCCTCGATCGCCTCGAAACGCTCGCCCAGGCCAAGCGCCATCGCCTGCTGGCGCAGGTTGGAGAGCTGGCCGCCCGGAATTTCGTGCTGGTAGACCCGGCCCGTGGGCCCCGGCAGTCCGGACTCGAACGGCGCGTAGACCCGGCGAACGGCCTCCCAGTAAGGCTCGAGGGCGCAGACGTTCGCCAGGCTGAGGCCGGTGTCGCGCGGCGTGTGGGCCAGCGCGGCGACGAGGGCCGATGCCGAGGGCTGGCTGGTGGTTCCGGCCAGGGAGGCCGATGCCACGTCCACGGCGTCCACGCCGGCATCCACGGCCGCGAGGAGCGTGGCCAGCTGGCCGCCGGCGGTGTCGTGGGTGTGCAGGTGGACGGGGAGGTCGAACCGCTCCCGCAGCGCCGAGACCAGGCGTGCCGCGGCAGCCGGACGCAGCAGTCCGGCCATGTCCTTGATCGCCAGGATGTGCGCCCCGGCGTCGACGATTTTCTGCGCCAGCTCCAGGTAGTAATCCAGAGTGTAGAGCGTTTCCTCCGGGTCCAGCATGTCCGCGGTGTAGCAGAGGGCAACCTCGGCGACGGCGGTACCGGTCTCACGGACGGCCCGGATGGCCGGGGCCATCTGGTTGACGTCGTTGAGGGCGTCGAAGATCCGGAAAATGTCGATGCCCGTGGCGGCGGCCTCGTTGACGAACGCCACCGTGACCTCTTCCGGGTAGGGCGTGTAGCCGACGGTGTTGCGGCCGCGGAGCAGCATCTGCAGGCACAGGTTCGGCATGGCCTTGCGCAGGGCGGCAAGCCGGTCCCAGGGGTCTTCGCCGAGGAAGCGCAGGGCGACGTCGTAGGTGGCCCCGCCCCAGGCCTCGACCGAGAGCAGCTCGGGGAGCAGCTTGGATTCTGCGGGACCGGCCGCCACGAGGTCCCGGGTGCGCACCCGGGTGGCGAGCAGGGACTGGTGCGCGTCGCGGAACGTGGTGTCCGTGACGGCCACGGCGTCCTGCGCGCGCAGGGCACGGGCAAACCCTTCCGGGCCGAGTTCCTGGAGACGCTGGCGGGACCCTGGCCGGGCCGCTGCGTCATCCAGGGCCGGAAGCTTGTCCGCCGGGTCCGTGTGGACCTTGAGTTCGCCGTTGGGCTTGTTGACTGTGACGTCGGCAAGCCAGGTCAGCAGCTTGGTGCCGCGGTCGGCCGAGACCCGTGCCTTCAGCAGCTGGGGCCGTTCGTCAATGAACGAGGTGGCCACATCCCCGGCGACGAAGTCGGGATCGTCCAAGACCGCCTGCAGGAAGGAGATGTTGGTGGACACGCCGCGGATGCGGAACTCGGCGAGGGCGCGGCGGGCCCGGGCGACGGCGGCCGGGTAGTTGCGGCCGCGGCAGGTCAGCTTGACCAGCATGGAGTCGAAGTGCGGGCTGATCTCCGCGCCCGAGTAGACGGTGCCGCCGTCAAGCCGGACGCCGGCGCCGCCGGCCGAGCGGTAGCCGGTGATCTTGCCGACGTCGGGCCGGAAGCCGTTGGCCGGGTCCTCCGTGGTGATGCGGCACTGCAGGGCGGCGCCCTTGAGCTGGACGCTCTCCTGGGACAGGCCCAGGTCCGCGAGGCTCTCACCGGCGGCGATGCGCAGCTGCGCCTGGACGAGGTCGACGTCGGTGACTTCCTCGGTCACAGTGTGCTCGACCTGGATCCGGGGGTTCATTTCGATGAACACGTGCTGGCCGGCCCGCTCACCCACCGTGTCGACAAGGAATTCGACGGTACCGGCGTTGACGTAGTTCAGCGCCTTCGCGAACTTCACGGCGTCGCGGTACAGCGCGTGCCGGATGCCTTCGTCGAGGTTCGGGGCCGGGGCGATCTCGATGACCTTCTGGTGGCGGCGTTGGATGGAACAGTCACGCTCGAAGAGGTGCATCACGTTGCCCTCCGCGTCGGCCAGGATCTGGACCTCGATGTGGCGCGGGCGCAGGACGGCCTGCTCCAGGAACATGGTGGGGTCGCCGAACGCGGCGTCGGCTTCGCGCATGGCGGCCTGCAGGGCCTCCGGGAGCGCCTCGCGGGTGTCCACGCGGCGCATGCCGCGCCCGCCGCCGCCGGCGACGGCCTTGGCAAAAATGGGGAAGCCGATTTCATCCGCGGCGGCGATCAGTTCGTCCAGGTCCTTCGACGGCTGGCTGGACTTGAGGACCGGGACGCCGGCCTTGCGCGCGGCCTCGAGGGCGGCAACCTTATTACCGGCGAGTTCCAGAACCTCGGCCGGCGGGCCGACGAAGGTGATGCCGGCCTCCTTCGCGGCCCGCGCCAGGCGCGGGTTCTCGGAGAGGAAACCGTAACCGGGGTAAATGGCGTCCGCCCCGGACTCCTTGGCGACGCGCACCACCTCATCAACGTCCAGGTAGGCCCGGACCGGGTGTCCCTCCTCGCCGATCAGATACGCCTCATCGGCCTTCTGGCGGTGAATGGAGTTGCGGTCCTCATGGGGAAACACAGCGACAGTCTTGGCACCCAGCTCGTAGCTCGCGCGGAAGGCGCGAATCGCGATTTCGCCGCGGTTGGCCACCAGAATCTTAGAAAACATACTTCTCCTGCTTCATCGCGGGCGTATCGGTAAGTGCTCACAGTGTCTAGGACCTGTGCGGGCAAACACAAATCATTGTGGCGACTGTCACAGCATTATCCGTCACGGACGCCGCGATGGGCAGGGCCTTGGCCTTAGAGCTTTCCCCGTCCATCCGATTGGCGAGGTTCTGGCGCCCCACGCCGGATGAAACGGGTTTCGCCGGAGCATCCACATATGATGAGTGGGTGGGTGGCGCATGCACGCCCCGGCTCCGAAGAACGCAGGAGCCGGCACGACCCCGTCTCGGCAACCGGCGTTAGGTATTGGTTTTTCAAGTGCAAGTAGTGAGCATCAGCAGCCTCAAAGGCGGTGTCGGCAAGACATCCGTGACCACCGGACTGGCGTCGGCGGCATTGGCCGCCGGAATCCCCACCCTCGTCGTCGACCTTGATCCGCATGCCGACGCCAGCACGGCCCTGGGCGTGAGTCCGGACGACCAGCTCGATATCGGCAGGATGCTGAGGTCGCCGCGGCGGGCACATCTGGCGGACAACGTGGTCCCCAGCGGCTGGGTGGAACACGCCCGGATCAACGGCCGCAGCAACGCCAGCGGCAGTGCCAACGGCAGGATTCAGTCCGGCGCGGCAACCTCCATCCTGGACGTGGCCGTCGGCTCTGCCTATACCGGCATCTACGACCGCCCCGACCTGGGCCGCCGCGACCTTCGCCGGCTTTCCACGGTCCTGGCCGGCGCCACGAACTACGAACTCGTCCTGGTCGATTGCCCCCCGTCACTGAACGGCCTGACCCGGATGGCGTGGTCCGCAAGCGACAAGGTGACCCTGGTAGCCGAGCCCGGGCTTTTCTCGGTGGCCGGCACGGAACGCACCATGCGCGCCATCCAGCTCTTCCGGCAGGAATTCGCCCCCAAGCTGTCCCCTGCCGGCATCGTGGCCAACCGGGTGCGCAGCAGTTCGGCTGAGCACACGTTCCGGCTCTCGGAGATGGAATCCATGTTCGGCCAACTGCTGTTGAGCCCGCATATCCCGGAGCAGGCCAACTGGCAGCAGATCCAGGGCGCCGCCCACTCCATCCACCACTGGCCCGGCGACTCGGCCAAGAATGCGGCAGGGCTCTTCGATGCCCTGCTGCAGAACCTGCTGAACCAGGGCGGCGTGGCCCCGGCCGGCGCTGTCCGCGACCGCAGCCTTCGGTAGCCCCGGACTGCCGTACACAGCCCAACAGAAATGAGGCCGCCTTCCCTGTCCGGGAGGCGGCCTCATCTTGTTGTACTTAGTTTCTGTGCACAGTCGTCCCTGTGCTCAGTCACGTCTATAGCTGCGGGGGCTAGCCGATCTTGCGGGCCGCCCGGCGTTTGCTCAGCTCGTCGTCGGGAAAGGACTGGTCCGCGGCGTGTTCGCTGGGAAGGGCTGCGAGGCTTCCTTCAACTTCGCGCCATACGCGGCCGACGGCGATGCCGAACACCCCCTGGCCGCCCTGGACGAGATCGATGACTTCATCTGCCGATGTGCACTCGTAGACGCTGGCGCCGTCGCTCATGAGCGTGATTTGGGCGAGGTCCTCGACGCCGCGCTCCCGCAGGTGTTCCACGGCGGTGCGGATCTGTTGCAGGGAGACGCCCGTGTCCAGGAGCCGTTTGACCACCTTGAGAACCAGAATGTCGCGGAAGCCGTAGAGCCGCTGCGAGCCGGAGCCGGCCGCACCGCGGACGGCGGGCTCAACGAGTCCGGTGCGCGCCCAATAATCGAGTTGGCGGTAGGTAATGCCGGCCGCCTTGCAGGCGGTGGGTCCGCGGTAGCCCGCGTCCTCGTCCAGAACGGGGAGATCCTCGGTGAACAGCAGGCCTTGGGCACCGCTGGCGGGCACAGCAACGCCGGCCGTTGAGGCCTGCTTCAGCTCGCCTGCTTCGCCTTTCGGACTCACGTGGACCCTCCTTGTCGTGGGTTCCCCTGGGTTTGTTGCATCGGCAGCAATAGATGTGAACAGCTGCATGACACCGGATGAATACTTCATCCGTGTAATTCAGCCGGACTCCACCTTCCAGTGTGACTTGCGCGGCTACCGTATGCAATGGGAACTTGTACCTTCGACGTTAGGCCTGCCGGGGCCCAAGGTCAAAGACGTTGGGGCTATTCCAAGGGCGTGTCGAAAGTTTCATCCTCGACTTTAACGTTTGGTGCCGCCACAGCTGTCACGCACGTATCAGAAACACCAGCAGTCACAGGCACGCCCGCAATCGCGGCAGGTTCCCTGGCGCCGGTTGCCTGGGCCGGCTCAGCCGCCGAAGTCTTCGGGTTCGACGTCGTCGAGGAACTCGCGGAAGCGCCGCAGTTCGACTTCCTCGTCCACGGCGGGTCCGGGGTGCGTGTCCTCGCCCTCGTCGTGTTCGGTGATCCGGACGCCGGCCTCGTCCATGACGGCGTCGGCGCACCAGATCCGGCACTTGGCGCGCAGGGCAACGGCCAACCCATCGGAGGCCCGGGAGCTCACGGTGGTGCCGTTCTCGAACTGCAGCTGCCCGTAGAAGATGTTGTCCTCCACCGCCACGATGTTGACGCTGACGATCGTGTGGCCCAGGGCCTCGACAACGTCCACCAGGAGGTCGTGGGTCATCGGCCGGGGCGGGATGACCCCCTGCTGGGCCAGGGCGATGGCGCTGGCCTCCGGGGTCCCGATCCAGATGGGCACGTGGCGCTCACCATGGATTTCCTTGAGCAGGACAAGCGGCTGGTTGGACGGCAACTCGATCCGCACGCCGACAATCTCCACCTCAATCATCAGATGTCCATCCTTGAGATGCGGTCGTGGACCAGCGCCTGGTGCAAGGACAGGCAGAGGTCGCTGATTTCCCGGGCCGCCTCGGCGGCGCGGGCGTGGGAGGCTGCGTCCTTGCGGGAGGTCAGGGTGGCCACAGCACGCTCCACGAGCCCGAATTCGCGGTCGGCAGCCGCCTGGAAGGGCCGCAGGTGGCGGGGTTCCAGGCCATGGCTCTCCAGCTGGACGCAGGCCCGCGCGACCTGCAGCGCGTGTTCGTCGAATTTGCCGTTGACGTGCCCGATCAGGCCGTAGCTCAGGAGCGATTCCAGCAGTGGGACGCTCGCCCCGGATTCGGCGCGCAGCTGCTCCTCGCTGAGCCTGCGTGCCCGGCTCTGCAGCTCGGAGGCGAGCTCCTCGGAGACAATCCGCGGGGACAACGTGACGCCTGCCGGCAGGTTCTCCGGCCGTTCGCCCCGGTCGATCGCATCCAGGTAGTCCTTGATGACCTTCAGCGGCAGGTACTGGTCACGCTGGAGTGAGAGGACGAAGCGCAGCCGTTCGACGTCGTTCTCGGAGTACTGACGGTAGCCGGCAGGTGTCCGCTGCGGGTTGATGAGTCCCTTTTCTTCAAGGAACCGGATTTTTGACGCAGTCATGCTGGGGAAGTCGTCGCTCAGTTGAGCCAGGACTTCCCCGATGTTCAGAACCTGGGGTCCGCGCCGATCCGCATGTGCCGTGGCCACAGGCAACTACCCCGGAATCAGACGTTGCCTGCTGCGCGGGCAGGGCTGAGGTAGAAGGTGAGGCGGAATTTGCCGATCTGGACCTCGTTGCCGGACTTCAGTTCCACCGAGTCCACGCGGTCGTGGTTGACGTAGGTGCCGTTCAGGCTCCCGGTGTCCACAACCTCAAAGCTGCGCGCAGTGCGGCGGAATTCGACGTGCCTGCGCGAGACAGTGACGTCGTCGAGGAAGATGTCGGCGTCCGGGTGGCGGCCCGCCGTGGTGACGTCGGAGTCCAGCAGGAACCGCGCACCGGCGTTGGGGCCGCTGTGCGCGACGAGCAGGGCCGATCCGAAGGGAAGGGCCTCAACCGCTGCCCGTTCCTCAGTTGAAAGCTTCGGCGTGAAATTGGGTTCGTCGCGCACCGGAGTGAGGTTGATCGACGTGGTCTCCGAAGCCTTCACTCCACCCGTGCCGTAACCGTCACCGGTGTCGTTCCGTTCGTGCCCAAACATTGAGTCCTCCTCATTCGTTGCAGGTGTCCCCCCTGCAAACAACGCATGCCGTCCGGAAAAGCCTTGCAGTCCCGGTAATGAGGCCCTTCGGCGGGGCGCGGCTTTGTTTTGTTATCCCAACAACACTCGCCGGCGGCCCCGGCCCGAATGACCTCTGTCTTTAGCCTACCTGCTGTTCATACTCGGATGCACTGAGCAAGGACTCGACCGCGTCGGCTTCCGCGAGCTTGATTTCGATCAGCCAGCCTTCACCGTACGGATCGGAGTTGATAAGGGCGGAATCGGTGTCCAGCGACTCGTTCCTGGCGACCACCTCGCCCGTCACCGGGGCGTAAATGTCACTGACGCTCTTGGTGGATTCGACCTCTCCGACGACGTCGTTGGCCTTGATGGTGGTCCCGACCTCGGGCATCTGGGCGTAGACGACATCCCCGAGGGCGTCCTGGGCAAAATCAGTGATGCCCACGCGCACAACCCCGTCGGCGTTGGGGGCCGAAACCCATTCGTGTTCTGCGGTGTAGGACAGGTCTTCGGGAATGATGCTCATGACGGGCCTTTCATCGGGTCAATCACCTGGCGGCGGCAGTCGTTTGTTCTAGCCGCCGCTGAAAGTATAGGCACATCGGGCAGGGGCCGGGGAGGCATCTGCGAAGATGGTGCCATGGCAGAACATGCTCCGCTGAAGGGCGGGAATGTGAACAACCGGGGCGCCGGGACCGTCCGGACACGTGAGGGCTAGGCCGTGCCTGAGCTTCCTGAAGTTGCGGCCCTGACGGACTTTCTGGACGAGCACCTGCGCGGAGCAATGGTGCGGAAAATCCAGCCGGTGTCCTTCGCCGTGCTCAAGACGGCAGACCCTCCCTACTCCGACCTCCAGGGCAAGGCCGTCAGCGGCGTGCAAAGGTTCGGCAAGTTTGTCAGCCTGGAAGCGGACGGGCTGCATTTTGTCTTCCACCTCGCCCGGGCCGGCTGGGTCCGCTTCACGGACTCCCCCACCGACGCCCAGCTGAAAATGGGGAAGGGCCACATCGCGCTGCGGCTGACGTTCTCGGGCGATTCCGGCCCGGTGGGCATGGACCTGACCGAGGCGGGCACGAAGAAGAGCCTGGCGGTCTATGTGGTCCGTGATCCGCACGACGTGCCCGGCATCGCGGCGCTCGGACCGGATCCGTTCAGTCCGGACTTCGACGTCGATGCCCTGGCCGGGATTCTCGGCTCCAGTTCCCAGCAGATCAAGGGCGTCCTGAGGAGCCAGGGCATCATCGCCGGGATTGGGAACGCGTACAGTGACGAGATCCTGCACGCCGCCAGGACTTCGCCGTTCGCGATCGCCAGGTCGCTGGACCGGACGGACGTTCAGCGCCTCTACGACGCCATCCACACCATTCTGGGAACGGCGGTGGCGGAGGCCAAGGGCAAGCCGCCCAACGAACTCAAGGACACCAAGCGGAGCCACATGCGGGTCCACGGCCGGACCGGCGAACCGTGTCCGGTGTGCGGGGACACGGTCCGGGAGGTTTCCTTTGCCGATTCCGCCCTGCAGTACTGCCCGGCGTGCCAGACCAAAGGAAAGATCCTGGCCGACCGCCGGACGTCCCGCTTCCTGAAATAGCGGATCACCGCGGACCTTCCTGGGAACACCACGGAGCGGATGTGTCCGGGAAACAGAAAACCCCGCCATTCCTTCATCAGGAATGGCGGGGTTTCAGCTGTTGGTCGGGCTGACAGGATTTGAACCTGCGACCCCTTGACCCCCAGTCAAGTGCGCTACCAAGCTGCGCTACAGCCCGCTGGTTCCACCGTTCTCCGCCCGGAAGTCTTCCCGGATTCGCTCCAGGTTTTCTTCCAAGCAGTCCGGCCGAACCACCTCCAAAAGCTTACACGATCCGGGAGGGTGCCTGTGACAATTTCAGGCTGTCACGCCAAGGTGTGTCGGAATTAACGTTTCTTGCCACGCTTTTCGCGCACGCGCATGTTGACCTCAATCGGCGTGCCCTCGAAGCCGAAGGTCTCCCGGAGGCGTCGGGTGATGAAGCGGCGGTATCCCGGATCCAGGAATCCTGTAGTGAAGAGCACGAACTTCGGCGGCCGGCTCGAGGCCTGGGTGCCGAACAGGATGCGGGGCTGCTTGCCGCCGCGGACCGGGTGCGGGTGCGCTGCGACAAGTTCGCCCAGGAACGCGTTGAGGCGTCCGGTGGGGATGCGCTTATCCCAGCTTTCCAGGGCGGTGTCCAGGGCCGGGACGAGCCGGTCCTTGTGCCAGCCGGTCTTGGCCGAGATGTTCACGCGCGGCGCCCAGGCCACGTGTGCCAGGTCCTGCTCGATTTCGCGTTCCAGGTAGCGGCGGCGCTCGTCGTCGAGGAGGTCCCATTTGTTGAAGGCCAGCACCAGGGCGCGGCCGGATTCAACGGCCAGCTGCAGGATGCGGACGTCCTGCTCGCTGAGCACCTCGTCCACGGCCAGGAGCACGACGGCGACCTCGGCCTTTTCGAGGGCGCTCTGTGTGCGCAGGGAAGCGTAGAAGTCCGCGCCCTGGGCCATGTGCTGGCGGCGCCGGATGCCGGCGGTGTCCACGAAGCGCCACGTGCGTCCGCCGAGTTCGATGAATTCATCGACCGGGTCGCGGGTGGTGCCGGCGGTGTTGTCCACCACCACACGCTCGGAACCGGCGAGCTTGTTCAGCAGCGAGGACTTGCCGACGTTCGGGCGGCCGATCAGGGCGATGCGGCGGGGGCCACCGGAGCGCTCGAGGCCCTCAATCAGGGAGTACTCCGGGAGGGTGTCCATGACGTGGTCCAGGAGATCCGCCACGCCGCGGCCGTGCAGGGCCGAGACGGGGTACGGTTCGCCGAAGCCCAGGCCCCAGAGGGTGGCCGAGTCGGCTTCCTGGGCGAAGTCGTCCACCTTGTTGGCCACCATGATGACCGGCTTCTTCGACTTGCGCAGCATCTTCATGACGCCTTCGTCGGTCGCGGTCGCGCCCACGGCGGAGTCGACGACGAACAGGACGGCGTCGGCAAGTTCCACGGCCATCTCGGCCTGCTCCGCCACACGGGCGTGGATGCCGCGGGCATCGTGCTCCCACCCGCCGGTGTCCACCACGGTGAAGTTGCGGCCGTTCCAGTTTGCCGAGTACATGACACGGTCGCGGGTGACGCCGGGGGTGTCCTCGACCACGGCCTCGCGGCGGCCCAGGATCCTGTTGACCAGGGTGGATTTGCCCACGTTGGGCCGTCCGATGATGGCGAGGACCGGGTCCAGCTTGACCGGGCCGTCAAAGTCCTCGTCGTCGAAGTGGCCGCTCAGCAGCGCGGCGTCGTCTTCGTCGAGCTCGTAGTCGTCCAGCCCGGCACGCAGTGAGGCCGCGCGGAGTTCCGCTTCGTCATCGTCCAGGGCGGCAAGGTTTTCAGCCACCTGGTCGGTGCCGGTGGGCGTGTATTCGTCTTCGCCGGCGCCAAAATTGCCGGAGGTTTGAGTCGTATCGCTCATTGCACTTTCCTTAGGTGGTGATCTGCCGGCGTCCCGGCTACTTCTTCATGACGTTCATGCGGTGATTCCGCGTGGGGCAGGGGCTGCCCGGTTCTTAGTACTGAGTCCTGGACATGGCGCGCTAATGCGGCCCGGATTTCGGTTCCCGCCCTGTCCATTGAAACACGCCCGGTCTCGCCGGGCCTGCGGCTGACGTTGATGGCCCCGCCGAAGCTGACATGCAGGCGCCGGCGCGGTGCGGGCACGGTGTCCAGGTGTTCGCCGTCGATTCTTGTGCCCAGGATGGCCACGGGGACCACAGTGGCGCGGGAGTTAAGCGCCAGCCAGGCGACGCCGTTGTTGATCGCGGCGGCCTCACCGCTCCCCCGCGTGCCTTCGGGAAGAATCCCGACGCACCGTCCGGCATCGAGCAGGCTCCGGGCCGTGGCCAGCGCCGCACGGCCACCGCGGCGGTCGACGGGCAACTGGCCCGACGCCGCCAGGACGCGGCCGAGGAACCCGGTGAACATCTCCTGCTTGACGAGGATGTGCATGGGCCGGGGCGAGGCGCCGAACATGACGGGCCCGTCCAGGAAGCTGATGTGGTTTCCCGCGAAGATCACGGGACCGGCCGCCGGGACGTTGGAGCGTCCGCTGACCGACGTGCGGTAGACGAGGTGGTCCAGGAGCCAGCCCACGGGCCGGCTCCACGCCGTCGTCCACTGACCGGGCAGGGAGGCCGGCGCTGTCCCCGGCAGTCCGGCGCGCCCCTCAGTCACCGTGGACGGCCCGGAGCGGAACGGGAGAGTGGTTGACCACGGTGTCCACGATGTCGAGGGCGGCCTGGACCGTCTCGTCAAAGTCCAGGTCGGAGGAGTCCAGGGTCACGACGCCGTCGGCGGCCGTGGTGAAGTTCACTACGGTGGAGTCCTTGGCATCGCGGTGCGTGACCTGGGCTGCCAGCTGCTCGGCATTCTGGCTGCCGCCCAACTGGATGCCGCGGCGGCGCAGCCGGGCTTCCTCGCTGGCGGTCAGCAACATCCGCACCTCGGCATGGGGCGCGACGACGGTGGTGATGTCCCGGCCCTCGACCACCATGCGGCGGTGGTGCTTTTCGATCAGCTCGCGCTGCCGGCGGATCAGTTCAGTCCGCGCGCCCAGGGTGGTGGCGACGGCGCTGACTGCCGCGGAAATGGCGGGTTCACGGATGGCGAGAGTGACATCGTGCCCGCCGACGCGGACGTACTCTTCCTGCGGGCTGGTGCTGATTTCCAGCGGCAGGGTCTCTGCGGCGGTCTCGACGGCGGCCCCGTCGTCCAGGTCCGTGCCACTCTGCAGGCAGAACCACGTCAGGGCGCGGTACATCGCGCCGGTGTCGAGGTAGGCCAGTTTCAGCCGGCGGGCCACCTCTTTGCTCACGCTGGATTTGCCGGAGCCGGAGGGGCCGTCGATGGCAACCACAAGGCTTTTTCCGGGGCGGACTACGTCCACTGTCTCGATGAGTTCCTGGGTCATTACTGGAGTACCCGCCATCCACGGTCGTTGAGGGCTGCTATCAAAAGGTCGTGCTTGTTGGGCAGGACGGAAATTTCCACCATGCCCACATTCTGCCCCGAAGAGTGGTCGAGGCGGAGGTCTTCGACGTTGACGCCGATCTCGCCAATCTCGGTCAGCAGCTTGGCGATCTGTCCGGGTGTGTCATCCACCAGCACCGTCAGCCACGAGTATGCCTGCGGGGGTCCGCCGTGCTTGCCCGGGATCCGGGACTGGCCGGCATTGCCTTCGCTGATCAGCTGGGCAAGGTCCAGCCTGGAGCCGGGAGCGGCCGGTGACTCCAGGGTGCCGATCAGCCGGTTGAGGTCCTCGCGGACTCCGTGCAGGATCTCCACCACCTTTTCCGCGTTCGCGCCCAGGATCTGGACCCAGAGCGTGGGATCGCTTGCGGCGATCCGGGTGACATCCCTCAGACCGTTGCCGGCCAGGGACAGGGCGTGCAGGGGCGTGCCCTGCAGGCGGCTGGCCACGAGCGAGGACATCACCTGCGGCAGGTGTGAGACGAGCGCCACGGCTGCATCGTGCTCGTCGGCAGCGAATTCGGACACGACGGCGCCGAGATCGCCGGCCAGCGCACGCGCCACCCGCAGGGACTCCGGCAGTGTCTCCTCCGCCAGGCACACGACCCACGGCATGGAGGTGAACAGCTCGCCCCGGGCCGCGACCGGGCCCGATTTCTCGCGCCCGGCCATGGGGTGGGTCCCCACGTAGCGGCCCAGGTCCGCGCCTCGGCTGCGCAGATCGGCCAAGATCTGTGCCTTCACGCTCGCGATGTCCACCACGACGGCGTGCGGGTAGTCCTGGAGCGCCTTGGCCACGACGTCCGCCGTGACATCCGGCGGCGCGGCCACGACGACGAGCTCCGGCGCCTCCCCCTCGAGGCGCGCCAGCGGCAGGCCGGCGCCGATGTCGACGGCGACGGCCTGGTTGGTCGGCGAGGGATCCGAGAGGAACACGGGAACGCCCCGCCCCCGCAGCCCCAGCCCGATGCTGGTGCCCAGAAGCCCGGAGCCCAGGACGAGCACCGGGCCGTTCAGGTGGCCGCGGCCGTGCGTGCGGAAGGCGGACATGCTTACAGCCCCACGGAGGCCAACAGGTGGCCGACTTCCTGCTTGCCGAGGTTGCGGATGCTGCCCTGGCGCTGGTCGCCGAGCCCGATGGGGCCGACCTTGACGCGCACCAGGCGCAGCACGGGGAAGCCGACGGCGTCGAACATGCGCCGGACGATCCGGTTCTTGCCCGAGTGCAGCACGACCTCGATCAGCACGTGGCCCGGGGTCGAGTCGACGAGCTTGAAGGAGTCCACCGAGGCGATGCCGTCCTCGAGTTCGACGCCGCCCTTGAGTTCGGCGCCCACGCCCTGCGGGAAGGGCCCGCGGACCTGCACCAGGTAGGTCTTGGGCACTTCATAGGACGGGTGCGTCAGGCGGTTGGCGAGCTCGCCGTCGTTCGTCAGCAGCAGCAGCCCTTCGGTGGCGACGTCAAGCCGGCCCACGTGGAAGAGGCGTTCGCCGTGGTGGTTGCGGACAAAGTCGCTGATGCACGGGCGGCCGTCCGGGTCCTCCATGGTGGAGACAACGCCCTTGGGCTTGTTGAAGACCATGTAGACCATGTTCTCGTCCAGCTGGATGCGCAGTCCGTCGACGTGGATCACTGCCGTCTTCGGGTCGACGCGCACGCCGAGTTCGGTGACCACCTGGCCGTCGACCTCGACGCGGCCCTCGGCGATCATTTCCTCGCAGACCCGCCGTGAGGCGACGCCGGCGGAAGCCATGACCTTCTGGAGGCGGGTGCCGTCGGCGTCGTGCAGCTCAGACTGCGGCACCTCGGCTCGGGGTCCGCGCTTGCGGGCCGGCTTGCGCACGGGCCCGAGGTTCTGGCCGAAGCGTTCACTGCCGAAGACGCGGGAACCGGTGGCCTTGGCCGCTCCGGCGCCGACGCGCGGCTTGGGTTTGAGGGCGCCGGGAGTGCCGGGGGCCTTGCCGAAGCCGGGCTTGCGGGCTGCTGCCTTGCGGGCGGCCTCCTTGCCGGAAGGCGCTTTCGACTTCCAGTCAGCGGAAGCCGGGCGGGCGGCCGACGGCGCGCCGTCCGGACCCTGCAGGTCCGGATCGATGAAGGCCTCTTCGCGAGGCTTGGGGTGCTTGAAGGGGCGGTCTCCGCCGCCCTTGTAGCCGGCTCCGCCGCTGCGGCCTGCGCCGCCCTGGGAGCTGCGGCCTGCGCCGCCCTTGTAGTCGGCTCCGCCGCTGCGGCCCGCACCGCCCTGTGCGCCGCGGCCTGAGCCTTGCGCTGAGTTTTGTCCGGCACTGTTACGTCCCGAACTGTTACGTGGTGAACCCTGGCGTCCCGCCTGTGTCATGACCCGTCCTTCGTTTGTTGGCCGACGGCCGCTGTCTCCCGACAACACCCGCCGACTGGGCAAAATGATTCTGCCCTAGTGGATACTCGTGCGCAGGCAGTTGTTCCTGCCTACATTCTTCCAGCGTCGTAAAACTCTTCGATGCCTTCAAGCCCCGGAAGGTGGGGTGAAAGCTGTGGCAATTCCGCCACCGAGCCGATTCCCATTCGCTCCAGGAAATACGACGTCGTGCGGTACAGGATTGCTCCGGATTCAGGATCGGTTCCCGAATCCTCGATCAGCCCCCGCTGCGTCAGCGTCCGCACGACAGAGTCAACGTTGACTCCTCGAATTGCAGACACCCGCGCCCTAGATACGGGCTGGCGGTAAGCGATGACGGCGAGCGTTTCGAGCGCCGCCTGCGTCAGCCTGGCCGTCTGTCCTTCCAGCACGAATTCCCCAACGATCTCGGCGAATTCAGCGCGGGAATAGATCCGCCAGCCTCCGGCGATATTCCGCAATTCAAAACCCCGGGCGGTGGCGCTGAAGCCGTTCAAACTGGCATCGTCCACATCCGGGGCATTAACAGTATAACCGTTATACTCCCGCTGCAGTTCAGCCAGCAGGGTCTCGACGACGTCGACCGTCAGGTTCAGCCCGGCTGCCAGGGCCTGGGCCGTGGCCGGTTCGTCGATCACCATCAGGACCGCTTCGAGGGCCGCGCGGGCGCCCCCAGGCAGGCTCGCGACGTCCGGCCCGGCGTCCGGCCCGGCCTCGCGGGCAGCGTCAGGGAGTCGTTCGTTCACGGTTGGTCCTCGTATTCTTCACTCAGGTTTTCGCTGCTCCACCCCTGGGTATCGGCCGTCCAGTGCACCGTCAGTTCCCCCAGCGGCAGCAGCTGGTCAAAGCCCACTGCCCGGTCGCGGAACAGCTCCAGCAACGCCAGGAACCGCGCCACCACCACCAGCGTGGATTCGGCGTCGGCGATCAGGGCCCGGAAGCTCAGCGGCGTGCCCAGCCGCAGCCGGTTCCCCAGCAGCTCGGCCTGGTCCTTGACGCTGACGGGCGCGCCGTGCAGGTGCGCGAGGCCTACTTCGGTGGGGGCTGCCACCTTGGGTTTGAGGGCCGCCTCGGCCAGGGAGGCGAACTGGGCAGGGGTGTGCCGCCACAGCAGTTCCGGAAGCAGAGCAGCGAAGTGTCCCTCAAGGGCAACCTGCCGGGGATAGCGCCGGGCCTCAAGCTCGAGTGTGGAGCCGATCATGCCGGCCACCTGCTTGAACGCCTTGTACTGCAGCAGCCGGGCGAACAGGAGGTCCCGGGCCTCCAGCAGGGCAATGTCCTCATCGTCCTCAACCTCGCCCGCGGGCAGCAGCCGGGCCGCCTTGAGGTCCAGGAGGGTGGCCGCAATCACCAGGAATTCGCTGGCCTCATCCAGGGCCCACTCCTCCCCCAGCTGCTGCAGGCCCCTGATGTACTTGATGAATTCGTCAGTGACCGTGGACAGCGCCACCTCGGTGATGTCCAGCTGGTGCTTGGAGATCAGGCCGAGCAGGAGATCGAACGGGCCGGTGAAGTTGGCCAGCCGCACTTCGAATCCGGGCTTTTTGACGCCCTGTTCTACTGGGTCCTCCGGCCGCGCGGCCCGCGCGGATTCCGCGCGTGTGTCGAGCTCCGCAGGCATGTCGAGATTCGCTGGCGGAGAAAAGGCGCCTGCCACGACCCTGGCTAGGGCGCGCCGCCGCGCGAGATCAGCTCTTTGGCCAGGCGGCGGTAGGCGTCGGCACCGACGTGGTTGCCCGCGTAGGTTGTGATGGGCTCGGCCGCGACCGTGGCGTCGGCAAATTTGATCGAGCGCTTGATGACGGTTTCGAAGACCTTGTCGCCAAAGGCCTCCACCAGGCGGGCGATCACCTCGCGGCCGTGCAGGGTCCGGGCGTCGTACATCGTGGCGAGCACGCCGTCGACCTGCAGGCGCGGGTTGAGGCGGTCCTGGACCTTGTCGATGGTTTCCACGAGCAGCGCCACGGCGCGCAGGGCAAAGAATTCACAGATCAGCGGGATGATGACCCCATGGGCGGCGGTCAGCGCGTTGACGGTGAGCAGGCCGAGCGAGGGCTGGCAATCGATCAGGACGACGTCGTAGTCGTCCTCGACCTTTTTCAAGGCCCGGTCCAGCACCTGTTCGCGGGCCACTTCATTGACCAGCTGCACCTCGGCGGCGGAGAGGTCGATGTTGGCCGGGAGCAGATCCACGTTCTCCACGCCGGTCTTCTGGATGGCGTCGCGGATGTCCACCTTGCGGTCCATCAGCACGTTGTAAACGGTGAGGTCGAGCTCGTGAGGATTGGTGCCCAGGCCGGCGGACAGGGCACCCTGCGGATCGAAGTCGACCAGGAGCACGCGGCGGCCGTATTCGGCCAGGGCGGCGGCGAGGTTGATCGTGGACGTGGTTTTGCCCACCCCGCCCTTCTGGTTCACCATGGCGATAACCCGCGCAGGACCGTGGGAGGACAGCGGCGCGGGCTCCGGAAAGTCGCGTTGGGGCCGCCCGGTGGGGCCCATGACGGCGTCTTCCAGATCGAGTTCGGTGCCTTCCAGAGTTGCTGAACCCTGTTCGCTGCTCACGTATCTATCCACACTTTCGATGACGGTGATTGTCGTGCTTCATTTTGCCGCCTCCGGGCTCCCGGAGCCCAGCGCGTTCCTCCCAAGGTTACAGCGCCCGACACGGTATTCGCCGGACCTTGACACTGCGCCGGAGGCTGTGCCTTGACGTTCGGGTTGAAGTCGAAGGTTGCTGCCGGGCTGTCACGGCGGCCCGGGCGTGCCGGCGGACAGGCCCGGGGGACGCCGAGGGGGACGCCCGCAGGCGCGCCGGTAGCGGTGAAGCAGGCGGCCGGGCCCGCGCTCCGGCGGCCCCGGAGATATTGAAGTTTGTACCCCGCAGGCCTACATTGAAACGACGAGGTGGCAGCGGCTTATGCACGAACTTTCGATCACGCAAAGTCTTGTGGAGGCGGTCCTGGACCGGACCGGTGGCCGCTCCGTGACGGGCGTCAACCTGCGGATCGGACCCTTGAGCGGTGTCCTCCCGGACGCCGTGCGCTTTTGCTTCGAAGTCGTTTCAGCTGACACGCCGCTGGCCGGGGCAACCCTGACGATCGATGAATCCGAGGGCCGGGCCAGATGCCGCAGCTGCCGCGACGAGTTCGTCCTTGAGGACATGTTTCTGCTCTGCCCCTGCGGCAGTGCCGATGTCGAAGTCGTCAGTGGCCGGGAGCTCCTGGTCACCTCGGTGGAGGTTGCGTAGACATGTGTGCGACGTGCGGATGCGGCGACGACGCCGGCACCAGAGTTTCGGACCTCGACGGCACTGTGCACGACATCTTGCCCGCTGCTGCGGCCCCGCACGAACATCCGCATCCGCACGATCACGGCCATCCCCACGATCACGATCACGATCACGATCACGGCCATCCCCATCCCCAATCCCCCGGGACAGCCGACGCCGGGCACAGCCCCGCGGCGGAAGGACGGACCCTCATCTCCCTGGAGGAGAACCTGCTCGCCAAGAACGACCTCCTGGCCGCACGGAACCGGGGTTGGCTGGAAGGACGCGGCATCCAGGCCTTCAATGTCATGAGTTCCCCAGGGGCCGGCAAGACCACGCTCCTGGTCCGGACCATCAGGGAACTTGCCGGTGAGCTGGACATTGGTGTGATCGAAGGGGACCAGGAGACCTCGCTGGACGCCGACCGGATCCGGTCCACCGGGCGGCCGGTGATCCAAATCAACACCGGGGCGGGCTGCCATCTGGATGCCGTGATGCTGCAGCGGGCGCTCGGCGCGCTGGATCCGGTCCCCGGATCGACACTCTTCATCGAAAACGTGGGCAACCTGGTGTGCCCGGCATTGTTCGACCTCGGCGAATCGGCCCGGGTCGTCGTGATCTCAGTTACGGAGGGCGATGACAAACCGCAGAAATACCCCCACATGTTCCTGGCTGCCGACCTGGTGATCATCAACAAAGCAGACCTGCTCCCCTATGTGGAGTTCGACGTCGAGCGTTGCGTGCGCCAGGCGCGCCTGCTGAATCCCGGCGTCGACGTCCTGACCCTGTCAGCTACCACCGGCGACGGCATGGACGGCTGGCTGGAGTGGATCCGGAAGAATCCCCTCCCGGCGGCGGCTGCCGCCGGGAGTGCGCCGCGCTCTGGCGGACTACGCGTTTGACCGTTGACGCAACATTCGAGCCGCGGCCACAGGGCGGGCTCCGAAGGAGGCAACGATGCCTACAGCTACTGCATTGAAAGCGGAAGAAACCTTGATCCACGTCCTGTGGATCAATGCCGGACTCAGTTGCGACGGTGACTCCGTGGCCCTGACGGCGGCAACCCAGCCAAGCGTCGAGGAGATAGCCCTTGGGGCGCTTCCCGGACTGCCCAAGATTGCCATGCACTGGCCGCTGATCGACTTCGAATGCGGCCCGCAGCAAGGCGCCGACGACTTCCTCGAGTGGTTCCGCAAGGCGGACCGCGGCGAGCTGGAGCCGTTTGTGCTGGTGGTGGAGGGGTCCATCCCGAATGAAAAGCTGCACGCCGCGGGCGGCTACTGGGCGGCCTTCGGCAACAACCTCGACACCGGACAGCCGATCACCACCAGCGAGTGGCTGGACCGGCTGGCGCCCAAGGCGACGGCGATCATCGCCGCGGGGACCTGTGCGACCTACGGAGGCATCCATGCCATGGCCGGAAACCCCACCGGCGCCATGGGGGTGCCCGACTATCTCGGGTATGACTGGCGCTCCAAAGCCGGGATCCCGATCGTGTGCGTCCCGGGCTGCCCCATCCAGCCGGACAACCTTTCCGAAACCATGACGTACCTGCTGTATCAGGCCACCGGACAGGCCCCCATGATTCCCCTGGATGAGGCGCTCCGGCCGACCTGGCTGTTTGGCCAGACGGTGCACGAGGGATGCGACCGCGCGGGATACTACGAACAGGGCGACTTCGCCACCGAATACGGGTCCCCGAAGTGCATTGTCAAGCTCGGCTGCTGGGGGCCGGTGGTCAAGTGCAACGTGCCCAAACGCGGCTGGATGAACGGAATCGGCGGCTGCCCCAACGTGGGCGGCATCTGCATCGGCTGCACAATGCCGGGCTTCCCGGACAAATTCATGCCGTTCATGGACGAACCTCCCGGCGGCAAGCTGTCGACCGCCTCGATCATGCCGTACGGCAAGACCATCAGGACACTGCGGAACATCACGAAGCACACGCTGGACCAGGAACCCCGCTGGCGCAAACCCGGTAATGATCTGCTGACCGGCGCCAAGCGGACCTGGTAGGGACGCTAGGCAGAGAGGCAATGCAATGACTTCGACGATTCCGATGCCCTCAGCGGACGGTACCGCGGGCGAGAACCTGGTAGAGATGGCCTGGGACCCGATCACAAGGATCGTCGGCAGCCTCGGCATCTACACCAAGGTCGATTTCAAGAACAACCAAGTGGTGGAATGCCACAGCACGTCCTCGATTTTCCGCGGCTATTCCATCTTCATGCGCGGCAAGGACCCCCGGGACGCACACTTTATCACGAGCCGGATCTGCGGAATCTGTGGCGACAACCACGCCACCTGTTCCTGTTACGCGCAGAACATGGCCTACGGCGTGAAGCCGCCCCACCTCGGCGAATGGATCGTCAACCTGGGCGAGGCTGCCGAGTACATGTTTGACCACAACATCTTCCAGGAGAACCTGGTCGGCGTGGACTACTGCGAGAAGATGGTCTCCGAAACCAACCCGTCGGTGCTGGCCAAAGCCGAGAACACACCGGCCCCGCAGGCAGCCGCGCACGGCTACCGCACCATCGCGGACATCATGCGCTCGCTGAACCCGTTTACCGGGGAGTTCTACCGCGAGGCACTGCAAGTGAGCCGGATGACCCGGGAAATGTTCTGCCTGATGGAGGGCCGGCATGTCCATCCCTCCACGCTGTATCCCGGCGGCGTGGGCACCGTGGCGACGATCCAGCTGATGACGGACTACATCACCCGGCTCATGCGGTACGTGGAGTTCATGAAGAAGGTCGTGCCGATGCACGATGACCTCTTCGACTTCTTCTATGCGGCCCTGCCCGGGTACGAGCAGGTGGGGCTGCGGCGCACCCTGCTGGGCTGCTGGGGGTCCTTCCAGGACCCGGAGTTCTGCAATTTCGCCTACAAGGACATGACGGAGTGGGGCCGGAAGATGTTCGTCACGCCCGGCGTCGTGGTGGACGGCAAACTCGTGACCACGGACCTGGTGCGCATCAACCTGGGGATCCGGATAATGCTGGGCTCGTCCTACTACGAGGACTGGGGCGACCAGGAAATGTTCGTCACCCGCGATCCGCTGGGCAACCCGGTGGACCGCCGGCACCCCTGGAACCAGCACACCAACCCGCGGCCGCAGAAGCGCGACCTCGAGGATAAGTACAGCTGGGTGATGTCACCGCGGTGGGATGACGGCGAAAGCAACCTGGCGCTGGATACCGGCGGCGGCCCGCTGGCCCGGCTCTGGTCGACCGCCCTTGCCGGCTTCGTGGACACCGGCTACCTCAAGTCAACGGGCAGCAGCGTCCAGATCGAGCTGCCCAAGACTGCGCTGAAGGGCCCGGTGACCCTGGAATGGAAGATCCCGCAGTGGAGCAACACGCTGGAGCGGAACCGCGCCCGGACCTATTTCCAGGCCTACGCGGCGGCCGCCGCCCTGCACTTCGCCGAAAAGGCGCTCGAGGAGATCCGGGCCGGCCGCACCAAGACGTGGGAGTCCTTCGAGGTGCCGGAGGAAGCCATCAGCTGCGGCTTCACCGAAGCCGTCCGCGGCGTGCTCTCGCACCACATGGTGATCCGCGACGGCAAGATCGCCAACTACCATCCCTATCCGCCGACGCCGTGGAACGCCAGCCCGCGCGACTCCGAGGGAACACCGGGCCCGTATGAGGACGCGGTGCAGGGCCAGCCCATCTTCGAGGAGAACGACCGCGACCATTTCAAGGGCATCGACATCATGCGCACCGTCCGCAGCTTCGACCCCTGCCTGCCGTGCGGCGTCCACATGTATCTCGGCGACGGGCAGACGCTGGACTTGCTGCACTCCCCCACGCAGTCGCTCACCGGTGAGTAGCCCGCCATGGACCGGGAGAATCTGTTGGGCTCGGCAGGTGAACGGATCAGTTCGCTCCTGGACGCGCTGGGCTCCGGCGGTCCGGTGGCCCGGGACCGGGCGGAAGAACTGGTCCGGCAGGTGACGGAACTGTACGGTGCCGGGCTGGAACGGATCCTGCACGTGCTCGATTCGCAGGGTGCGCTCGGGCCCGGAACGCTGTCCGCCCTCACGTCCGACCCGTTGGTGTCGGGCCTGCTCCTGATCCACGGGCTGCACCCCGTGGACCTGCCCGGCAGGGTCGCCGGCGCCCTGGACTCGGTCCGGCCCTACCTCGGCTCGCACGGCGGCGATGTGGAACTGCTCGGCATCAGCGAAGAAGGCGTCGTCCGGCTGAGGCTGCTGGGCAGCTGCCAGGGCTGTCCGTCGTCGTCGGTGACGCTCAAGCTCGCCGTCGAGGACGCGATCGAATCTGCGGCGCCCGAGGTGACCGGCATCGAAGTGGAGGAAGCGGCTCCCGCCGCCGTTCCCGCCCTCATCCCCGTCGGCGCCCTGCGCTCGCGGCTGGACGGGCTGGGCGGCCCGCCCGACGGCGGCATTCGCAGTGCCGCGCCGGACTGGGCGGTCCCCGACTCCGGCACGCCGGCCCCAGGCACGTGGCAGGCGGTCCCGGCCCTCGCTGAGCTGGAGTCCGGAGCCGTGGCCGGCTTCCTGGTGGCGGGCGTGGAGGTGCTCACGTGCCGGATCGGCCCGGACATCTACGCGTTTGTGGACCGCTGCCCGCGGTGCACCCACACCATGCCGGGCGCCTCGCTGCAGCGGGCGCTGGCCGCCCCGGTCGGCGGGGGGCTGTTGCGCTGCCCGCACTGCCGCAGCCACTTCGACGTCCGGAAGGCCGGGGCCTGCCTCGAGGACAAGGGGCTGCATCTTGATCCCCTCCCGCTGCTGCTCCGCGACGGGGTTCCCTCCGTGGCCGTCCCCACCACCGCGGACCCGCTGTGAGATGCCGGCACATGAATTCCGCGGCACGGGAACGGAGCAGGGCATGACGGCGACGCCGGGAAGCGGGAGTCAGCCGGCTGGCAGCGCCGGAAACAACAGCGCCGGAAACAACAGGGCCGGAAACAGCGCGTCGGCGCTGGCCGTGCTCCGCCGGATAACGTCCACCCGCCCGGCCCAGCCTGCCGGCGAGCGCTGCGAGATGTGCGCGGAGCCCATCCCGGACGCCCACCAGCACGTGGTGGATCTGGAGAGCCGCTCCCTGCTGTGCACGTGCCGGCCCTGCTATCTGCTGTTCACGGACTCGTCGGCCCATCTGCGTTACCGCTCCGTCCCTGACCGCTACCTCTCGTTCGAGCCCTTCGAGCTCGGCCAGGCCCAGTGGGACGAGCTGGAAATCCCGGTGGGGCTGGCATTCTTCTTCTTCAACTCGACTCTTGGCCGGACGGCCGCTTTCTACCCGAGCCCCGCGGGCGCCACGGAGTCCGAACTTCCCCTGGCTGCCTGGGCGTTGGTCGAGGCGGCCAACCCGGCCATCACCGTGCTCGCCCCCGACACGGAAGCCCTGCTGATCCGCGCCCCCGGCCCCGACCGGGACCGGGCGGACTGCCACCTGGTCCCCATCGATGCGTGCTACGAGCTGGTGGGCCGCCTGCGGCGGGTATGGAAAGGCTTCGACGGCGGCCAGGAGTCCCGCCAGGAGCTCGCGGGATTCTTCGACCGGATCAGCCGCCGCAGCAGGCCGGGCGCCCCCGCGGCAGACTTGGAGGGACGCCATGGTTGAGCTCGAATTCAGTGTGCTGGACATCGCCCCGGAGCCCTACGCGGCCGCACCCCAGCTGACCGCGCGCCTGCGGATCCAGGAGAAGAGTGGCGCCGCCGTCCATGCCATGGCCCTGCGGTGCCAGGTGCGGATCCTGGCCCAGCGCCGCGGCTACGACGCCGACGAGGAAGCCGGGCTGCTGGAACTCTTCGGCACCCGCGGACGATGGCCCACCACACTCAAGCCCTTCATCTGGATGCACAGCGGCATCCTGGTCCAGGGATTTGCGGACAGTGCCGACGTTGACCTGCCGCTGCCCTGCACGTTCGACTTCGACGTCGCAGCGGCAAAATACCTGAACTCCCTGCGGGACGGGACGGTCCCGCTCGAGTTCCTCTTCTCCGGGACGGTCTTCACGCGCGGCGCGGCGGGCTTCGGCGTCGAGCAGATTCCCTGGGACCGGGAAACGCGGTACGCCCTGCCCGTGGCGGCCTGGCGCTCGCTGATGGACGCATTCTTCCCGAACCAGGGATGGATCCGCCTGGACCGCGACGTCCTCGCGGCCCTGGCCAAGTACAAGGCGGTCCACGGCTTGATTTCCTGGGAGGCCGCCATCGAGGGGCTGCTGGCCGGGGCGGGTGACCCGGTGCCGTGAACACCGGACTCAGCCTGGCCCGCGCCGTCGCCGACGCCGTCCTCTACGAGGGATACCTCCTGTACCCCTACCGCGCCTCGTCCGCCAAGAACCAGGCCCGCTGGCAGTTCGGCGTGCTCGGGCCGCCGGGCGCGGCTGAATCCGGTGCCGGCGAAGCGCCGGACATGGCAGCGGATTGCCTCCTCGAGCCGGGACCCGCGGCGCGCGTCGACGTGCACCTGCGCTTCCTGCACCTCCAGAGACGGTCCGCCGAACGCGCGGATGACGGCGGATTCACGCCCGTCGACGAACTCACCGTCGGCGCCTCCCGGTGGCTTAGCTGGGACGAGGCAACGGATCAGGAGATCACCCTCGGGCCGTACAGCCTCGGCCAGCTTGCCGCGGGCGTGTCCGCGCCGGTGAACGTGCCGGCGAACGAGGACATCGAGCCCGTGCTGGATTCCGCCGGCGCCATTGCGGGCCGGCTTGTGCGCCGGCGGCGGGAGCTTCGTGGCGAGGTGCGCCTGCTGGCGGCGCAAGTGGCGACGCCGGGGCAGGCCGCCGGAGCAGATGCCGCGGCGGGGCCGGCCCACGGGCCGCTGTGGCGGCTCAGGGTCACGGTGGAGAACGCGGCGGCAGCGGCCACCGACACGCGTTCCGCCATCGAGTACTCGTTCATCGGAGCCCATGTCCTGCTCGCCGTCCACGATGCCGACTTCCTGTCGGTGATCGAGCCGCCGGGATGGGCAGCGGCGGCGGCGGCTTCGTGCAGCCAGCACCGCTGCTGGCCCGTGCTCGCCGGCCCCGAGGGGCAGCGCGATGTCCTGCTCCTGTCCCCGATCATCCTCTATGACCATCCGGCGGTGGCACCGGAAAGCACCGTGGAACTGTTCGACGCGACGGAGATCGATGAAATCCTGACCTTGCGGGTGCTCACCCTGACCGATGCGGAAAAGGCGGAGGCCCGGTCAACCGATGCCCGGGCCGCGGCGATCATCGAACGCTGCGAAAACATGACGGCAGAGGAGCTCCAGCAGTTGCACGGCATCCTGCGGAACCCGCACGCCGGTGCGCCCCGCGGACCCGGGAGCATCGGAGGCGACGGCTTCCCCGGCCCCGCGGTCCCGGCCTATCCTGAGTTCTCAGTTCCGGAGTTCTCAGTTCCGGAATTCTCGGTTCCGCGCGCCTCCGACGCGGACACCGGCGCCGGCACGCCGTGGTGGGATCCGGCCCGGGACGCCGCCGTGGATCCGGGATCGGACACCGTCTTCATCGACGGCGTCCCGATCTCACGCGGCAGCAGGGTGCGGGTTGTCCCGCTGCGCCGCGCCGACGCCCAGGACCTCTTCTTCGCCGGCAAGTCGGGTCGCGTCACCGGAGTCCACTTCGACGTCGACGGCGGAACGCACGTCGCGGTGGTCCTCGAGGCCGACCCCGCCGCCGAACTGCAGGAGTGGTACGGACGGTATCTGTATTTCGCCCCCGAGGAACTCGTGCCGCTCACCGCGGCGCCGGCCCCGGACAACGGAAAGGAACCATCACCATGAAAGCTCTGGGCATCATGACAGTCGTGCTCTTGCTGGCCGCGGGCCTGGCAGCAGCCGTCGTCGGCCTGCGTTCAATTCCGGACATCAAGCGCTACGTGCGAATGCGGAGCATGTGAGGCCCGGTGTGAGCGGGGTCCTCGTGGCGGGCGTGGGGAACGTGTTCCTTCGCGACGACGGATTTGGGCCGGCCGTCGCCCGCCGGCTGGCCGAGGAGGTGTCCGGCCTGCCCGGCTGGGCGCCGGAGGAGGTCCAGGTGCGGGACTACGGGATCCGCGGGCTGCACCTCGCCTACGATCTCCTGGACGGCGTGGATGCGCTGGTGCTCGTGGATGTGCTTCCGGCCCCGGCGGACGGGAGCACAAGCGCGGGAACGCTCCGGATCCTGAAGATCCGGGTGGAGGACCTGGAAAGCGGCGGTCCGCTGACGCCGGCCGGCCTGCGGGCCAATCCGGCCTTCGATCCTCATGGCATGGACCCGCTGGCTGTCCTGCGCCGTCTGCGTGTTTTGGGCGGATCGCTGCCGGAGACCTACCTGGTCGGCTGCATCGCGGGGCGAACGGACGAGGGCATGGGACTGTCCGAGGACGTGTCCCGCGCCGTTCCGGCAGCCGTGGAAGCAGTCCGCACCCTGGTCACAGCCCGCATCACGAACACAGACGCAGCGCCCGCGAGCGCGGCTCCGGATGAAACAGGCTGAGGAGGAACCACGGATGTGTCTGGGAATACCGGGCCGGATCATCGAAGTGATCGACGGCTACAACGGGCAACTCGCCCTCGTGGATGTGGCCGGAGTGGAGCGCAAAATCAACATTGGCCTCCTCGATGACGGCCCCGTGGAGAGCGGCACGTGGGTCCTGATCCACATGGGCTTCGCCCTGGAACGCGTGGACCAGGAAGGCGCCGACCGTGCGATGACGGGACTTGAGCTCATGGGACGGGGCCCGGACCCCACCGACACGGTCCCGTAGCCTTCACTCCCCCACTGAAGGATCTGAAGGCGCCGCTATTCGAGGGCGATCGCTGCGCCGCGGTGCTCCACGCCGGAATTCGCGATCTTGAGGTGGCGCGCAAAGTAGTGCTGGAGCCGGTGGAGCTGGGCGGCCGAGAGCCGGTCGCACACCCAGTCCCAGTGGAGGGACACCATGTCCCCGGGCATGAGGTCAGCGATGAAGCCGGACCCGGCCACGGCGTACTTGGCCGTCTCGATCACCGGTTCCCCCAGCGACAGCGCCATCCCGTCCCACGCCAGGGGCCGCGAGCGCACGAGGGCGCTGTCCGCTTCGACGGCCACCACCTCGCCCCACCGGATGCGGCATTGGTCAAGGACATTCAGGGCCGTGGATGAGCGCCTGTCATCGCGCAAGAGTCCCGTCCACGGATAGATTTCCAGGACGTGGAAGCTGTGATGCGGGACGCCGCCGGCCAGGACCCCTTCCATCAGATGCGGGAACTGATGCCCGGTCCGTGCACGGAACCGGTCCTCCATGGAATTGCCGATGCTGCGCACACCCACGGAGTCCAGCAGCGTGTTTCCCACCCAGTAGGCCTCCACCACCGCGTAATCCAGCGGGTCCGGGTTGCCGGTGGCACCTGCGATGAGCTCCAGGTACGGCCAGGCGCCGGCGAACCCCTTCGCAAGTTCGCGCAGGCCCGCGTCGGTCACCCCGGACTGGCCATAGTGCAGCAGCGCGTCGCTGTCAGGCGGCCCGCAGCTGCCCCGCGAATTCGGCGGATACGCGTAGCGGACAAACAGTTGGGCGCCGTTGACTTCCATCCCGTGGCCTCGTTTCACAGGGGATATCAGCGAGGCTAGCACCGGCGCCCATCGGCGAACAATGCCCGTCGTGACCGGCATTGACACCCCTGCGCATTCGGCGGATGCTGTGAGGAAATGCCGCACCGGGACCATTGCTGTGGCCGGCGCGGAGCGAATGGCCGTTGCGCGCGGTCCTTCCCGGGAGGTAGGCCGATGAGCATCCCCGAAGCCAACCGACGATCTGTACTGGCAGCGGCCCTCTACGGCGGAGGGGCGCTGTTCCTCGCTTCCTGCGCCGCGGCCGGCACGGCGCCACAGTCGTCGCCGCAGTCAACGCCGCCGGCAGGGGCTGCCGGTACTGCGCCCCCGGGTTCCGCCTCCGGCCCCGCCGGGATCCAGGTGACGGACCAGCGCGGGACGGTCCTGAGTTTCGACCGCCCGGTCACCCGGGTGGTGACCATTCCCATGCCCGCCGCCTCCCTGCTGGCCGCCGTCGACCAGGGCGCCGGCCATCTGGCCGGGATGCACAACGCCTCATGGGTCGCCATGCGCGACGGCGCCATGGGCACCATGTACCCGGAGACCCTGAACATCCCGCACGACATCGCCACGACCGACTTCACGCCCAATGTCGAAAGCATCCGGGCACTGAACCCCGACGTCGTGGTCCAGTGGAGCGATGCGCAACTGACGGCACCCCTGGAACAGGCCGGGATGAAGGTCCTGGGCATCACGAACACCGGCACGCAGCAGGACGTGGACACGTGGACCGCGCTTTTCGCAACGATGCTGGGCCGGCCGGACCGGGCCGTGCAGATGAAGGCGCGCAGCGACGGGCAACAGAAGGCCATCCTGGCCGAGGCCGCCGCCCGCGGCACCGGCGGCCCGGGCATCATCTACTTCAACAGGTTCAGCGGCGGCCTCAAGGTGGCCGGAAACGGCAGCTACAACGACTTCTACATCAAGCTCATCGGGGCACACAACCCCGCCACCGGCCCGCAGGGCCTTCAGGGCAAGGGCATGGTGGGCGTGGACGTCGAACAGGTCCTCGCCTGGGATCCGGAAATCATCCTGCTCGGGAACTTCGACGACGCGATGCCCGCCGACGTCTACGGCAACCCGGTGTGGCAAAGCGTCTCCGCGGTGCGCTCCCGCCGCGTCTACAAGGTCCCGCTGGGCGGCTACCGCTGGGATCCCCCCGGCCAGGAATCGCCACTGATGTGGCGCTGGCTCACAGATGTCAGTTTCCCCTCCGGCAACCGCTCCACGCTGAGGGACGAGACAAACGACTACTTCGACTTCCTGTACCGCTACCGGTCATCGGCGCCGGAGCTGGACAAGATCCTCTGGACCGAGGCCAACGGCACCTCGGCCAACTACCGGCAGTTCGATGCTTCGTGAGGCCCAGCCTCTGACCACGGGACCCCCCGGCGGCCGGGGACCGGGGCTGCGCCAGGTCATCGGTCCATGCCTGCTTTCAGGAGCAGTCCTGGCGGCCGTGTCGGCGGTTGCACTCGCCAGCGGCCGCTACAGCGTGTCCCTGGACCATGTCGTGCAGATCCTGGCGTCGCGAATAGTTCCCTTCGGCCCGGGCGTTCCCGCGGCCGAGGAAAACGTGGTGCTGCTGGTCAGGTTGCCCAGGGTCCTGCTGGCCCTGCTGGTCGGTGGCGCCCTCGCAATCGGCGGCGCGGCCCTGCAGGCCGTGTTCCGCAATCCCCTGGTCAGCCCTGAGGTCATCGGCGTCTCCTCGGGGGCCTCCTTCGGCGGTGCCCTGGCCCTGCTGCTGGGCCTGGGCCCCGTCGCCCTCGTGGGCGGATCGTTCGGCTTCGGGCTGCTGGCACTGGGAATCGTCTTCCTCATCACGTCCGGGCGGGGCGGCGCCCACATCCTCATGGTGGTCCTCGGAGGAATCGTCACGGCCTCCTTCTTCTCCGCCCTGGTGGCCCTGGTGACGTATCTGGCGGACCCGTTCACCACCTTGCCCGCCATCGTTTTCTGGCTGCTTGGCAGTGTCTCCACCGCCACCTGGGCGAAAGTGCTGGTGGCCCTCATTCCGATCGCTGCCGGCGGCGTCGTCCTGCTGGCCCTGCGGTGGCGGATCAATGTGCTCTCGCTCGGCGACGACGACGCCACCGCCCTGGGGCTCCGGCCCCGCCCCCTGCGCTGGGCGGTCCTCGCCGCCGTGGCCCTCATGGTCGCCGGGGCCGTCGCCGTCAGCGGCGTCATCAGCTGGGTGGGGCTGGTCATCCCGCACCTCGCACGCATGTGGGTGGGACCGGACCACCGGGTGCTGCTGCCGGTCTCCTTCCTGCTGGGCGGGGCCTACCTGATCGCTATCGACACCATCGCGCGCACCGCCACGGCCGGGGAAATCCCGCTGGGCGTCCTGACCGCCCTGATCGGCGCACCGGTGTTCTTCGTGCTGTTGCGCCGGAACCGGGAGAGGATCTGGGACGGTGCTTGAGCTGCGCGGGGCCGGGTTTGGCTATTCACCGCAGAACTGGGTGTTCAAGGATCTCAGCTTCTCGGTGCCGCCGGGCACCGTGACCGCGGTCCTGGGGCCTAACGGCAGCGGCAAAACGACCCTGGTGCGCTGCGCGGCCGGCATGCTGGCCGTACAGGAGGGTGCGGTGCGCAGGTCCGAGACGGCGGGCTATGTTCCCCAGGCGCGCGGCAGCACGTTCGGCTACCCGGCCCTGGACATGGTGGTCATGGGCCGTGCCCGCCACATCGGCGTTTTCCGCTCCCCCGGCAGCCGGGACAGGGCCGCCGCGCTCCGCGCCATGGACCGGGTGGGGATCGCCGCCCTGGCCGACCGGCTGTTTCCGACGCTGAGCGGGGGCGAGCAGCAGCTGGTCCTCATTGCACGGGCTATCGCGGGCGGTTCGCGGCTCCTCGTCCTGGATGAGCCGTCCACCGGGCTGGACCTGAAGAACCAGGTCCGGGTCCTCCAGCTGCTGAGGGAACTCGTGCGGACCGGGATGTCGCTGCTCGTGAGCACCCATCACCCGGACCACGCCCTGTTCCTCGCGGACTCGGTGGTCCTCATGGGCGCCGCGGGTGTGGTGACCGGGCCTGCCGGGCCGCTCCTCGCCGATGCGCAGCTTTCCGCGCTGTACGGCGTCCGTGTCAGCACCCTGAACTACGACGACGCCGGGACGCCCCGCCGCACGGTGGTCACCCCCTTCGGCGCCGACGAGGGCTGAACCGAACGCCCAAGCGCCCGGCAGCTGGGCTGCCGGGCGCTTGGGGCGTCATCGAGCGGTAGTGCGTCCGGTCAGTTTAGGGCCGGGGTGCGGCCCTGGCCGGTTCCCGCGTGGTTCGGGACGGTGCAGGCGCGGGTTCAGGCGTGTGCCAGGACCGGTTGTGCCGGCTGTGCGGGCTGTTCGGCGGCATCCTGTGCGCCGGAGTGGCCGGCCAGCATCGTCTCTTCGTCGAACGGCTCGGCACCGGCCAGGACACGGTCCACGCGTCCGCCGTCGATCTCCTTGACCCAGGTGCCGATCAGCACCGTGGCGACGGCGTTGCCGGTGAAGTTGGTCAGGGCGCGCGCCTCGGACATGAACCGGTCGATGCCGACGATCATGCCCACGCCGCCCAGCAGTTGGGGTGCGTGCGCCTGGAGTCCGGCGGCCAGCGTGGCCAGGCCGGCACCGGTGACGCCGGCGGCACCCTTGGAGGCGATGATCATGAAGACCAGCAGGGAAACCTGGGCGCCAAGGTCCAGCGGCGTGCCCATGGCGTTGGCGACGAACAGTGCGGCCATGGTCAGGTAGATGGCGGTCCCGTCGAGGTTGAAGGAGTACCCGGTGGGGACCGTGACACCCACGACGGGCTTGGACACGCCGAGGTGTTCCATCTTCGCGATCAGGCGGGGCAGCGCGGCTTCGGAGGAGGACGTGGAGAAGATCAGCAGGTATTCGCGGCCGAGGTACTTCATGAGCTTGAAGATGCTGACGCCTGCGACCGCCTTGAGCAGGCCGCCGAGGATCACGACGATGAACAGGGCGCAGGTGATGTAGAAGGCGCCCATCAGGGTCGCCATGCTGATGATGGCCTGGAAGCCGGTTGCACCGACCACTGCGGCGATCGCGCCGAAGGCTCCGACCGGGGCCAGCCACATGATCATGATGAGGATGCGGAACACGAGGGCCTGGCCGTAACCGACGGCCTTGAGGATCGGGGCTCCCTGCGGGCCCATCTTCTGCAGCGCGAAGCCGACCAGGATGGCGGCGAGGAGGGTCGGCAACACGGGAATGTCGCCCGGGATGATGCCCAGAAGGAAGTCAACGGTGCTGTCGACGGCCGCTTTCTTGTTCGGATCATAGGGGGCGAGCTTGAGGCCCTCGCCCGGGTGGATCAGGTTGCCGACCACCAGGCCGATCCCCAGGGCGAACGTGGACATGACCACAAAGTAGGCGAGCGCCAGGCCGCCGACCTTGCCGACCGTGGCGGCCTTGGCGATGGAGCCGATGCCCAGCACGATGGTGCAGAAGATCACGGGCGCGATCATCATCTTGATGAGTTTGATGAAGCCGTCGCCGAGTGGTTTGAGGGATTTGCCGACCTCGGGGAACAGCAGGCCGATAACGGCACCTGCAATCACGGCTACGATGACTGCGATGTAGAGGTAGTGGGACTTGTCCAGTCCCTTGCGCTTCTTGGCCGGAGCGGCGGCCGGTGCTGCTGACTCTCCTCGTTGAGAGGCCATGGTGTTCTCCTTGGATAGGCTGGACTTGGTGCGGTCCTGGCTGTGGTCCGCTCTTGTCCTTCTTGCGTGTAACCCCATCATTGATGAGAAGGTGACGCGCATCACCCTTGCGTTCATATTGGTCATGGAAGGTGTTGATGATCCGGCGCTGGAGCATCGCCCGCAGGCTGTTTGCGGCCAACCTGCTGTTCGTGGTGGCCCTGACGGCCATCGTTGGCACGGCCGTGTTCGTGGACGCGCGCGATCACGCCTACGACGAGGCCGGACGCCGGATGGCCGGCATCGCCACCGCCGTCGCCGACGCCCCCTTCGTCCTGGCGGCGGCGGACTCGGCCGATCCCACGGCCCTGCTGCAGCCGTATGCCCTGAAGACCATGAACGACGCCGACGCGGATTTCATCACGATCATGGCCCCGGACCGCACGCGCTGGACCCACCCGCGGGATGAGGAACTGGGCAAGCCGTATATCGGCTCCATTGATGCGGCCCTCCATGGCCAGGTGTTCACGGAAGTCGTGGCCGGCACCCTCGGCCCGTCGGTGCGCACCATCGCCCCGGTCAAGGATGCCGACGGCAAGGTCCGGGCGCTCGTGGCCGCGGGCGTGACGGTCCGGACGGTGGACGTCGCACTCTCCGGCCGGCTGCCGGCGCTGCTGGCCATCAGCCTGGCGCTGCTGGCCGGCGGGTCGGCGGCGGCCTGGCTCCTGGGACGGTACCTGCGCCGGGTGACCCGCGGCTGGGGCCCCGAAGAGCTGGGCCAGCTCTTCGCGTACTACGAATCGGTGCTGCATTCGGTGCGCGAGGGCGTGATCCTCATCGACCCCAAGGGCAAAGTGGTGATGTACAACGACCAGGCCGCCGAACTGCTCGGGTTGAGGAAGCAGTCCGCCGACGGCGGTCCCACCTCCGGCGCTGACCGCGGGGTTGCGGGGGGCGGCCGCCAGGCGGCGCCCTCCCTCGCGGAGTTGCCGCTGGCCCCCAGCCTCAAAGAGCTCTTCGAATCGGGGCGGACCGCCCTGGATGAGATCCACCTGACCGGCTCGCGGATCCTGGTGGTCAACCAGGGCCCCGCGGTGGGACCCGAATCTGCCAGCGCCCGCCCGCGCGGAGCGAAGTCCGGCGCTGCCGGCGCTGGCACTCCTGTTTATGGAACGGTCGCCACCATCCGGGACCGTACCGAGATCGAATCCCTGGGCAGTGAACTCGAGACCATGCGCACGCTCTCGGACGCGCTCCGCGCCCAGACCCATGAACACGCCAACCGGCTCCACACCATCGTCTCGCTCATGGAACTGGGCCGGGGCCCCGAGGCGCTGGACTTCGCCACCAAAGACCTGGAACTGAGCCAGCGGCTCACGGATGACATTGTGAGCTCCATCGAGGAACCCGTGCTCGGCGCCCTGATCATGGGCAAGGCAGCCGAAGCACACGAACGCGGCGTCGAACTGACCCTCAATACCAGCGGTTCCACGGCCGTGACCGGACTGGCCGTGCAGGACCTCGTGGCCATCCTGGGGAACCTGCTGGACAATGCCATCGACGCCGCGGCCGAGGCGCCGGCACCGCGGCTCGTGGAGCTGACCGTCGAGACCACCGGCTCCGCCCTGGAGATTACCGTGGAGGACAGCGGCCCCGGGATCGATCCCGCGGCCGTGGAGGACGTCTTCCGGCATGGTTTCAGCACCAAGGCCCCGGGACCGTTCGGACGCGGCCTTGGACTGGCCCTGGTGCGCCAGGCGGTACAGCGGCTGGGCGGTACCATGACAATCACCAGCCCGGCCGGGGCGCTGTTCCGCGTCACTCTGCCCGTCACAACACCGCCGGTCACTCCGCTGCCGGTCACTACCGAGGGACAACCATGAGCGAGATCCGGGTACTCGTCGTCGAGGACGAGCCCATCGCTGCCGCAGCGCACGCCGCCTACATAGAAAGGCTGGACGGTTTCACCCTGGCGGGCTCCGCGCCCGACGGCCAGTCCGCCCTGCGCCTGCTCACCGAATTCTCCGCGGCAGGCAATCCGGTGGAGCTGGTCCTGCTGGACATGAACCTCCCGGACCTCCACGGGCTGGACATCGCACGCCGGATGCGGGCGGCCGGACTGTTCGCGGACATCATCGCCATCACCGCGGTGCGGGAACTGAACATTGTCCGCAGCGCGGTGGCCACCGGCGTGGTCCAGTACCTGATCAAACCGTTCACCTACGCGACCTTTGCGGACAAGCTCGCCAGCTACCGGCTGTTCCGCGAGCAGCTGGCCGCACCCCTGGCCGGGGAAGCCGGAGCCCGGGCGTCCCAAAGCGATGTGGACCAGGCCTTCGCCAGCCTCCGTGCCCCGTCCGAGCTGTCGCTGCCCAAGGGCCTGGCCGTATCCACGCTGGAATCCGTCCAGGACTACATCAAGCAGCAGGCCGAGGCGGTGTCGGCCAGCGAGGTCATGGAGGCGCTCGGGATGTCCCGGGTCACCGCCCGGCGCTATCTCGAATACCTCGCCGACGCCGGAACGGTCTCCCGCGCCGCCCGCTACGGCGCCCCCGGGCGGCCGGAGAACGAATACCGCTGGAACCGGCCGCGGACGTAGGCCTGCCGCTCCCCGTTACCGTCACCGGGAGGGCACTTGCCGGCAATCCCGGGAAACACTGCCGCGAAATGCCGTCCCGGCGGTTTCCTTGTGGCGGGATGATCGCGAATGCTTAGTGCCATGCGGCCGCTGTTGACGTGTCAGGGCAGCGGGGCGGCGCGCGTTGCGAATAGGCGATGATCCGGGTGATCATCATTCGCCGCCCCACTGCGGTCTGGTGCCGGCGGACACTGTGTGTCCGGGCCTTCTGCGTGGTTACTTGCCGCAAACGAAGACTTCATTCAATGCGGCGGGGTCGGCCCGGCTATCGGTAGCCGCACCGCCGGTGGCCGCTCGGTTACATGATGCCGGTGGGAACCAGCAGGACCCAGGCGAGGGCCGGGGCTACGAGCACCACTCCCCCGGCATACGCCATCAGCTGCCGGTACACTCGCTGCCTGTCATTGTCGCGGGCGTTGGCGACCACCAGCGCACCGTCGGTGGAGAAGGGCGAGACATCCACCACCGTGGCAGCTATAGCCAGCGCCGCGACCGTTCCTGATGCGCTCAGCGAGCTGGTAGCCAGGAGCGGACCGGCCAGGGGAATGAACGCGGTCAGCAACGCCGTGGAGGAGGCGAAGGCTGAGCCGACGCCAATGACATAGCAGAGGACCAGCGCCACCAGCAGCGGTGCGCCCAGTGCCAGAGCCTGCTCGGCGAGGGTGTCGATGACGCCAACGTGCTGGAGCAGGGAGACATAGGTGATCATGCCGGCTACCAGCAGGACGGTGGACCAGGAGACACCGCCGATGAACGTCTGGTGTTCTTTGATATTGACCAGCGCCAGCAGGAGCCCGGCGGAGAGTGCGACAAAGCCGATCGGCAGGTGGAAGCCCAGGGTGCACACGAGCATCACCGCGATCAGTGCCAGCGTGAGGATCTGCTGCCCGCGAGGGCGGCTGGTGCGGGCGGTGTCGACGTCGGCATGCTGGCCGCCTTCGCCGTCCCGCAGCCTGCCCAGGAGGGCGAACAGGACGATGGTGAGCACGGAGAGAATGAGGTTAAGAGCGAAGCTGGCGATGAAGAGTGCGCCCTGGGAAATGGGAAATCCGTTCTTCAGGGCGATATCGTGCACCAGCACGCCGGCGACGGACAGCGGGGAAAAGCCGCCGGCGTGGGCTCCGTTGATGATGAATGCGCCCATCAAGACGGGATGGATCCGGGACTCGTAGGCGAAGCCGATGGCCGCCGGCGCCAGCAGCGCGACGGCGGCCGGCGAGAAGGTGCCCAGTGACGTGAGCGCAGCAGCGATCAGGAAGAACACCCAGGGCAGCAGCATCGTCTTGCCCCTGACGAGGCGTACACAGGTCTGGACGATGATGTCGATGGTGCCGTTCCGCTGGGCCATGCTGAAGAAGTACGTGACTCCGATGATCGTCACGACGATGCTGGCGGGGAACTCTTCGAGGATCTGCTTGTCCGTCATTCCGAGCATGAAATAGCCGACGCCGAAGGAGGCAACCAGCCCCATCACGCCGATGTTCAGCGGCCATTTCGTGGCGACGATGAACATAATGACGAGGATGACGAGCGGGATGATTTGGACAGCGGTCATGGAGTGCTCCGGTTGCGGGGTGGCCGAAGGGTTGAAGATATCACCCCCCAGCACGAGCGCAATCAAAGCCAGGAACGCGAACCCGGCGGCCGCCGCCAGTAGGATTCGGCGGCGGCGGGTTGGACGCGGGGCATCGTTGTCCCGGGTCTGGTCCGCAGCGACAGCGGTGCGGTGCTCAGTCTTGGTCATGATGGTCTCCTCAGCGGGTGGCTCCCGCGAGGGAGGCAGCGACGGCGCTGCCGGGGACCTCGGGGAGATGGATGATGGTTGTGGCGATGGTGCGGGCCGTGCGGTCGACGCCTACGAGGAGCGTCCCGTCGTGCTCCTCGCTCCAGGTCTCGATGACCCCGGCGGGGGTGCGGAGCCGGAGCGTGCTCCCCAGGGAGTCGCCCGTAATGGTGTGCAGCACGGTGCCGGGGGTGCGGGCGGCCAGGGTCAGGGCGATGCTGCCGGTGATGGCCAGGGCCGGGTGGGGCTTGCCCATGGAGAGCATCATGACGTTGGCGTCGCAGTCTGGGTCAGCCTGGGCGGCCGCGGCGACGATGGCGAGCTTGGGGATGGCCCGGGCCGCTTCGGCTGTTGTGCGGACCAGCCCCATCCGCACCGCCGCCTGCCGCCGGATCTGCTCCAGGGTATCCAGCTGCAGCTCCACTCCGGCGCGCCAGCTGTCGTACCTGGCCGGGTCCAGGCCCAGTTCTTCGGCGTTGACGATCACGACGGGCGCTCCGGCGTCGACCATCGACACAGTCCAGCGGGTTCCGCCGGCGGTGAGGGTGTCAGTGGCCGCACCGGTGGGCAGCAGCGCACCGGTGGTCCTGCCGGCAGGGTCCTGGAAGCCGAGCCCCACAGCGTAGCCGGGGAAGGGTACGCCTGGCGTCCGGGCGTCCGGAACGGAGGCCAGGGCTCCGGCAGGGGTGGCCACGCGCTGGACGATGATTTGGTTGGTGTTGGTGTTGCGGGTGACGATCCGGGTGACGTCTCCGTTGGGGAGCACCCAGCCCTTCTCGATGGCGTACAGACCCACCACCGCCGAGCCGTTCCCGCAGTTGCTGCCCCAGTCCACCGCGGCTTCTTCGACACCGACTTGGGCAAAGGTGTACTCAACGTCGACGTCGCCACTGACGGGCCGGTGCACGATCACGGCCTTGCTGGTGGTCGAGGTGGCGCCGCCGACGCCGTCGATCTGGCGCGGATCCGGGCTGCCGAACAGCCGCGGCAGCAGCACATCCAGGCTGATGCCGCCCGCCTGAAGATGCTCCGCTTCGAACACCCAGCACTTGCTGGTGCCTCCGCGCATCCATTGGGCTTCGATCTTCATGGTGTTTCCCGCTTCTCCTCGTGCCTCAGACTTGAATGAGGACCTGAAAAGAGATTGAGCCAGATCACAACTTTAGACAATGTTGGATTTTTTCAGGGGGATGTAGGATTGCTTAATTCATAGAGCGCTGGAGGATTATTCCCCAGCTGCAAAGCGTCCGTTGCCAGGAAAAGTGCTCGAAGTCCTCAAGGCAGGCCTCGTCCCGGCAGGGAATGAACCAAAGGCGAAGAAGGGTGAAGCGTTGCTAAAGGACGAAGGTCAGGATTTGTTCGACATAAGGCGGCTGGCGCTTCTGCTGGAGGTGGTGGAGCAGGGCTCGATCACCGCGGCGGCCGAGTTGATGATGTACACGCCCTCGGCCGTCTCCCAGCAGCTGCGCAAGCTCGAACAGGAAGTGGGGCAGCCTCTGCTCACCCGCCGCTCCCGCGGGGTGGTGCCCACCGAGGCCGGCCAGGTTCTGGCCGGCCACGCCCGCAAGATCGTCTGGCAGATGCAGGCAGCCCGGTCCGACCTGGGCCAGATTGCCGGCCTCAGACGCGGTTCCCTGACTGTGGGTACATTCCCAACCCTGGCCGGATCCTTCCTGCCCATCGTCATCCGGACCTTCAAGAAGCGCTACCCGGCCATCAGCCTCTCTTTGCGCAGCGCCCGCTTCGACGAACTAGTCGCAGATCTGCAGTCCGGGGTCACGGGTCTGTGCCTGCTCTGGGATTACCCCTGGAACCCGTTCCGGGACGATTCCATCCGCGTAACCGAAGTCTTCCGGGAGAGCACCGTTATCCTGGTGGCCCGCAGCCATCCACTCGCCGAGCGGGAGCAGGTACGCATGGAAGACCTGCGCAACGAGTCCTGGATCGTGCGCGCCGAGGCCCACCCCGTCGTGGAGGTGCTGCAGCGTTCCGCTCACGACGCCGGATTCGAACCGGAGATTGCCTTCCTGGCCAACGACTACCAGGAGGCCCAGGCCATGGTCAGCGTGGGAATGGGCGTGGCTATGGTGCCCAAAACCGCCGTGGCACTTCAGCATCCCGACGTGAAGGTGCTGAGCCTGGGTTCCGCTGCCCCGCTGCGGAGAATACTGCTGGCGCAGCGGGAGGACAAGGTCTATGCCCCGGCCGAGGTGGCCTTCCACTCCACCCTGTTGGAAATCGCCCGCGAACGGGCCGGCGACTATCACTAGACCACGAGGCTGCTCCGGTCACTCCGTAGGGCCGGGGCGCAGGGTGTCGAGCAGCGCGTCGATCACGCCGGCGTCCTCGATCGTGGAGGGCACCACGTAGGTCTCGCCGTCGGCGATCTGGCGCATGGTCTTGCGCAGGATCTTTCCCGAACGGGTCTTCGGCAGGGCATCCACCACGGTGACGTGCTTGAAGTCCGCCACGGCCCCGATGTCGCGCCGGACCAGGGCGATCAGGTCCTTGACCAGGACGTCCTCGGGCACGTCCACCCCGGACTTGAGGACCACGTAGCCGCTGGGCCGCTGGCCCTTGAGCGGGTCGGCGAGGCCGATCACGGCGCATTCGGCAACTGCCGGGTGCTGGCCGATCACCTGTTCCATGGCGCCGGTGGAGAGCCGGTGTCCGGCGACGTTGATGATGTCATCCGTGCGGCCCATGACGAAGACATAGCCGTCCTCGTCCCGGTAGCCCGAGTCACCGGTGGCATAGTAGCCCTCAAACGCCTGGAGGTAGGAGGAAATGTAGCGGTCGTCGTTGCGCCAGAGCGTGGTCAGGGTGCCAGGCGGCAGCGGCAGGCCGAGGACGATGTTGCCTTCCGTGCCGGCCTCGACGTCCCCGCCCGCGCCGTCGACGACGTTGAGCCGGAAGCCGGGCATCGGGACGCTCGGCGACCCGGCCTTGATCGGCAGTCCGCCGAGGCCTCGGGGGTTGGCGCAGATGGCCCAGCCCGTCTCCGTCTGCCACCAGTGGTCGACCACCGGAACACCGAGCACCCGGGAGGCCCAGTGGAAGGTATCGGTGTCCAGCCGCTCGCCGGCCGCGAACAGGGTCCGCAGGCTGGCAATGTCGTACTTGTCCAGGAACCGGCCCTCAGGGTCGGCCTTGCGGATGGCCCGCAGCGCGGTGGGCGCGGTGAACAGCACGTTGACCTTGTGGTCCTGGATGACCCGCCAGAACGCGCCGGCGTCGGGCGTCCCCACCGGCTTGCCTTCGTACAGCACCGTGGTGGCGCCGGCCAGCAGCGGACCGTAGACGATGTAGGAGTGGCCCACCACCCAGCCGACATCCGAGGCGGTCCACATGACGTCGCCGGGGCCGACGTCGTAGAGGTTTTCCATGGTCCATTTCAGGGCCACGGCGTGGCCGCCGTTGTCCCGCACCACGCCCTTGGGCGAGCCGGTGGTGCCCGAGGTGTAGAGGATGTACAGAGGGTCCGTCGCCTTGACGTCCACCGGCGCGGCCGCCTCGGCGGAGGCCATCTCGGTGTCCCAGTCGAGCCACCCGGGGTGCTCGGCCGCCATGGAGGCCACCGTCGAGCCGAAGCCGTCCCTGGCCTTGACCAGCACCGGGGTTTCGGCGGCGCCGGCGATACTGAGGGCCTCGGCGACGGCAGGCAGGTACTCAATCCGGCGCGACGGCTCGATGCCGCCGGACGCCGTCACCACCGCCGCGGGGGCTGCGTCGCGGATGCGGGCGGCAAGTTCCTTGGGGGCAAACCCGCCGAAGACGACCGAGTGCACGGCGCCGAGCCGTGCGGTGGCCAGCATCGCGATCACGGCCTCGGGGATCATCGGCATGTAAATCACCACGCGGTCGCCCTTGCCGACGCCGCTGCGGCGCAGGACGCCGGCGAACCGGGCCACGAGGTCCGTCAGTTCCGCATAGGTATAGCTCTGCCGGATGCCCACCATCGCGGAGTCGTAGACCAGGGCATCCTGCTGACCCCTGCCCTGGGCGACGTGCCGGTCGAGGGCGTTGTACGACGTGTTCAGGACCCCGTCCGGAAACCAGTCGTAGAGCGGTGCCCGGCCCGCCTCGAGGGCCTGCCGCGGGGACGTCTGCCAGGAGATCCCTTCCGCGGCCTCCAGCCAGAACTCTGCGGGATGTTCCAGGCTCCGTTCGTAGGCTGCCCTGTAGCTCTTGGTGACCATGACGTACATCCTGTCCACGACGTTGTGATGCGACCAATGATAGACAAGGGTAAACCGGGGCGGACCGGTGATACAAGGGTCATGTATACACAACTCGGCTATTTGTTCACCACAGGCGGCAATTGCTGGGCAAAGGGCCGTTGCGTGTATACACTGATGATGTTCCATCCCGACACAGCCGCCACCGAAGGAGGCAGGATGCGCGCCAGCGACAAGGCCTACGCGGCCCTGCGCGACGACATCATCGAATGGCGCCTCCTGCCCGGAACCGTGCTCGCGGAGGTGGAACAGTCGGCGCGCCTCGGCATCTCCCGCACCCCGCTGCGGGAGGCCCTGAGCCGGCTCACGGCTGAAGGGCTGACGACGACGGCGGGCGGCCGCGGCGTCGTCGTCACCGACATTTCCCTGGACGACATCGACGAACTGTTCGAACTGCGCGAAACCCTCGAGGGCAGGGCCGCCGCCCTGGCCGCCGAGCGCGGCGACCCCGCAACCTTCGATGCGTTGCGGCGCGAACTGCTCCAGGCCCCGGAACTGATCGGCGGACAGGATCCGGCTCTGCACGACTATTACGGGCTGGTCGGACGGCTGGACGCGGCCATCGACGCCGCCATCTCCAACGCCTACCTCGTCCAGGCCATGCGCAGTCTCCGCGTCCACCTCGTGCGCGTCCGGCGCCTGGCCGCCGACGACGCCGCCCGGCTTACTGCCGCAGCCGCCGAGCACGCGGCCATCGCCGAGGCGATCGCCGCCGGCAACCCGCGCCTGGCCGAGGCCGCCACCACGCTTCACCTGCACCGCAGTCTTTCGCACGTCAAAGCCACCCATACACCTCAGCAAAGGGAGCACCATGGTTAAGGAACACCACGTCCGCGTTTACAAGAGCGAGGAAAACCTGGGCCGCGAGGACCAGCTCGCCTACAAGATCGCCAAGGTCGCCGCGGATCCCGTGGAGGTCACCGATGAGGTCACCGACATGGTGATCAACCGGATCATCGACAACGCCTCGGTGGCGGTTGCCTCGCTGAACCGCGCCCCGATCGTCGCGGCCCGGGCCCAGGCCCTCACCCACGGCCCCAGCACCGGCGGCAAGGGCGCCAAGGTCTTCGGCATCGAGGAACGCGTCTCCCCCGAATGGGCCGCCTGGGCCAACGGCGTCGCGGTCCGTGAACTCGACTACCACGACACCTTCCTGGCCGCGGACTACTCGCACCCGGGTGACAACATCCCCCCGGTCCTGGCCGTCGCCCAGCACGTCGGTTCCAGCGGCCGGGACCTGGTCCGCGGCATCGCCACCGGCTACGAGATCCAGGTCAACCTGGTCAAGGCCATCTGCCTGCACAAGCACAAGATCGACCACGTGGCCCATCTCGGCCCGTCCGCGGCCGCCGGCATCGGCACCCTGCTGGGCCTCGACGTCGAGACCATCTTCCAGTCGGTCGGCCAGGCGCTGCACACCACCACCGCCACCCGGCAGTCCCGCAAGGGCGAAATCTCCACCTGGAAGGCGCACGCCCCCGCGTTCGCAGGCAAAATGGCCGTCGAATCCGCGGACCGGGCGATGCGCGGCCAGACCTCGCCCGTACCGATCTACGAGGGCGAAGACGGCGTGATCGCCTGGATGCTGGACGGCCCGGACGCCTCCTACACCGTGCCGCTGCCTGAGGCCGGCGAGGCCAAGCGGGCCATCATGGACACGTACACCAAGGAACACTCGGCCGAATACCAGGCCCAGGCGTGGATCGACCTCGCCCGCAAGCTCAACGGCGAACACCCCGAGGTCACGGACCCGGCCAACGTCGAATCCGTGCTGATCAAGACCAGCCACCACACCCACTACGTGATCGGCTCCGGCGCCAACGACCCGCAGAAGTACGATCCCACGGCCAGCCGCGAGACGCTGGACCACTCGATCCCGTACATTTTCACCGTCGCCCTGCAGGACGGCACCTGGCACCACGTGGACTCCTACGCCCCGGAACGCGCCGCCCGCCCCGACACCGTGGAACTCTGGCACAAGGTCACCACGGTCGAGGACCCGGAATGGACCCGCCGCTACCACTCCCTGGACATCGCCGAGAAGGCCTTCGGCGGCACCGTGGAGATCACGCTCAAGGACGGCACGGTCATCACTGATGACATCGCGGTCGCCGATGCCCACCCGCTGGGCGCCCGGCCGTTCGCCCGGGAGCAGTACGTCAACAAGTTCCGCACCCTCGCCGCGGGCCTGGTGGCCGACGAGGAGATCGAGCGCTTCCTCGCCGCCGCCGCCCGGCTCCCCGAGCTCGCCGCCGGCGAGCTGGACCAGCTGAACATCCAGGCCGCCGACGGCGTGATCGACCTCGCCGGCGCCCCGAAGGGACTCTTCTAATGTTGTATTCGAAAGTCACCCCGGAGCAAAAGCGGATCCGGTTCCGCGAAATCCTCGCCTCCGGCACCATCGCCCAGTTCCCCGGCGCGTTCAACCCGCTCTCGGCGCGGCTGATCGAGGAGAAGGGCTTCGCCGGGGTGTACATTTCCGGCGCCGTCCTCGCCAATGACCTGGGCCTGCCGGACATCGGGCTGACCACCCTCACGGAGGTCGCCACCCGCGCCGGGCAGATCGCCCGGATGACGGACCTGCCGGCAATCGTCGACGCCGACACCGGCTTCGGTGAGCCCATGAACGTGGCCCGGTCGGTCCAGGAACTCGAGAACGCCGGCCTGGCCGGCTGCCACATCGAGGACCAGTTCAACCCCAAGCGCTGCGGCCACCTCGACGGGAAGAACGTCGTGGACCTGGAAACCGCCACCAAGCGGATCCGGGCCGCGGCCGATGCCCGCCGCGACCCGAACTTCCTGATCATGGCCCGGACCGACATCCGCGCCACGGACGGGCTCGAGGCCGCCCAGGAGCGCGCCAAAGCGCTCGTGGAGGCCGGTGCGGACGCGATCTTCCCGGAGGCGATGAAGGACCTGGCCGAATTCCAGGCCATCCGCGACGCTGTCAACGTCCCGATCCTGGCCAACATGACCGAATTCGGCCAGAGTGCCTTGTTCACCGTGGAGGAGCTGGCCGGCGTCGGCGTCAATATGGTCATTTATCCGGTGACGCTGCTCCGTAGTGCCATGGGCGCTGCGGAGCGTACTCTGGAATCGATTAAGGCCGACGGAACCCAGGAGGCACAGGTTGGAAGCATGCTGACCCGTGCGCGTTTGTACGATCTCGTTGATTACGAGGCTTACAACCGTTTCGATACCGGAGTCTTTAATTTCCAGATCCCCGGTAAGTAAGCCCCGCATAGAACCTCCGGCACGTGCCGGTATACAGGCGTTAGGAACAAAGGAGTTTCAGCATGGCTGAACAGGACATTAAAAAGGGCCTCGCCGGCGTCGTGGTGGACTACACCGCAGTCTCCAAGGTCAACCCGGACACGAACTCGCTGCTGTACCGCGGCTACCCCGTCCAGGAACTGGCTGCCAAGTGCAGCTTCGAGGAAGTCGCGTACCTGCTCTGGAACGGCGAGCTGCCCGACGCGGAGCAGCTGGCGGAGTTTACCGCCCGGGAACGCGCCGGGCGTGCCCTGGATCCGGTCGTCAAACAGGTGATTGACGCGCTGCCCACCACCGCGCATCCCATGGATGTCTGCCGGACTGCCACGTCGGTGTTGGGGGCCCGGCACCCCCTCGCCGAGGACGCCTCGCGCGAAGCCAACCTGGCCAAGGCCATCGATCTGTTCGCCGCGATGCCGGCCGTGGTGGCCTACGACCAGCGGCGCCGGCACGGCCAGGACGTGGTGGAACCCCGCGAGGATCTGGGCTACGACGCCAACTTCCTCTGGATGACGTTTGGTGAGGAGGCCGTCCCCGAAGTAGTCGACGCGTTCAATGTCTCCATGATTTTGTACGCCGAGCATTCCTTCAATGCCTCGACCTTCACGGCCCGGGTGATCACCTCCACGCTCTCGGACCTGCACTCAGCCGTGACCGGCGCCATCGGGGCCCTCAAGGGATCGCTGCACGGCGGTGCCAACGAGGCCGTCATGCACACCTTTGACGAGATCGGCATCCGGCCGGAGGAGTCCCTGGAGGACGCCCACGTCCGGGCCAAGGCCTGGATGGAGGACGCCCTGGCCCACAAGAAGAAGGTCATGGGCTTCGGCCACCGCGTCTACAAGCACGGCGACTCCCGGGTGCCCACCATGAAGTCGGCGCTGGACAAGATGATCGCGCACTATGGCCGGCCGGAGCTGCTGGGCCTCTACAACGGGCTCGAGACGGCGATGGACGAGGCGAAGGGGATCAAGCCGAACCTCGACTACCCGACCGGACCCACGTACCACCTCATGGGCTTCGACACCGCCACGTTCACCCCGCTGTTCGTCGCCAGCCGCATCACGGGCTGGACGGCGCACATCATGGAGCAGCTGGATTCGAACTCCCTGATCCGTCCCTTGAGCGAGTACAACGGCGTCGAGGAACGGCACCTGGCGTAGCAGGGCTTCCTGCGGGACGCACGGGACCGGACAGCCGGCACGGGCCGGCCACCTATTCGTAGGTGGCCGGCCCGTGCTGTTTGCCCGCGGACTTCAGCGTCGCGGGATCCGGACCGACGCAACAGTCTCGTTGTCCTCGTTGAGGACCACGACGACGTCGATCGTTTCGCCTGCCAGCGCCGGAGGCAGCCAGTGCCCCGCATCCTGCCACATCCGCTCCAGCGGCAACGACGCGGAGTCGAACCATTCGGGCGTGATTTCCGGGCTCTCGGCGGGTTCGCCGTGCCACCGCCGGGTGGTGAAGAGCCGGCACGACATGTTCCAGTCAGGCCGGGCCGGAAAGATGAACTCGACAACGCCGGCGTGGGCCAGGTCCTCTTGGAGCACTATGATCCCAGCTTCTTCCCAGACCTCGCGGACCACGGCCTCGGCGTCGCTCTCCCCCGGCTCCACGTGGCCGCCGATTCCCACGATCTTGCCGATGCCAAAGCCGGTCCTCTTCATGCCCAGCAGCACCTCGGTGCCGCTCTCCGCATCACGGAGCGGGAAGCAGAGAGTGACTGGCGTGAGCTTCATGTGCTCAACCTTATAGCTGCCGCAGACTGCCGGCGCTATCCGGCGGCCGGGCCGTCGCCGACAAGCTGCGGCCTCAGTTCGACCGGTATCCCCTTCTGCGCGAATTCCTTGTCCATGGCCTGCTGCGGCGTGAGGCCCTGGTTGTTCGTGGCTTGGAACTCCCAGTTGTAGACGCTGGACCACTCCTGCCGGACATCGCAGAGGAATCGGCCGTTCTGCAGTTTGGCGATCTTGAACCAGGCGTTGCCGCCGTCGAGCTGGAGCGCCCGGATCCCGTCACCGGAAATGGAATAGGCGAGCCAGCCGCCGGCGCAGCCCAGCACCGTGTAGTAGCCCTGGTCGGCGGGGGCAATCGGGATGATCGCGCGCTGCTGGTCATTGCGCTGCTGGTCAATGTTGGCCAGGGTGCATGCGACCCCGCCGGTGCTCAAAGCGGCAGGACCCGCTTTCGTGGGAGACGCTGTGGGGGCGGCAGCGGAAGGGGTTGGGGACGACGGCGATGGGCTGGCGGAGACAGTCGGGGCCGGGATGCCCGTCTGGGCCGGCCCCGGCGCTGGTTGCGGCATCAGATTGCCGCCGACAACCACCGCGCCAACGATGGCTGCAGCGGCCAGTACAGTCGCGGCCGCAGACCGCACGGCATTCCGTCGTGCCGGAGCGCGCCCTGCCAAAAGGACGACATTCGGATCCGTGGAAAATACGATTGAGCGGGCAGAGTCGCTTCCCGGCTCTGCTCCCGGCGCTCCCACCCGAGGTTTTGCATCCCTCATGAGCTGTTCGATGCGGTCCATGGCTAGTCCTTCCGTTCGGTCATGAGATGTGAGGGGGCAGCTTTCGCAAACGCCCGGCGTGCCCGGTGGAGGCGAACCGCAGCGGCGGATGAGGAACATCCCAGCGTCTGCGCCAGTTCAGCGATGGTCAGCTCGTCCCAGTAGCTGAGCATGAGGACCTCGCGGTCCCGCTCCCTGAGCTGCACCAGCACCTCTGCCACGGCGCCTCGTTCTTCATTGTTTGACTCGGGGATTTGGCTGCGCGCATCGTCTTTCAGCCTTTCGACAAGTTCCTGGCGGCGACGGCGGCCCTTGTACTCATTGCCGACCACATTCCGGGCCGTTGCCAACAGCCAGCCAATGCCGGGCGGTTCCGACAGCTCCTTCTCCCAGGCAATTCTGAAGACGTCCGCGGCCAGTTCCTCGGCGCGGTGCCGGTCACTGATACGGCAGGCAATGTAGCGGTAGACCCGCGCGGAGTGCTCGGTGTGCAGATCAATGAACGCTTGCTCTTTGGCAGCCAACATGGTGGTTCCCCCGGACATCGATGACTTCTTCTTGCTGTGTAAGTGTCCAGTGAACGGCATTTTCTTACACAGGCCCGCAAAAAAGTTTGCCGGCACCGGCGCGGTGCGGGGACCCGGCTGACTACGCCTTAGCCCAGGGCGCGCGGGTGCGCGGCGGCGTAGATCTCCCGCAGCGTATCGGCCGTCACCTGGGTGTAGACCTGCGTGGTGGTCACCGAGGCGTGCCCCAGCAGCTCCTGCACCACCCGGACGTCGGCACCGCCCTCCAGCAGGTGGGTGGCGAAGGAGTGCCGCAGCGTGTGTGGCGAAACGTCCTTGGTGATGTGGGCCTTGTCCGCCGCCGCCTTCAAAATGGTCCAGGCGCTTTGCCGGCTGATCCTGCCGCCGCGGGCGTTGAGGAACAGGGCGGGGGTGCCCTTGCCCTTGGCGGCCAGCAGGGGCCGGCCACGGACGAGGTAGGCGTCAAGGGCTCGTGCCCCGTAGGATCCGAGCGGGACGAGGCGTTCCTTGGACCCCTTGCCGAAGAGCCTGACGATCGCGGGCCCGTCGCCGGCATCGGACCCGCCGGAGGTGTGCAGGGAAATGTCGTCAACGTCCAGGCCCACGGCTTCGCTGATGCGGGCACCGGTGGAATAGAGGAATTCGAGCAGCGCGCGGTCGCGCAGGCCCGTTGCCGTGTCCGTGCCGGCCGCCTCGAGGATCCGGGTGACCTCATCGACGCTGATGGCCTTGGGCAGCCGCTTGCCGGGCATGGGCGGGTGGACGTCGCTGGCCGGGTCGGTGGACGTGATGCCTTCGAGGGCCCAGAACTTGTGGAGTCCGCGCACCGCCACCACCGTCCGGGCCGCCGAGCGGATGCCCAGGGCGGAGCCGCCGTCGGACCCGTCGGAGAGCGCCTGAACGAATCCGGTGACGTCGTGCCGGGTAATCTCCGCGGGGCGTTCCCGGCCGGCGTGGGCCAGATGCCTGGCGTAGCGGGCCAGGTCCCGCCGGTAGGCGGAGAGGGTGTTGGCCGCGAGGCCCCGCTCCACGCCCATGTGCTGCAGGTAGTCAGTGATTGCGCGGTCGATCGCCGTCAACGCCCTGGCGGGCGGGCGCTCGGGAGCGGCTGCCTGCGCCGGGGCCGGAAGTTGCGCCGGGGCCGGCGGTTCGGCGATCAGCGGCTCCACTAGCGCTGGCTGGGATGGGCGGGCCAGGGCGCGTCGGCCGGGCGGAGACTTTCGAAATTGCCCGCGCGGGCGGCGGCAGCGGCCAGGACGCCGACGACGGCGGACGGGTTGTGGAGGCGGCCGTCAAGGACCGCCTGCACGGCCTCGTCCAGCGGGGTCCAGCGCAGTTCGATTTCGGCTTCCTCGTCCGTGCGGACGTGCCGCTCATGTCCCGGCACCTCACTCAGGCCGCGGGCCAGGTAGATGCGGATGGCCTCGCTGGAGGAGCCCGGGGAGTTGAAGAAGTCCGCCAGCACGTTCCAGCGGTCCGCGACAAGGTCCGCTTCCTCGGCCAGTTCGCGGGCGGCCCCGACGACGAAGTCCTCCCCTTCGACGTCAAGCAGCCCGGCGGGGATCTCCCAGAGGTCCATGCCGACGGGGTGCCGGTACTGCCGGAGTAGCAGCACGTCGCCGTCGTCGTTCATCGGGAGAACCGCCACCGCGCCTGGATGGTCGATGTAGTCCCGGACCAGGGTGTCGCCGTCGTCGTTGAGCTGGAAACTGTCGCTGACGACGTCCCAGATCCTGCCCTCGTACACCTTTCGGGACGACAAAAGACGGCGCGGGCTCGGCTCATCCGAAACCTGCCGTGCAGCATTGGGGGTCTCAGACATACCGGGCATCGCGCCGTCCTTTGATTTAGTTGGAAATTACTTGGACACTGCTGCCGACGAGGGCTTGGGCGCAGGTGCCGGGGCATCGGCCTTTGCACTCGGGCTGCTGCTTGCAGCGTTCGCGGCGTCGCCGGCCCGCTGGTGGCCAAGGGCAGCCTCAATCAGGCCCGCGAACAGCGGGTGCGGGCGCGTGGGCCGCGAGCTGAGCTCGGGGTGCGCCTGCGTGGCCACGTAGTACGGGTGGACGTCGCGGGGAAGTTCCACGAACTCGACCAGTTTGCCGTCGGGCGACGTTCCGGAGAACGACAGGCCCTTGGCGGCGATCTGATCGCGGTACTTGTTGTTGACCTCGTAGCGGTGCCGGTGCCGTTCGCTGACCTTCGTGGCGCCGTAGGTCTCGGCGACGACGGAGCCTTCGTCGAGCTTGGCCTCGTACAGGCCCAGGCGCATGGTGCCGCCGAGGTCGCCCTTGCCGTCAACGATGTCCAGCTGCTCTTCCATCGTGGCGATGACGGGGTACTTGGAGTCCGGCTCGAACTCGGACGAGGACGCCCCCTCGAGGCCGACTACGTTGCGGGCATACTCTATCACCATGCACTGCAGGCCCAGGCACAGGCCCAGGACCGGGAGCTTGGTTTCGCGGGCGTACTTCAGGGCGCCGAGTTTGCCTTCCAGGCCGCGGATGCCGAAGCCGCCGGGAACGCAGATGGCGTCGACGCCGGCCAGGGACTGCACGGCGCCCTCACGGGTTTCGCATTCGTCCGAGGGGACCCAGCGGATCTTGACCTTGGTGTCGTTGGCGAAGCCGCCGGCGCGCAGGGCCTCCGTGACGGACAGGTAGGCGTCAGGCAGGTCGATGTACTTGCCCACGAGCGCGATCTCAACTTCGTGCTTCGGGTTGTGGACGGCGTCGAGCAGCTTGTCCCAGCTGGTCCAGTCCACATCCTTGAACGGCAGGTCCAGGGCGCGGACGATGTAGGAATCCAGACCCTGGGAGTGCAGGGTCTTCGGGATGTCGTAGATGCTCGGTGCGTCCGGGCAGCCGATCACGGCGTCGATGTCGACGTCGCACATGCGGCCGATCTTGTCGCGCATCGGCTGCGGGACTTCTCGGTCCGACCGGATCACGATTGCCTCGGGCTGGATGCCGATGGAGCGCAGCGCGGCAACGGAGTGCTGCGTCGGCTTGGTCTTCAACTCCTGCGACGGGCCGATGTAAGGCACGAGGGACACGTGGAGGAAGAACACATTTCCGCGGCCGATGTCCTGGCGGACCTGGCGGGCGGATTCGAGGAACGGCTGGGACTCGATGTCGCCCACCGTGCCGCCGATTTCGGTGATGATGACGTCGGGGGCGTTCTTGCCCTCGGCGGGAAGCCGCATGCGCCGCTTGATCTCATCGGTGATGTGCGGGATGACCTGGACGGTGTCGCCGAGGTATTCGCCGCGGCGTTCCTTCGCGATGACGGTCGAGTAGACCTGGCCGGTTGTGACGTTGGCCGATCCTTCGAGGTTTTCATCGAGGAAGCGCTCATAGTGGCCGATGTCCAGGTCCGTCTCGGCGCCGTCGTCAGTGACGAAGACTTCGCCGTGCTGGAAGGGGTTCATCGTGCCCGGATCCACATTCAAATAGGGATCGAGCTTTTGCATTGTTACAGACAGACCGCGTGCCCGCAGAAGGTGGCCGAGGCTCGAAGCCGTCAGTCCCTTACCGAGCGAGGACGCTACACCACCGGTGACGAAGATGTGTTTGGTCGTCTTGGACGAGCCCGGAAACCGGGAATTTACACGAGAGTTTGATCGCTGCACCACGGGGTTTGAGCTTATCATCAATTCGGCCTTCCACGGGTTCCTTGGCGGGATCCCGATGTGATTGTTGTCCTAGCAGCGGTCCTTGCGGAAGTCCCTGCGGAGGTCCTTTCGGGCCCGCCTAGCTTTGCGGGAGGAGTTTGGCGTCGTCCAGCAGCTCCTGGGCGTGGGCCTGGGCTGATTCGGAGTCCTCTTGGCCGGCCAGCATGCGGGCCAGTTCGCGGACGCGCTCGGCCTCGTCCAGCAGCTGCACGTCGCTGGAGGTGAAGCCGGTGGCGGTAGCCCCGTCAGCGCCCCGCACGGAGGTCTTGGTGACCCTGATGTGCTGGTTCGCGAAAGCGGCCACCTGCGGCAGGTGGGTCACCACGAGGACCTGGACGTGCTGGGCCAGCATCGCCAGCCGGCGCCCGATCTCGACGGCGGCACGGCCGCCGACGCCGGCGTCGACCTCGTCGAAGACAAACGTCGGGACGGGATCGACGGCGGCAAGCACCACCTCAATGGCGAGCATGACGCGGGAGAGTTCACCGCCCGAGGCGCCTTTGCCCAGCGGCCGGGCCGGCGCGCCGGAGTGCGGCTGAAGCAGGAAGGAGATCTCGTCGGCCCCGAACGGTCCCAGCTGGCCTGCGGGCTCCACATTGATGACCAGGGTGGCATCGGCCATGGCCAGCGCCGTGAGCTCAGCGCTGACCCGCGCGGAGAGGTCCTTGGCGGCCTTGGTGCGGGCCTTGCTGATCCCGGCGGCCTTCTTCCGGAGCTCGGTTTCGGCCCGTGCGACTTCGGCGTCCAGCGCTTCGATCCTGGTGGAGTCGTCCTGGAGTTCCTCGTGCCGGGCCCGGGCCTCCTCCGCCCAGACCAGCACCTCGTCGATGCTCGGCGCGTACTTGCGGACCAGCTTGGCCAGCGCGGCCCGTCGGTCCTCGATTTCGGCGAGCCGTTCCGGGCCCTCCGTGTCAAGGGCGGCCTGGTAACTGGCGAGTTCAGCGGCGACGTCGTTGAGCAGGAAACCGACCTCGGCCAGGCGCGCCGCGGCAGAGCCCAGCTCCCCGTCGTGTTCGGCCACGTGCTCCAGGGTGCGTTTGGCAGCGTCCACGAGGGTGGTGGCGTCGGCTTCTTCACCGAAGTCCTCGGCGATGAGGGCCTGGTGGGCGGTGCTGGCCGCGATCCGCAGTTCCTCTACGTTGGCCAGTTTCACGGCCTCGGCCTTGAGGGCCTCGTCCTCCCCCGGCTGCGGGTCCACGGCGTCGATCTCGGCCAGGGCAACGTGCAGCGACTCGGCCTCGCGGAGGCGTTCACGCGCGGCACTGCGCAAGGAGTCCAGCTCGCCCTGGCTGGCATGCCAGTGCGCGTAGAGGTCCTGATAGGCGGTCAGCGCGCCCGCAAGGCTCTCGCCAGCGAATTTGTCCAGGGCGCCGCGTTGCGCCACCGGGCTCTTGAGCCGGATCTGGTCCGACTGTCCGTGCACCACCACGAGGGTTTCGCCGATTTCGGCCAGCACCCCCACCGGCGCGGCGCGTCCGCCCAGATAGGCCCGGCTGCGGCCGTCAGCTCCGACGCTGCGGGCCAGCAGCAGTTCCACACCGCCGTCGAACTCCTCCACCTCGGCCCCGGCTTCCCTGCACCGCGCGACGGCAGCGTGGCCGGCGTCGAGCTTCAGCACAGCCTCCGCCGAGGCGCTCTTCGCGCCGCTGCGGACGGCGCCGGCGTCGGACCTGGCACCGAGGAGCAGCCCGACGGCGGTCACCACCATGGTCTTGCCGGCACCGGTTTCACCGGTCACCACGCTGAGGCCCGGGCCCAGCGGCAGGGTGGCGTCGGTGATGACGCCGAGGTCGCGGATACGCAGTTCTTCAAGCATGGTTCACTTCTCGGTTGTGGGATCTGGCAAGGGATCGGGCGCGTCACCGGGTTCGGCGTGGCGCGGCGAGGGAAGCGGCGGCATGGGACGGGGCGTGCGGATGATCGGGAGGGGGCCGGTGTGGATGGCCCGGGTTTGGGGCACGGGCCCGCGCCAGCCCTGGATGGGGAGCTGGAATTTGCGCACGAGCCTGCCGGAGAAGGGGGTCTGGTGCGTCCTGGCCAGACGCACGGGCGTTGCGGAGCGGGTCACTTCGACGCGCGCGCCGGGCGGCAGATCCACCGAGCGGCGGCCGTCGCACCAGAGGACGCCCTGGGCGTCGGTGCGGTTCAGGATCTCGACGGCGAGCCGGGACCGCGGCGAAACCACGAGCGGCTTCGCGAAGAGGGCATGGGCGCTGATCGGCACGATCAGGAGGGCCTCGACCTCGGGCCACACCACGGGACCGCCGGCGGAAAACGCGTAGGCCGTGGAGCCTGTGGGCGTGGCCAGGACGACGCCGTCGCAGCCGAATGAGGTCAGGGGGCGTTCGTCGACTTCGGTGACCACCTCCAGCATCCGTTCCCGGTTGCCTTTTTCGATCGCGGCCTCATTCAGGGCCCAGGTGTGCCAGATCTTCTGGCCGCGGACCCAGACCTGGACGTCGATCGTCATGCGCTCTTCCACCGTGTAGTCACGGCTGGCGATCCACTCGACGGTCTGGGCGAGGTCGGCCCGTTCGCTCTCGGCCAGGAACCCCACGTGGCCAAGGTTCACCCCAAGCAGCGGCACGTCGACTTCGCGGACCAGTTCGGCAGCCCGGAGGATGGTGCCGTCTCCGCCGAGGACCATGACAAGTTCCACGTCGGGCAGCTTCACGTGGTCGTGAAGGACCTCGACCGGGTGGTCGAGCCGGCCGAAGAAGCGGACCATGTCCCCGAGCTCGTTCTCCTGCAGCACGGGGACCAGCCCGGATTCGTGCAGCAGCGCACACGCTTCCCAGGCAGCCTTGAGGGACTCCTCGCGCCCTGTGTGGGCCAGGATCAGGACACGCCTGCTCATCAGGTTCCGCCTTCTGGTGGTACTAGTGGTTCGGCCAGATTGTTCCGAGCAACGCAGCAACAGCTGCGTCCCGCTCCTCGATCTTAGGCGGGACTTCCGACATCGCGCGTTTTATCCACAGGAAGTATTCGACATTGCCGTCCTGGCCCGGCAGCGGGCTCTGGGCGAGGCCTGACAAGACCAGGCCCGCGTCCACGGCGGCGGCAGCCACCTTGCCCACGGCGAGCCGGCGTTCGCGTTCCGAGGTGACCACGCCGGTCCGGCCCAGCCGGTCCTTGCCGATCTCGAACTGTGGCTTGACCATGAGGACGAGGTCGCCGCCGGGCAGGGTGCAGGCCGCGAGTGGCGCCACCACAAGCGTCAGCGAGATGAAGGACAGGTCAGCCACCGTCAGGGCGGCCGGTCCGCCGATTTCCGCGGCCGCCATGTAGCGGACGTTGAGGCCTTCGTGCACGGAAACCCTGGAGTCATTCCGGATTTCCGGCACCAGCTGGCCGTGCCCCACGTCGACGGCCACCACGTGGGCCGCACCGCGCCGAAGCAGCACATCGGTGAACCCGCCGGTGGAGGCGCCGGCGTCGAGGCACCGTTTGCCTGCGACGTCGACGGCGGGAAAGGCATCCAGCGCGCCGGCCAGCTTGTGCCCGGCGCGGCTGACGTAGCCGTCCTCGGCCGAGGCCGTGACGTCCAGCGCGGCGTCCTCCGGGACCTGCAGGGACGCCTTGGCGAGGACCTCGCCACCGGAGCTCACCTTGCCCTCGGCAATGAGCCGGGCGGCATGGGTCCGGGACCTGGCGAGCCCCCGGCTGACGAGTGCCTGGTCAAGCCGGCTCACGATCCCCCCTTCCCCGCGGCATGGATACGGCGCGCCACGCCGGCGTGGCCGGCCACGTCTTCGTTCAGGGCCTCCAGCAGGGCATCATGCATGCCCGCATAGACTTCGCCGTGCCCGGACACAGGCATTTGCCGCACGGCCCCGAGGCGGTCCAGGACAGCGTTGACGGCCGGATCCAGGACTGCTGCCGCGTGTTCTGGTGCGGCGTGCCCGGACAGCTCCGCCGGGAGCTGCTGCGACGGCAGCTCGGGCCAGGCGACATCGGCCGCAGGGGTCGGCGCCTCAGCCGGCTGTTCGTCTGGGGCCTGGTCCAGTCCCTGGTGTAGCTCGCTCATGTGTCCAGCCTAGTGATCGGACCACTCGAGGACCGGAGCCAGCGCGCTGGTCGTCTCGGGGTTTGCGGCCCACCAGGCCGAACAGGCGGCACGCCACGAATCGAGGTCGGCGGGGTCGCCGCTGATGTGGACCGACTGCCCCCGCACGACCGCCGAGGCCGTGCCGCTGCGGAACCGCCCGGCGTCGTGCTCTACGGCAGGGTATGGCGCGTACAGGCCGGTCAGATCATTGATGAGGAAATCGGGGCGTTCCACAGATCGTGCCGCGAGGATCGATTCCCTCGTGTCCACTCCGGTCAGCACGGCGACGGTGGCGAAACCGGCGTTGTTGCCGCCCAGGATGTCGGTGTCCAGGCGGTCGCCGACGACCAACGGCCGGTCCGCCGCCAGCCGCTTGGCGGCAGTGTGGAACAGTGGGGCTTCGGGTTTGCCGGCCACGATCGGACTCTTGCCGGTCGCGGCTGCCACTGCGGCCACGAGCGTCCCGTTACCGGGGGCAATTCCACGCGCCTGGGGAATGGACCAGTCCGTGTTGGTGGCCACCCACAGGGCGCCGCCGGCGACGACGTACGATGCCTCGGCGAGGTCCTTCCAGCCAAGTTCCGGACTAAAGCCCTGAACGACGGCGACGGGGGCATCCTCCGCGCCGCGGACGGGAACCAGGCCAACCAGTTCAATTTCCCGGGCAAGTGCGGCACTGCCCGTGATCAGCACGTGTGCCCCGGCCGGCAGCATCGACGCCAGCAGCGCTGCCGCTGCCTGCGAGGAACTCACCACCTGGTGGTCCTCGGCGGGGGCGCCGAGATCGCGCAGGTGTTGGGCCACCTGTGCCGGGGAACGGGATGCGTTGTTGGTGACGTAGCCCAGCCCGACGCCCACCCCGGCCAGCCGGCGCAGCGACTCGACGGCCCCGGGAATGGCGTTGGGGCCGGCATAGACAACGCCGTCAAGATCGGAGAGCAGGGCATCAAAGGTGGCGATCAGGGCGGTTCCCGTCATGCGATTAGTCCTCCACACTTTCGTGCTGCGCCGGCTCTGAGTCAGCGGAGAGTTCCTCGTCCGCGTCATCGTTCAGTTCCAGGTCGGCCTCGTCGATCGCTTCGCCGTCGGCTTCGTCATCGGCTTCGTCATCGGCTTCGTCGAGCACGTCGGATTCCACTGAATCCACGTCGGACTCGGCGTCGTCAGACTCGAAGTAGTCGGCTTCTGCGTCGTCGGCTCCGTCGTCGCTGGCGAGCTCATCGCCCGCGTTCAAGCCGGCCACTCCGGCTGCGGCGCCGGTGGCTTCTGCCGCGGCAGCGGCACCTGCGGCACGCGGTGCGCGCTCTTCGGTTCCGGCGTGCGTGTCAGCATGCTCCTGCGCCCGGAGGCGGCGCTGCCGTTCCTCCTCGCGGGCTTCTTCTTCCTCGTCCCAGCCGAGATCGATGATGTCGGGTTCCTCGTCAGCCCCGAGGCCCAGCGCGTTTTCGGCCACGGTGGCCTGGCGTTGCCATTTGGCGGCTTCGGCAGCGCGGCCGGCTGCCGTCAGCGCGTCAGCATAGGCACGGAACAGCCGGGGGCTGTAGGAAAAGGCGCGGTTGATGTCCAGCTGCGGGATTTCCAGTTCGGAAACCGCGGCGTCGAGCTGCCCGAGGTCGGTGCGGGCCCCGGCTGCAACGATGGCCAGTTCCACCTTGCCGGGGGCGTCGAGATCCTTGGCTTCGTCGGACCGGGCCATGTCCAGGGCACGGTCCGGGCGGCCAAGGCCGCGTTCGCAGTCGGCCATGACCGGCAGGTGCATGTTGGAGCCACTGATCCGGCGGTAGGTCCGGAATTCCCGGAGGGCTTCACCATAGTGGCCGGCTGCGTAGGCCGTCAGGCCGACAGCTTCGCGGACGGACGCGAGGCGTCCGCCACGGCGGCTGGCTGCCAGGGCATGCTGGAAGGCAAGCTCAGGTTCTTCGTCCAGGAGCCTCCCGGCCATGACGAGGTGGCGGGCCACCCATTCGGCGCTGGTGCCTTCGAGGGTCTTGATCTGGTGCTGCGTGGCGCGGTCAAGCTCCTTGCCCGTGACGTCCTCGTCGATCTGGGGTGAACGCTCCCGGTCCGGGCGGTTGGCGCTGCGGAGGTCGCGGGCATTGGGCACGCGAACCGGACGGTCCTCGGGGCGGTCGCGTCCGTACTGGCGCGGGCCCGAGTCGCCACGGTCGAAGCCCCGTGCGGGACGATCCTCGCGGGTGCCGAAGGGCTTGCGGTTCTCGCCGCTGCCGTACGGCTTGCGGTCACGGTCGCCACCGCCGCCGAAGCTGCGCTGGCCGCCGCCTTCACGCGGGGCACGGTCACCGTACGGCTTACGGTCACGGTCGCCGCCGCCGCTGTACGGCTTGCGGTCACCATAGGACGGGCGGCTGTCGCCACCAAAGCTACGCTGATCCCCACCTTCACGCGGAGCACGATCACCGTACGGCTTACGGTCACCGCCGCCGCTGTACGGCTTGCGGTCACCATAGGACGGGCGGCTGTCGCCACCGAAGCTACGCTGTCCCCCACCTTCACGCGGAGCACGATCACCGTACGGCTTACGGTCACGATCGCCACCACCGCTGTACGGCTTACGGTCACGGTCGCCGCCGCCGCTGTATGGCTTGCGGTCACCATAGGACGGGCGGCTGTCGCCACCGAAGCTACGCTGTCCCCCACCTTCACGCGGAGCACGATCACCATAAGGCTTACGGTCGCCGCCGCCGTAGCTGCGCTGTTCCCCGCCTTCGCGCGGAGCACGATCACCATAAGGCTTACGCTCACCACCGCCGCTGTACGGCTTGCGGTCACCATAGGACGGACGGCTGTCGCCACCAAAGCTGCGCTGTCCCCCACCTTCACGCGGAGCACGATCACCATAAGGCTTACGCTCACCACCGCCGCTGTACGGCTTACGCTCGCTGTTTCCGAAGCCGCGCTGATCCCCGCCCTCACGCGGAGCACGATCACCATAAGGCTTACGGTCACGGTCTTCCCTGGAACGGAATCCTCGGGGATCGCCGCCAGAGTTGCTGGTGCCGCGGAAAGGGGCTCCACCGGAACTGCGTCCGCCCGAGTTGCCGGGGGCCTTGCCGCCGCGGTTGCCATCATTGTGCTCAGCCATGCTGGAATCCTCCTGTTGTGAGCTGACCACTGGCGCAATCGCAGCCGCTCTGTTCCGTGTTTCGTTTCCTACGCAACCCGAAATCAAGCGCTTCGAAGTCCGTACATCTCCCCCAATTCTAGGCGAGCAACCCGCCACCGGCTAACGGCATCAGGTCGACGGGGGCCCGCGGTGGGAAGTCTCACAACCTCCTGCGGCACTTCTGTCGGCGGCCGCCGGCTGCCGGGCAGTTGGGTGGTCGACGGCGGCTGTGACGCTCCCCCACCTCGGGCGGGAAGTCCGGTGACGCTCCCTCACGTTTGGCGGGAAGTCCGGTGACGCTCCCTCACGTTTGGCGGGGTGTGGCGGGATGCTCCCGCAGGTGTTGCGGGGTCCCGGTCCGGAGGGGGTTAAATGCGGGAGGACCCCCACCTGGTGGTGGGGGTCCTCGACCGTTAATGGTGTTCCGGCGGTGACCTACTCTCCCACACCCTCCCGGGTGCAGTACCATCGGCGCTGTGGGTCTTAGCTTCCGGGTTCGGGATGGGACCGGG
>NZ_JBFTSL010000010.1:0-153362 GCF_056400005.1 Arthrobacter sp. 01L42 | reverse complement strand
CTGCTCCGCCAGCTCCAGGGCGCCTTCCTCCGCAAACCCCGGCACGGCCTGCAGCACCTGGAAATCTTCGCCACCACGGACCAGTTCGAACACCTGATCACCGTGATGAACACCGCCACCAACCCCCGCACCGGCCCCGACACCGGCCAGGGCACCGCCACCGGCAACACGGCGCAGGCCGGACCGGGCGAAGGCGGGGCGGGCGAGGGTGGGTCGGCGGATGCGCCAGGCCCCGCTGCGGAGCCCGCCACGGCCGAAGAGGACCCGTCGCTGCCGTCCCTGGACCTCCGCTCCCGGCCCCAACGGCTGCTCGACGGCCTGGTCGGCGCGTGCAAAGCGGCCCTCGCCACCGGAGGGCTGCCCGCCGCGGGCGGGCTCCGGCCCCAGGTCATGGCCACCATCGACTACCGCGACCTGCTCACCCGGCTCGGGACGACCGACTCCGAAAACGGGGCCACGGGATCTCTGATGTTCACCGGCCCAATTACTGCGTCCACGGTTCGCAAGCTCGCCTGCGACGCCGACATCATCCCCGTCGTCCTCGGCGGCGAGGGCCAGGTCCTGGACATCGGCCGCGCCTCCCGCATCTTCCCGCCCCACATCCGCAAGGCCATCACGGCCCGGGACCAGGGCTGCGCCTTCCCGCAATGCACCATCCCCGCCCCCTGGTGCGAGGCCCACCACATCACCTACTGGTCCCGCGGCGGAACCACCGGAACCGGCAACGGCACCCTGCTCTGCTCCCATCACCACCACGTGATCCACAAGGAACACTGGAGCATCCAGATGCGCACCGGCATCCCCTGGTTCATCCCGCCACCCCACCTCGACCCCGCCCGGACACCCCGCCGGAACACCTACTTCCGCCTGGAGTGACCCCGTGGCCGCCGCGTGACAGACGCCCTGACGGCAGGGTGACCGCGTGGCTCGAACGGCAGCGGCCCGGACGGCCGGGTGGAACAGATACTTCCGCCCCCACCAGTAGCGCCCCGCGGCGCTTACGGCTAGTCCCGCCGACACGTCACCGCCTCCACCGCGCGCAATATCGGCTGCGACTTCGACATGATCCCCGTCGTCCTCGGCGGCGAGGGCCAGGTCCTGGACACCGGCCGAATCTCTCCGCGTCCGGGGGCGAAGCCCACCCAATCACGTAGTAGTTCCGCGCCGGAACCACTGGGCTGGACAACGGGACAGGTCGATAATAAGAGCTCTGGGAGCGGTGGTTATTCCTCAGAGAATCTTGCGCCGAAGACTCACGATTGCAACGCAGTTAGGGCTGCGATAGTTTGTGCCTTGAACGACACAATCATGTGGAACCTGGGACGCCACTGTTAGGTGGCGCTCAAGTGTGGATATGAGCCACGCGCGTACTCTTTCAAGAAGGGTTTCGCTCGATGGCAAGCTGCACCAAGATCACCTACTCCACCCCCTGGCACGCGAACCGCGCGCTCAAGGAAATCATCCGGCAGGGCTCGTCATCTGGGGGCAAGTTGCCCGCGAGCGTATACCCATGCGGAGGCTGCAAGGAATGGCACCTGACCTCGAAAAGGGCAGCTGGAAAGGCAAAGAAGTGGCAACGCCATTCTTCGTGAAAGTTTCACCAGCGCGCTAATGGGACCCTGCGTACTCGCACAACCACGTGATCCACGAGGACTGTGGACCATCCGGATGCGGACCGACGGCATACCCGGTTCGTCCCCGCCGCACGTCGACCCGGCCGGGCCGGACCGGGCCGGGCCTACCGATGATCGCGCCGGCGCGTCATCAAGAGCAAGGGTGATCAGGAGGTCCGGCCGGCGCAACCAGATCAGCCCCGCCGGCCGAGCGGGCGTTAGAGGAACTCGGCCCGGCCTTCCATTGCCGAGGACGCCAATGCGTGTTCCCGCCGCGGGATCCTGCCGGCCGCTTTCGCCAGCCTGCCGGCGATGACGGCATGTTTGAAGGCCTCGCCCATGAGCACCGGATTCTGCGCACGGGTCACCGCCGTAGCCAACAGCACGGCGTCGCAGCCGAGTTCCATCGCCAGGGCAGCGTCCGAGGCCGTGCCGATCCCGGCATCCAGCACCACGGGCACGGACGCGCGCGAGACGATCAGCTCGATGTTGTGCGGGTTCAGGATGCCCAGTCCGGTGCCGATCGGGGCGCCCAACGGCATCACGGCCGTCGCGCCGAGGTTTTCGAGCCGGAGGGCAAGCACGGGGTCGTCGTTCGTGTAGGCGAAGACCTTGAAGCCTCGGGCCACGAGCTGTTCGGTTGCGTCCACGAGTTCGACGGCGTCCGGCAGCAGTGTGTGCTCGTCGGCAATGACTTCGAGCTTGACCCAGTCCGTTTCCAGGGCCTCCCGCGCCAGCTCGGCGGTAAGGACGGCGTCCTTGGCGGTGAAGCAGCCTGCCGTGTTGGGCAGTACCCGGATCTGATGGTCCTCGAGCAGCTGGAACAGCGAGCCCGTCTCCGCCGGCGAATAGCGGCGTATCGCCACCGTGGTCAGCTCCGTCCCGGACGCCACCAGCGCCGCCCCGAGCCCGTCCAGGCTCGGCGCACCGCCGGTTCCCATGATGAGGCGGGAGCCGAGCCTTACGCCGTCGACCACGAACGGATCGGCCACCGCACCGGTCATGGGGACGGCCTGTGCTCCTGCGAACGTCGTCTCGTTCATGCTGGTCATCCTCCTTGGACTGCCGTGACAAGTTCGACGTCGTCGCCGTCGGCGAGCGCCGTGGCGTGCCACTGGCTGCGCGGCACCACTTCGGCGTTGCGGGCGACGGCGACACCGAGCTTCCGCCCGTCGGCGGCGCGGCCGTCGGGGCCGATGCTCCGGCCAGTGAGCTGGCTGACGAGTGCGGAGACGGAGGCGCCGTCGGCGACGCTCTGATCCGTTCCGTTAAGTCGGATGTTCATGCTGCTTCCTTCTTAGGGCTGTCCCCGGACGTAACCGGGATGCGGGAAAAACGGTCGGGGCGGAACCCGGCCCAGCGCGGGTCCGGCGTGAAATCCATGAGTTGCCGGCACACGGCGGCAGCGGCGGGGGTCAGCAGGACGCCGTGCCGGAAGAATCCTGTGGCGATAATGAGTCCCGGGACGTCGCCGCCGTCCGCTTGTGCGACCCGCCCCAGCAGCGGGGCATTGTCCGGGGTTCCGGGCCGCGCCCGCGCCGTGGCTTCCAAAAGCTCCAGCTCGGCGACCGCAGGCACCAGCTGCTGGGCATCCCGCAGCAGCTGGTAAATGCCGCCGGCGGAAACTGCGTGCGGATCCGACGGTCCATCCTCCCGCTGGGTGGCCCCGATCACCACGGTGCCGTCCTGGCGGGGGACGATGTACACCGGGATGCCGCGCACCATGCCCCGCACGGTGGCCGTGAGCAGCGGTTGCAGATGCGGAGGCACGCGGAGCCGGAGGATGTCGCCGTAGACGGGCCGCAGCGGCAGCGCCAGCCCGGCCGGTAGCTCCTCGAGCGCGGCGGCGCCGAGCCCGTTGGCGACCACGGTCTCGGCAGCCCGCACGGTACCGCCGCCGGCCAACCGCACACCCGCCACCTGTCCGTCCTGCCACAGCAGTCCTGCCGCGCGCCGCCGGACGAAGCTGCCGCCTTCCGCACCGAGCACGCCGGCGAGCCGGGTGATCAGCAGGCGGGGGTCCACCTGGTGGTCGGCCGGGATGTCGAAGGCACACGAGATGCCGGGACTCAGGAGGGGCTCCCGGGTGCGCGCCTCGCGCACTGTCAGTGGCTCCACGGCCAGGCCGCATGCCTTCTGGACTTCCCTCAAGTCCGCGAGGGCGCGCCGGTCCGCCGCGTCGGCCCCCACCGCCAGGGTCGGCGTCGTTAAGTAGCCGGTACCCGCCGGGGAATCCGCGCCGGCGGCACCGGCGTCGAGAGCCGCAGCGAATCCTGGCCACAACCGGGAGGCCTCAAGCATCAGTTCCAGGAGCTGTTCCTCCTGGTAGTGCAGTTCACTCACGGGGGCCAGCATGCCGGCCGCGGCCCAGCTGGCTCCGCTGCCGGGAGCATCATCGATCAGGACCACGGATCGGCCCGAGCGGATGGCCTCGAACGCGATGCCATGGCCGATCACCCCGCCGCCGATCACGGCCACGTCGGCAGTCGTATCCCCCGCGGTGATTCCCTCTGCGGTACCGGGCCCTGTGTCACAAACCTGGGCGGCGGCGTCATTTGCGGCTCCGGCTGCACGGCCTGCTCGTGTGCCCATGAAAAATTCCTTCCCTACGCCGGTACTAGCCGGATCAGGTCAAGCGGTCGGCTCTGACGCCCTCTCAGCCGGGCAGCGGCGACATGGCTGCTGCGGGCTCCCGCGGTATGCGCCCAGTTTAGAGGAACTAGGCTGGTCCCATGAGCCAGGACCCTCTCCACACCACCGCCCGCCTCTATCTCTGCACCGACGCCCGCAGGGACCGCGGCGACTTCGAGGACTTTGTGGACGCCGCCTTCGCCGGCGGCGTGGACATCATCCAGTTGCGCGACAAGTCGCTCGAGGCCTCCGAGGAGCTGGAACTGCTGGAGGTCCTGCACACCGCGGCGCAGCGCCACGGGCGGCTGTGGGCCGTCAATGACCGGGCGGACATCGCCTCCCTGTCCGGGGCTCCGGTGTTCCATGTCGGTCAGAAGGACATTTCGCTCGACGCCGCCCGCGGCTTTCTCGGCAAGGATGCCGTGATCGGCCTGTCCACCCACAGCCCGAAGCAGGTGGACGCCGCCATCGCTGCCGCGCCAGGCCGCAAAGGGCTCGATTATTTCTGTGTGGGCCCCGTGTGGGCGACGCCCACCAAGCCCGGACGCGCCGCCGTCGGCCTCGATCTGGTGCGCTACGCCGCCCAGGCGATCGGCGGGGCGGACGCGGAGGGAACCGGCAAGGTCGACGAAAGCGTGCTGCCGTGGTTCGCGATCGGCGGGATCGACCTCAGTAACGTGGAGCAGGTAGTCGATGCCGGTGCCCGGCGGATCGTCGTGGTCCGGGCGATCACCGACGCCACTGATCCGGCCCACGCCGCCGGAGCCTTGCTGGCGGCGCTGGACGCCGCCGCATCCTAAGCAGGTCCCCAGCCCGTAATGCCGGCCGGCACTGAAACTATCCGGCGAGACCCAGCTCCGTCATCCGGCGCGCGTGATTCGCTGCAAGTTCGGCCGCCAGGCCATTGACCAGCGCCCGGGCGCCGGCGTCGTCCAGCCCCGACAGTCCGCCGAGGAACGCGTGCTCAGCGCTGACACGCTGGGCGTGGTTCAGTACTTCCCCCAGCAGACGCCTGGCCCACAACGCCAGGCGCGACGCCAGCCGGGGGTCATCGGCCAGGGCCGCCTTGATGCGCGCCTGCAGCACGGCCGTGGACTCACCGGTGGAGCGGACCTGCCCGATCAACTCACGGGTCGCGGCGTCGACGTACCGGCCCACGACGCCGTAAAAGTCCGCGGCGACCGTGTCGATCACGTAGGCCTTCATGAGGGCCTCGTACCAGTCCGACGGGCGCGTGCGTTCGTGGAAGTGGTCCACCGAGGGCTGGAACGGCAGCATGGCGGCCTCCGTATCCAGGCCCATGTGTTCGAGCCGGATTCGGACGAGTTCGTAATGCTGGAACTCGACCACCGCCATCCTGCCCAGCAACGCACGGTCATGCAGCGTGGGCGAATACCGGGCACTCGAGGACAGCCGCTCGAAGGCGGAAAGCTCGCCGTACGCCAAGACTCCCAGCAGGTCGGCAAGGAAGCTGTTGTAGAGGGCAGGATCGTCCGCAGTTGCGCTCATCATCCAAGACTAATAGCGGAAATCGGGCTACCCTGATTTTCGTGTCACATCATCGCCTGACCCCCAGTGTCCACGAGCAGCAGAACCAGCTTGCCGGGGCACTCAAGGCGTTGCGCACCACGCTGGAACTGCCCGGCCCGTTCCCCGAGGATGTGCTGCGCGACGCGGAGGCGGCGGTGGCCGAGCACAAGCTCCCGGACCTTGACCTCACGCACGTCGAGTTCGTGACTATCGATCCGGCATCGTCCACCGACCTGGACCAGGCCCTGTTTATCGAACGGAGCAACGGCGGCTACAAGGTCTTCTACGCCATCGCCGACGTCCCCTCCTTTGTCGCCCCGGGCGGGGCGCTGGACGCCGAGACCCGACGCCGCGGCCAGACCTTCTACACCCCGGACGGCCGGATTCCGCTGCATCCGGAGATTATCAGCGAGGCCGCCGGCAGTCTGCTCGCCGGGCAGCTGTGCGCGGCGTTCGTCTGGGAGTTCGAGCTCGACGCCGCGGCAGAGGTCGCCTCGGTCCTCGTGCGCCGGGCACAGGTCCGCAGCCGCGCGAAGCTCAACTACAAAGGCGTCCAGGCCCAGCTCGACGCCGGCACCGCGGCGCCCGTGCTGCAGCTGCTGAAAGAAGTAGGCCTCAAACGGGTGGAACTGGAACGACTGCGCGGCGGCGCGAGCCTGAACATGCCGGAACAGGAGATCCAGCAACTGCCCGACGGCGGCTACCGGATCGTAGCGGCCCCGCCGCTGCCGGTGGAGGACTGGAACGCCCAGATTTCACTCATGACCGGGATGGCCGCCGCGGCGCTCATGCTCCAGGGCAAAGTCGGCATCCTGCGCACCATGCCCGCCCCGGACGAGGCATCACTGCGCCACTTCCACCGGCAGACCCACGCCCTCGGCAAGCCCTGGGACGGGGAAATGCGCTACGGCGAGTACCTGCGGACCCTTGACCCGACGGACCCCCGGCAGCTGGCCATTGTGCATTCGGCCGGGATGCTCTTCCGCGGTGCCGGATACACACCCTTCGACGGCACAGTGCCCAACGCCGCCGTCCAGTCCGCCATCGGCGCGGCCTACGCCCATTCCACGGCACCGCTGCGGCGGCTGGTCGACCGCTTCGTGCTGGTAATCTGCGAGGCCCTGAGCAACGGCACCGAAGTTCCTGCCTGGGCCAGGGCCGCGCTGCCCTCCCTCCCGGCGATCATGGCTACCTCGGACCAGTTGGCGGCAAAACTGGAGCGGCTGGCGCTGGACACCGTTGAGGCGGCCCTGCTCGTCAACCACGTCGGCCAGGAATTCGACGCTGTCGTCATCTCCGGTCCCAAGCCGGCCAAGGGCACCAACGGCACCAGCAACGGCAACGGCGGGAAGACCAACGGCAACGGAAACGGCCCGTCCGGGATCGTCCAGATCGCCGAGCCCGCCGTGACCGCACGCTGCCCCGGCGAGCTGGAACCGGGCACCAAAGTCCGGGTCCGGGTGGTGTCCTCGGACATCGTCACGCGGGAAATCCAGTTGGAGCTCGTGGGCTGACGGCCGGCTATCGGTCCGTTGACGGCCCGCTGGCCGTCCTCACGCCGTCCCCACGCCGTCGCCAGCCAGCGCTCCCGGCCGCCCTCCCGGTCACTTCCCGAGGCGCAATCACCCGCCCAGTCGAGGATCCACGCCTTGTACAGCTAGACTGAAGAGGTAGAAATGGATGCCCGGTCGTTGATTTCCATGATTTTCGAATTCAACAAGCCCGCCCCTACGCGATCTTGAGATACACCCGCTGGTCCCCAGTGCCAGCATTTAGATAGCCCGCGATCGGCTTCCACTGGAATTGCTTGCGCGCCTGAGCGTGCTCCGGAACGGCCACCACGGCCGGCCCCGTTGAGCAAGCAGCGCAGCCCAAAATGAATAAGGAAACTCCCCTGTGAGTGAATTGCACACGCACCAGCTTCTGACCGATGAGTCCGGCACGGAGACCATCGAGCCCGAAGAGACCATCATCTCGGACGAAAAGCCGCACGAGATTGCCGAGAAGACCTTTGCCGACTTCAATGTCCGTGCCGACATCGTGGAGTCCCTGGCCGACGCCGGCATCACCCACCCCTTCCCGATCCAGGCCATGACCCTGCCGGTCGCACTGGCAGGGCATGACATCATCGGCCAGGCCAAGACCGGTACTGGCAAGACCCTCGGCTTCGGCATCCCGGCGCTGCAGCGCGTCGTCGGCCGCGACGACGCCGGCTTCGACAAACTGGCCGTTCCCGGCGCCCCGCAGGCCCTGGTGATCGTGCCTACCCGCGAGCTCGCCGTCCAGGTAGCCAAAGACCTCGAAAACGCCGCCAAGAAGCGCAACGCCCGCATCGCCACCATCTACGGTGGCCGCGCTTACGAGCCGCAGGTCGAGGCGCTGCAGAACGGCGTCGAGGTTGTCGTCGGTACCCCCGGCCGCCTGATCGACCTCTTCAAGCAGAAGCACCTGAGCCTGAAGAACGTCAAGATCGTTATCCTCGACGAAGCCGACGAGATGCTGGACCTCGGGTTCCTGCCGGACGTCGAGACCCTGATCGCCGGCACGCCCGCGGTCCGCCAGACGCTCCTGTTCTCCGCCACCATGCCCGGCCCGGTCATCGCCATGGCCCGCCGCTACATGACCCAGCCGACACACATCCGCGCGGCGGACCCGGACGACGAGGGCCTGACCAAGCGCGATATCCGCCAGCTGATCTACCGTGCCCACAGCATGGACAAGGTGGAAGTGGTGGCCCGCATCCTGCAGGCCCGCGGACGCGGCCGGACCATCATCTTCACCAAGACCAAGCGCACCGCCGCGAAGGTGGCCGAGGAACTGGTGGACCGCGGTTTTGCTGCGGCCGCCATCCACGGTGACCTCGGGCAGGGCGCCCGCGAACAGGCGCTGCGCGCCTTCCGCAACAACAAGGTGGACGTCCTCGTTGCCACCGACGTCGCCGCCCGCGGCATCGACGTCGACGACGTCACCCACGTGATCAACTACCAGTGCGTCGAAGACGAGAAGATCTACCTGCACCGCGTGGGCCGCACCGGCCGTGCCGGCAACAAGGGCACCGCCGTGACCTTTGTCGACTGGGACGACATGCCGCGCTGGGGGCTCATCAACAAGGCCCTCGGCCTGAGCTACCCCGAGCCCGTGGAAACCTACTCGTCCTCGCCCCACCTGTTCGAGGAACTCGACATCCCCGCAGGCACCAAGGGCCGGCTGCCGCGCGACAAGCGTGTGCTGGCCGGGGTCGACGCGGAGGTCCTCGAAGACCTCGGCGAGACCGGCAAGAAGAACTCGCGCACCAGCGCAAAGGACGGCGGAAGGGACGGCAGCCGCACGAGCAGCCGTGACGGCGCCCGTGAAGGCAGCCGCACGAGCAGCCGTGACGGCGCCCGCGAGGGCAGCCGGACCGGCGGACGTGACTCGCGCCGCAGCGGCACCGAAGCCGGCGGACGCTCCGGCGACCGCCGTCGCCGTCCCGCCGAGGCCGATGCCGCCACGGCGTCCACTGCGAACGGACAGGGACCGGAAGCTGCTGCCGCCGCGCCGGCGAAGGCCCCCACCGAGGTGGACCGGGCGACCCGTGCCCGGCGCCGGACCCGCACCCGCCGCCGCAACGGCGAGGTAGTGGCCGGCGGCGACGCACAGCCGAGCGGCGCCGAGGCCTAATCCCCTCCATGACTGACACCGTCTGGGCGCCGGACGGCAGCAACCTGGTGGTTCACGCGGACAACGCGGAATACCTCCCCACGCTGCCGGACGGCGCCTTCACACTGATTTACGTGGACCCGCCCTTCAACACCGGCCGGGTCCAGCGGCGCCAGGAAACCAGGATGGTGCTCAACGCCGGCGGCGAGGGTGACCGCGTCGGGTTCAAGGGCCGGTCCTACGACACCATCAAGGGCGCGCTGCACAAGTACGACGACGCGTTCAGCGACTACTGGTCCTTCCTCGAGCCCCGGCTCGTGGAGGCCTGGCGGCTCCTGGCCGACGACGGCACCCTGTACCTGCACCTGGACTACCGCGAGGTGCACTACGCAAAGGTCATGCTGGACGCGATCTTCGGCCGCGAATGCTTCCTGAACGAGATCATCTGGGCGTACGACTACGGTGCACGGGCCAAGTACCGCTGGCCCACCAAGCACGACAACATCCTCGTCTACGTCAAGAACCCGGCGAAGTACCACTTCGACAGCGCCGAGGTGGACCGTGAGCCCTACATGGCGCCCGGACTGGTGACCCCCGCCAAGCGCGAGCTCGGCAAGCTGCCCACGGACGTGTGGTGGCACACTATCGTTTCGCCGACCGGCAAGGAGAAAACCGGCTACCCGACGCAGAAGCCGGAGGGGCTGATCCGCCGCGTGGTTGCGGCCTCGAGCCGGCCGGGCGACTGGTGCCTGGACTTCTTCGCAGGTTCCGGCACGCTCGGGTCCGTGGCCGCGAAACTCGACCGCAGGTTCGTGTGCGTGGACCAGAACCAGCCGGCCATCGACGTGATGGCCAAACGCCTGGCCGCGCAGGCGCAGTTCACGTCTTTCCCGGCCCCCTGACCCGCCGCCCTCACCACGCCCCGCCGTTCCCGCCCGTTGCGCTATCACTTGTGGCGGCTATTCGGGTCCTGGGGGCCGCATAGGGACGCTAAGTGATAGCTCAACACGGGTCCAGGGTCTCAGCGGACTGGGTCTCAGCGCACCACGGACGAGCCCGTGCCCAGTTCCTCGATCCGGGCAAAAACTTCTGCGGAGGTCAGATTCTCGCCCAGCAGGTTCGGCTTTCCCGCGCCGTGGTAATCGGAGGACCCTGTGATCAGCAGGCCATAGCGTTCGGCGATGCGGCGCAGGAACGTCCGGCCCTCCTCGGGGTTGTCCCGGTGGTAGATTTCCAGGCCGGCCAGGCCGGCGTCGATCATCTCCCGGTAGGTCCCCTCCCCCACGATCCGGCCGCGGGCGGATGCCACTGGGTGGGCGAACACCGGGACGCCCCCGGCTGCACGGACCAGTTCGACGGCGAGCGCCGGCTCCGGCGCATAGTGCTGGACCCAGTAGCGCGAGCGTGCTGTGAGGATGGAACCAAAAGCCTCGGCCCGGTCTTCCACCACACCGGCCGCGACGAGCGCGTCGGCGATGTGGGGGCGGCCCAGGGTGGCCCCCGGCGCGACGTGGTGAATCACGTCGTCCCATGTCAGCGGGTAGTCCTCCGACAAAAGGGTGACCATCTTCTGCGCCCTCGTGTGCCGGGCGTCCTTGGACTTGGTGATTTCCTCAAGCAGTCCGGGATGCGCGGGGTCGTGGAGGTAGCTGAGCAGGTGAACGCTGATGCCTTCCGCGGTGCGGCAGGAGATCTCCATCCCCGGGACCAGCGCGACCCCGGCTTTCCGGGCGGCGACGGCGGCCTCCGCCCACCCGGCAGTGGAATCGTGATCGGTCAGGGCGACGACGTCGAGGCCCGCGGCGGCGGCGGACTCCATGACGCCGGCCGGCGCCTGGGTGCCGTCGGAAACGTTGGAGTGCGCATGCAGGTCGATCCTCACCTCACCAGCCTAGTAGATGGCAGGATCCAAAGCCTCTGCCCCGTAGTGCCGGGGCCCGGCAGCGGCCCTGCAGCGCGAGCGCGCCGTTGGCCTAAGCCGCGGCGCTGGTGAGACTATGGGACGGTGAACGATGCAGATAACACCCTAGTCTCCGCTTCCCAGCCCCTCGAAGAGCGCGTCAACAACCGCTCGCAGCGGCCCAGCTCCGACGCCTTCAAGGCCTTCATGGCCAGCAACTGGGCGCCGGCCTCGCAACAGCTCCCCGAGCGGGATGCCGTCGCGGGCCACGCCGCAGGCCGGCGCCGCTCCATCTCAGGCCAGTTCAAAGGTGAACGCCTGGTCATCCCCGCCGGCCCGCTGAAGGTCCGCTCGAACGACTGCGACTACCGCTTCCGGCCGCACTCCGCCTTCGCGCACCTCACCGGCCTCGGCCTGGACCACGAACCTGATGCGGTCCTGATCCTGGAACCGGTCGCGGAGGGCACCGGCGACGACGGCGGAAACCACCACGCCACGCTGTACTTCCGCCCGTTGGCCGGCCGCGACACCGAGCAGTTCTACGCCGATTCCCGCTCCGGGGAGTTCTGGATCGGCGCACGCCCGACCCTGGCCGAATTCAAGGCCAAGCTGGGACTGGACACGGCCGACATCGCCGAACTCGAACTGGCCATCACCAAGAATGTCGGTGCGCCGGAGATCGGCGGAATCTCCATCAGGCTGGTCCGCAAGGTTGACGAGAACATTGATGCCCTCGTCGACACTGCCCGCTACAACACGGCCAAGGACCCCGACAACCTCGACCTGAGTGTGCTCGACGCCCTGGACGAGAAACTCACAGAGGCCCTCTCGGAACTGCGCCTGCTCAAGGACGAGTGGGAAATCGAACAGATGAAGATCGCCGTCGCCGCCACCGTGGCCGGCTTCACGGAGGTGGTCAAGGCGATCCCGCGGGCGCTGACCCACCACCGCGGCGAGCGCGTCGTGGAAGGGGCGTTCTTCGCCCGGGCCCGCGAGGAAGGCAACGAGCTCGGCTACGACACCATCGCCGCCTCCGGCAACAACGCCACCGTGCTGCACTGGACCCGGAACACCGGCAAGATCAACGCCGGCGAACTGCTGCTCCTGGACGCCGGAGTCGAGGCCGACTCCCTCTACACCGCGGACATCACCCGCACCCTGCCGGCCAACGGCAAGTTCTCCGAGGTCCAGCGCAAGGTCTACGAGGCAGTGCTCGACGCCGCCGACGCCGGCTTTGCCGCTGCCCAGCCGGGCACGAAGTTCCGGGACATCCACACCGCGGCCACCACGGTGCTGGCCGAGCGGCTCGCCGAATGGGGCCTCCTGCCCGTCTCCGTCGAGGAAGCCGTGAGCACCGAGGGCCAGCAGCACCGCCGGTGGATGCCGCACGGCACCAGCCACCACCTCGGCCTCGACGTCCACGACTGCGCCCAGGCGAAGCGGGAACTCTACCTCGACGGCGTGCTCACGCCCGGCATGGTGTTCACGATCGAACCCGGCCTGTACTTCAAGAACGAGGACATCGGCATCCCCGAGGAATACCGCGGCATCGGCGTCCGGATCGAGGACGACATTCTCATGACGGCCGACGGGCCGGTCAACCTCAGCGCCGCACTGCCGCGCAAGGCCGACGACGTCGAGTCCTGGATGGCGGGCATCTACCTGGAAGCGGACGGCCAGACGCCGTAGGTCAGCCAGGCAGTAGACAGCAGTAGATAGCAGCAAGAAGGGAGCGTCCCGGCACCGGGACGCTCCCTTCTTGCTGCTATTTGCAGCTGTTTGCTGCTGTTTCCTGCCTGAATCAGTGCTGCTGGCCGTCCTGGCCTGCCGCGGGCTTCTCGCTGTCCGTGACCCTGACCCCGTACTGCGGGCGGCCGTCCGGGAGATCCGGATAGCTCACCCCGGAAACCCGGCCGGSCGGCCGGGCCGCCGCCTCCTCAGCCGCGGCCGCGGCCGGTGCCGTCGGAGCGGGGCCTGCGGGGCCCTCCTGCTGGGGTGCACCGCCCTGGTACTGTCCGGCGGGGTCTGCGCCGGTCTCCGGCGTTCTCTGGCCGTACGGGTCGTTCCAGCCCGCGGGGCGCTGCGGCGCATGGCTCTGCTGTCCCGGCTGCTGCGGGCCCGGCTGCTGCGGTGCCTGATGGCGGTAGTCCTGCTGCGCGAAACCGCCGGCTGCGGCACCGGACGCGTCATGCGCCGTCATGGGCAGCTGGTGGAGCAGGCGCCGCGCTTCGCCGGCGGCCTCGAAGGAGACCACGACGTCGTAATTGGTCGCCACCACCTGGCTGGTTGAGGTGAAGTCACGCTTGCCGCGCTGCATGGCGTACGTGACGATGCCAAACAGCATGAAGAACGCTGCACCCATCAGCACTGACGTCACAATCGAGAAATAACCGGGGGTTGTGGAGAAGAACGACAGCATGACGCCGACGAACAGGCCGAACCACATGCCGCTGAGGGCGCCGGAGAGGGCGACGCGGGGGTAGGTAAGCCGGCCGGTCACCCGCTCGACCATCTTCAGGTCATTGCCCACGATCGACACCATCTGCACGGGGAACTGCTGGTCAGCCAGGTAGTCCACCGCCTTCTGGGCATCCAGGTAGGAGTTGTAGGAACCGACAACGTCGCCTCTCGGGACGGTGCGTGCCTCGTCCAAGCCGTTGGGGGCACCGGCCCTGGGAGCACCAAAAATGTTTGACATATGCCCATTCTCACCCATCGGGCTGGTGTGCGGCTGGAAATTCAGCTAAAAGAGAGCAGACTCGGTAGCCTGTAGGGGTGAGCACGAATCTTTCGCGAGTGTTTGTCGCGCGCCTCCTCGGACTGGACGTCTTCGACCCATTGGGTGACCGTCTGGGTCGGCTGCGCGACGTCGTGGTGCTCTCCCGCGGAACCAGGGGCGCCCCGCACGTGGTGGGCATCGTCGTCGAGGTCCCCGGCAAGAAGCGCGTCTTCGTGCCGATGACCCGGATTACGTCCATAGACCAGACCCAGGTCATCTGCACCGGGCTGGTCAATCTTCGCCGTTTCGAACAGCGCGGCGCGGAAACCCTCGTGGTGGCCGAAATGTTCGACCGCCGGGTGACCCTTGCGGACGGCAGCGGCGACGCAACCATCGAGGACATCGCCATGGACCGGCACCGCTCCGGCGACTGGTTCGTCAGCAAGCTCTTCGTCCGCCGCGGCCACTCCCTCTCGCCCCTGAGCCGGCTGCGCCGCAATGAAACCCTCATCATCGACTGGGCCGATGCCCGGCAAGGCGCCAAGACCGAGCCCCAGGCCGCCACCCAGTTCGTGGCCACGCACGAGGACCTCAAGCCCGCCGACTTCGCCGAGGCCCTGCAGGAAATGAGCGACAAGCGCCGCTTCGAGGTTGCGAGCGAACTCCAGGACGAACGGCTCGCGGACGTCCTGCAGGAGATGCGCGAAGGTGACCAGGTGGAGATCCTCTCCGCCTTGGACGTCAACCGCGCCGCCGACGTCCTCGAGGAGATGGATCCGGACGACGCCGCCGACCTCCTCGCCGAACTCCCCAGCGCCCAGGCTGAAGAACTCCTGCAGTTGATGGAACCCGAAGGCGCCGAAGACGTCCGCCGCCTGCTCGAATACGACGAGGACACCGCCGGCGGGCTCATGACGCCCGTGCCGGTGATCCTGCCCCCGGAAGCAACCGTCGCCGAGGCACTCGCGCACGTACGCCGGGAGGAACTCTCCCCCGCCCTGGCGTCGTCGATCTTCGTCGCCCGGCCCCCGTTGGAGACGCCGACGGGACGATTCCTCGGCGTCGTCCATATCCAGCAGCTCTTGCGCTTTCCGCCGCCGGAGCCGCTGGGCAATCTGGTGGACAAAAGCCTGGAGCCGGTCTCCGACCAGGCCCACATCAGCGAGGTCGCCCGCGCGCTGGCAACGTACAACCTCAACTCGCTTCCAGTTGTCAACGATGACGGACGGCTTGTGGGGGCGGTGACTGTTGACGACGTGCTTGATCATCTGTTGCCGGACGACTGGCGCGCCCACGAGGACGATGCCCCGATAAGAAAGCTTGGAGGCCGCATTGGCTGATCCCACAGCACCACGGACCTCCAATGTCCGCCCTGGCGGCAGGACCACCGGCGGCCTCGACACGCCACTAAGCGGCCGGCAGCGTATCCTGCCCAACTTCCGTCCCGACCCGGACGCCTTCGGCCATGCCACGGAAGGCTTCGCCCGTTTCATGGGCACCCCCGCGTTCCTGATGTACATGACGGTGTTCTGCTTGTTCTGGCTGGGCTGGAACACGTGGGCGCCGGAGGAATGGCAGTTCGATTCACGGGCGCTGGGCTTCACGCTGCTGACCCTCATGCTGTCCCTGCAGGCCTCCTACGCCGCGCCCCTGCTGCTGCTGGCCCAGAACCGCCAGGACGACCGCGACAAGGTCTCGCTGCAGCAGGACCGCCAGCGGGCCGAGCGCAATCTTTCCGACACTGAATACCTGACCCGGGAACTTGCGTCCCTGCGCATCGCGCTGCGCGAGGTCGCCACCCGCGATTACGTCCGCGCCGAGCTCCGCAGCCTGCTGGAGGACATGCTGGAGGCCCAGGAGGAACTGCGCACCCACGATCCTTCCGCCGGCGCCCACGAGACCCCGCGGGAAAAGGTCAAGGAAAAGATGAAGGAGCGGCGCGACAAGCAGCGCAGCCCCCGGACCCAGCAAATCCCCCGGGTAAAAGCCGGCGGCAAGCGCGATGACCCGGCGAGGGACCGTGCGCAGGGCTCTTCGCAGGACCCGACAGGAAACCCTTCGGGGAAACTGCCGAACCCGTCGGCGAACCACTCCGGGGCCGCGGCCGATCCCACCCGCCAGCCCGCACACCGCACCATCCCCGAAAGCTGAGCATCGCCCGCATGAGCACCCCGCTGGAACAGGCAGTGCACGGCGCACTTGCCACCGTGATCGACCCAGAGCTCCGCCGCCCCATCACCGAGCTCGGCATGGTGGAGTCCGTTGAGATCGGCGACGGCGGCCGCGTGCGGATCGCGGTGCTGCTGACCATCGCGGGCTGCCCGCTGCGCGGAACCATCACGGCGGACACCGAGGCTGCCCTGTCCGCCGTCCCGGGCGTCACCGGCGTGGACGTGGACCTCAAAGTCATGACGCAGGTCCAGCGCGACGCCCTCAAGGAGCAGTTGCGGGGCGCCGGCGCCCAGCGCGGCATCCCGTTCAACGCGCCGGGCTCGCTGACCAAGGTGTACGCCGTCGCCAGCGGGAAGGGCGGCGTGGGCAAGTCCTCGGTCACTGTCAACCTGGCGTGCGCCCTGGCCGCCCAGGGGCTCCGTGTGGGGATCGTGGACGCGGATGTGTACGGTTTCTCCGTTCCGGCGCTGATGGGCATCACACAGGCCCCCACGCGGGTGGACGACATGATCCTGCCGCCCGTGGCCTACGGGGTCAAGGTCATCTCCATCGGCATGTTCGTCACCGGGAACCAGCCCGTGGCGTGGCGGGGCCCGATGCTGCACCGGGCGCTGGAGCAGTTCCTCACCGACGTCTACTTCGGCGACCTCGACGCCCTCTTCCTGGACCTGCCCCCCGGCACCGGCGACATCGCGATCTCCGTCGCCCAGCTGCTGCCCAAGGCGCAGATCCTCGTCGTGACCACCCCGCAGGCGGCCGCCGCGGATGTTGCCGAGCGGGCGGGTGCGATCGCCACCCAGACGGGCCAGACCGTGGCCGGCGTCGTGGAAAACATGTCCTACCTTGAAATGCCCGACGGCGGCAGGATGGAACTGTTCGGCAGCGGCGGCGGCGCCGTGCTCGCCGGGCGCCTCTCGGCCACCGTGGGTGAGGACGTGCCGCTGTTGGGCCAGATTCCGCTCGAAGTCCTGCTGCGTGAGGGTGGGGATTCCGGAGTGCCGCTGGTGCTGGGCCGTCCGGAGACGCCTGCGGCCGTGGCCTTGGCGGGGATCGCCGGCAGGCTGGCGTCGGTTCCCCGCGGCCTCAAGGGCATGCCGCTGGGTCTGCAGCCCCGCTGACAGCGCCGGGCCGCATCCCTGCGCAGGCACTGCGGCAGGCCCGCCGCGGGAAGTCCTAGGTCGCCTCTGAGTCGAAGGGTGCCGGTTCGCCCTCGGGCAGCCGCTCGAGCACCCGCTCGGGGCGGTGCGCGGCGACAGCAGTCGCGGCAGCGGCCGTGGAGACCGTTGCCGGTGCCCCGGCGCTCATCGGCTTGGTGTCATCGTCAAGGAGCGCTTCCCTGATGATCCGGCGGGGATCGTACTGGCGCGGATCGTACTTCTTCCAGTCGACCTCATCGATGTCGATGCCGACTTCTTCCTTGATCTGTTCCCGCGCACCTGACGCCATCCGGCGCACTTCCTTGACAATATTGGCAAGTTTTTGGGTGTATTCGGGCAGCCTGCTGGGACCAATCACCAGAAGGCCGATGATCAGCAGAAGTAAGAACTCCGGTCCATTGATTCCAAGCACTTTAGGAAGGTTACCCTCTCGCTCGGGCTGGCGACGATTCCGCGAAGTCCGTATGCCGGCCATGTCCGGCCCGTCCCTGCCTCACGGTGCCAGGTGCTCCAGAATTCGGCTCAATCCGCGCTCGATCCGTTCCGGAATTCCGTTGTGCGAGGCAGGCACGGGAGTGCGACTGCTGACCCGGGTCAGCGCGGCAACGCCGTCGTACGCCTGCTCGGCCGGCAGGTCCGAAATGTACGTGTATGTCGCCGCCGACGTCTGGTAGATGGCCCGGTAGGGCGGGGCGGGGTTGACCCAAAGAAAGCCATACCCGGGTTCGGGGGCGGCCGACGGCGTGCCGGCCTTGGCCGGGATAAAGCCGTCAGCCACGGCGGCGTGTCCGGTCAGCACGTTGATGGGCGAATCTTCGGCCCGTGCGGGTGCGGGGGGCGCCGCGGGCGCCCGCGTCGAAGCGTGCTGCTCAAGGACCGTGGCGAAGTGCCGGCCATCCGTGAGGCGAAGTTCCAGGACCTCGTCCCCGGAGATGACGCCGGCACGGGCCCAGATGAGGTGGAATCCGAGCTCGCGCAGCTCCGGACATGTCCACCCCTGCGACCGGAACGCAGCAAGCTCACCGGTGTTCAGCGTCCCGGCAGGGGTGAAGTCGGGCTCGCCGCCGAGGCCGAACGCAACACGGGGCCCGGTTCCCTCAGCGCCGGGGACGCCCGATCCGCTGGCGTCGAACAGCTCCGTTGCACCGAGCGGCTCACCGCTGCCGGGCAGCCCGGGGGCATCCGGGTGGGCGAGGGTGGCAGTCCCTGCGCCCTCGGCGGGGACCGCGTCGTCGCCTCCCATGACGTACGCGGTGCCGGTCATGAGGGCTAAAGCGGCGACGGCTCCGCCGACAGCAAGCACCGGCAGGCGCGGGCCGCGGCGACGGGCGCCGTGTGGACCCGCGGCGGCGGCGCGACCGGCGACCGGTCCCGTCGTCCCTGGCCGACCCGGCACGGGGTGTCCTGCCGGGAACCGGTCCGAGGGCCGCGGACGATGGCCGGCCCCGGCGGCGTCCGCCGCGCCCGGCCGTTCCGCTGCATCCAATACGTCCGCTGTGTCCGCCGGGTCGGGGCGTTCCGCCATGGCCCGTTCCGGAGCTGAAGGTGCCGAAGGTGTAGGAGCCGTAGGTGCCGGAGCTGTAGCTGCAGGCACCGCAGCTTCCGGGGCTGTTTGTTCCCGCTCCGCTTCGGCTGTCCGTTCCGCGGCCGCCCGTTCCGCGGCCAGCTGACCGGTCCGTGCCAGGAGCCGTGCAGTCAGGTCCTCACTGGCCTCGGGCACGGCGGCGCCGCGGAGCTTCTCGAGGTACTGGCGTTCGCGCTGTTGCCGGGCGCGGCATTCGGCACACGATTCCACGTGGTCGTGGCGGCCGGCGGCCCATTTCCGGGTAGCCCCGGGCCCGCCCCAGAACCTGCAGCCTGGTGCTCCCAGCAGCCGTCTCAGCAGACCCATTGACCGGTTCAGAGGAGGCCGGCGATGCGCGGCATCTTGAGCCTCGGCTTGAGGGACTGCTTGGCCGGCTGCGCCGGGCGCGGGTCGCGGTGCGCGAGCTTTTCACGGAGCATTGTCCGGCCGCGGTGAATCCGGGACCGGACGGTCCCGAGTTTGATGTCCAGCGCGGCGGCGACTTCGTCGTAGGAGAGCCCTTCGAGGTCGCACAGCACGACGGCGGCGCGGAAGTCGGGCGGAAGTTCCTCGAGCGCTGCCTGGACATCGACGTCGAGGTTGTTGAATTCGAAGCTTTGCTCCGGCCCTGGCTCCCGGCCCGGCAGCCGCGACTCGGCGTCGTCGGCCAACGCATCAAAGCGGATCCGGCTCTTGCGCCGGGCCTGGTCCAGGAACAGGTTGGTGGTGATCCGGTGCAGCCAGCCATCGAGCGTGCCGGGCTTGAAGTTCTCGAGCGAACGGAAGACCCGCACGAACACCTCCTGGGTGAGGTCCTCGGCGTCGTACTTGTTTCCGGTCAGACGGTACGCAAGGCGGTAGACCTTGGCGGAGTGGTTCGTCACCACTTCCTCCCAGGTCGGCCGGACCCATTCGGCTTCCGCCGCGGTCCGGGACTGGCCGGTTGAATCTGTTGCCTCTGTTGCCGGGACAGGTGCCAGAATCGACATCGTCCACTCCCCTCGTGGATGGTACCTACGCCTGAATTGTGCCTGCTTGCACAGGTTCCTGCACCCTTCATTCGACGCCGATCACCACGCGGATGAGCGGATACCCATCATTTCAAAATAAGCTGGGAATTTCCTGATCCACCGCGGTCTTCCGCCGAAGGCAGAACGACCCCCTCCGGCCGGGGCCACGGTGCTGCCGCTTCCGCGTCCCGTCCCGCCGGACACAGTACGCTGTAGGGAACACTCCCCTGCCGCCCAGAAAGCGATATCCCATGAGCGCCGATAAGTCCACGAGCTGGTCCTATGCAGAAGATCTGCCTGCCGAGGATGAGGTCCTGTTGCACGCGCGCGAACGGTCCTTCGAGCTTGGCGTGACCCCGATCGGCCCCGGCGTGGGCGCCGTGCTGACGGTGCTGGCGGCGGCGTCCAAGGCACAGACCGCCGTGGAGATCGGCACCGGCGCAGGCGTGTCCGGCGTGTGCATCCTGCGCGGGCTGGGTCCGCAGGCTGTCCTGACCACTATCGACGTCGACGTCGAACACCTCAAGGCAGCGCGCGAAGCGTTCCAGGAGGCCGGCAGCCCCGCCAACCGCACCCGCACCATTTCGGGCCGGGCCGGGGATGTCCTGCCCCGGCTTACGGACGGCGCCTATGATCTCGTCTTCATTGACGCGGACAAACCGAACTACCCCAGTTACGTCGAACAGGCCGTGCGGCTGCTCAAATCCGGCGGGCTGCTGATCGTCAACGATGCCCTCGACAAGGACCGGGTCGCGAACCCGGCCGCCCGGGAGGCCACCACCGTGGTGTTGCGCCAGATCGGCAAGTCCATCCGCGACGACGACCGTCTCGCTTCCGCCATGCTGCCCACCGGAGACGGCCTGCTGATCGCGGTGAAGAAGTAGCAGTCAGGATTCACTAGCCCGGGTGCAGGGGCGGGCGCTGACAGCAAAGGGCGGGGTCCGCAGCCTGGTGGCCGGGACCCCGCCCTGTTGCGAAGCTCTTGGCGTGACGCTATTCGGTGACGCCGACGAGGCATTCCTTGAGGTTCGTCGCCTCAGCGGCATTGAGTTCGACTACAAGCCGCCCCCCGCCTTCGAGCGGAACACGCATGATCAGGCTTCGTCCCTCTTTCGTCACTTCCATAGGGCCGTCGCCGGTGCGTGGTTTCATTGCCGCCATAAGGAATATCCCCTCCATTAGTCCCTGACATACCAGCCCGGCCGGGCTGCGTCCGCTTGGCCAATCAAGCCGTCCGGCAGCGCTCCAGGAGGCTGCCGTGACCGGCAAACTCACAAATAAACCGCTTACAAACTGTGTGCTTCTTGTCCTTGCTTATCCTCTATTATCGCGTAACAATGCGCCCGTAGCTAATCGTTGGACTTTCCAGCGCGTCCCGCCAGGCCGGGCCGGCGCCGCGAAATGGTGCTGTGCGTCACGGCGGGTAGTCCCCTCCGCCCGGCAGTTGCGCCCACGCCCACAGCCACACAATCCAGACGATCTGCAGCAGCACGAACATGACCACCACGGTGCCGCGGTAGGCGCGGGAACGCGAGAGAAGGGCGGCGCTGAGGGCGAGCGGGAACAGCGGCAGCAGCATCCTGAACGTGCTGGTCTGGGGGTGCAGGAAGACCAGCAGGTAGCCCATATAGCAGCAGCACCAGAGCCTCAGCTCGGTTCCCAGGGCGACGACCGGCCGGGACATCATCAGCAGCGTGAACGCGGCAACGAACACGAAGGGAGCCAGCACGCCGAAGGTCGGCCCGAACAGCATGATGCCGGCGTCGAACCATGGCTTGAACGGCACCAGGTCATCGCCGCGCCATGCGGTTTCGGTCTTGGTGTACGCGCCCGGATCGCCGGTCGCGGCCCAGGCGATGGCCGGCCACAGCAGGGCACCGATGCCGCTGACGGCGGTGAGCCCGCCCAGTGACCACAGCTCGGCTTTGCCGGGGAGGGCGAGGCCGTCCCGGCGCTGCACTGTGACGCCCTGTGTCGCGGGGCTCTGGTTCGCGAGGTGTTGTGCCGTGGCTTGTTGTGCCGGGGGATGCTGAGCAGTACGGGTCTGCGCAGCACGGGTTTGCGCAGCACTGGTTTGCGCAGTACGGGTTTGCGCAGTGAGGCGCTGCCAGAGACGGTAGAGCAGCAACAGGCCCATCATCGCGGCAAACGGAACCCCGGTAGGCCGGGAAAGGCACATCAGGACCACAACGGGCATGGCCCACAGGTACCGGCGCTCCATGACAAGCAACAGCGCGGCGCCGAGGAGCAGCAGGTTGAGGGATTCGGCGTAGGGCACCTGCAGCACCGGCGCCACCGGGAAAGCCGCTAGGAACACGGTCCCCCAGAGCGCCGTGCGGTGCGTGGCCCGGTGCCGGAAAATTCTGTACGCCACAAGGGCTGCACCCACACCGGAGACCAGGGCGATGGCCGTCAGGGACCACGCCGGGCCCGTGCCTGTCAGCCCGGACACCACCCGGCCCAGCACCGGAAACAGGGGGTAGAAGGCCCACGTGTTCTCCTGGACGGTGCCGGCGTCGTCGGTCGGCAGAAGCGCCGGATACCCCGCCTGCAGCGCTTGGGCGTACCAGCGGGCATCCCAGATATTGATGAAGTTCCAGTAGTCGGGCTTGGCGGGAAACCACGGATTCACGCCCTGGTGCAGGGCGGCGGCCATGAAGATGCAGGCGCTGACCAGCCTGGCGGCGATGTAAAGTCCGGCCACCTGCGCCCACCAGGGCCACCGCGCCATCGCGGCGCCCGCGGCGGCGATGCGGCTCCACAGGGCCGCGTTCAACCCCTGGGGCTTCCGGGCCTCAGGCGCCGCGACGGTCTTCGGGTCTTCCACGCGGCTCACGGACGCTGTTCGGTCGGCGGACGGAGGCGCTCCAGTTCCTTCCCGAGTGCCTCGATCTCCTGGTCCTTGGCGGTGATCTGCTCCCGCAGGTCATCCAGGACCTGATCCACCTGGTCCATCCGGTAGCCGCGGAGTCCGACGGCGAAGCGCAGACGGTCAATGTCCGCCGCGGCCGCGCGCTCGGGCAACAGGACCGGCGGCAGGGATGCGACCGGCTCGTCGAAACCGTCGTCAAAGGAACCGCCCGCACCGCCGTCCCGGCGGCGACGGAAGATCTTCGGTGCCAGGCCGGTGCCCAGGAGGACGGCGACGCCGATCAGCACAATCGCCAGGAAAACCAGGAAGAGACTCACTAGACCATCGTGCCAGAAGCCGGACGCCGGAGCGCTCAGGCGGACGGATCAGCCCCGCGTTCCCTTGATGTTTGCCGTGCCGGTCCCGTTGGTGGAGCCGCCGTTCGGGTTCCGGTGGCGGGCGGCGCCTTCCACGACCAGCTCGACGGCCCGCGCGGGGTCGTCCACCACCTGCACGAGGTCCAGGTCCTCGGCCGAGACCATTCCCTCCGCGACGAGCGTGTCCCGGACCCACTCGAGCATGGGGCTCCAGAAAGCGGTTCCCACCAGGACGATCGGGAAGGAAGTGACCTTGCGGGTTTGGACCAGGACCATGGCTTCGAAGAGCTCATCCAGGGTGCCGAGGCCGCCGGGGAGCACGATGAAGCCCTGGGCGTACTTGACGAACATGGTCTTGCGGGCGAAGAAGTACCGGAAGTTGATGCCCAGGTCCACCCACTGGTTCATGCCCTGTTCGAAGGGCAGTTCGATTCCGAGCCCCACGGAGACGCCGTTGCCCTGCACGGCGCCCATGTTGGCGGCCTCCATCGAGCCGGGGCCGCCGCCCGTGATCACGGCCAGTCCGGCCTCGGCCAGCCGGCGTCCGACCTCGACGCCGAGCTCGTAGTTCGGGCTCCCCGGCACGGTGCGGGCGGAACCGAAGACGCTGACTGCCGGACCGAGATCGGCCAGCGCGCCGAATCCTTCCACGAACTCGCTCTGGATCCGCAGCACGCGCCAGGGGTCGGTGTGGACGAACTGTCCCGGCCCTTTGGTGTCCAGCAAGGTCTGGTCGGACATCGTGACCTTGGCGGCCTTGCGGCGCAGCTCAAGCGGACCCTTGTGGCGGATCCCGTTGGGCGCCGGTGTGCTCCGGGCCTCCCTTGCCGGCTTTCCGCCGGGATTCTGTTCCGGGTTCTGTTCGGCGTTCTGCTTGGGGCCGTGCTGCGGATCGGTACTCATGCCCATAGGCTAGCGCGGAACTCGGCCGCCGCCGCGTCGGCGCGTCGGCGCCGCACGGCCGCAGCCGCCTGCCGAGGCCGTATGCCGAGGTCAACGGCGAATGTCCGACGCAGTCCAACAAGGGGCCTGACGTGCAGGTATCTCTTGAATCACGATCTGCACCAAAATGAGTGATTGCCGTCATATCTGGTCAATCTTCGCTAGATTCGTACTATGACTACTCAAGTGCCCGGCGATGCCCTCGTCTCCCTGAAGGCCGTGAACAAGCATTACGGCCAGCTGCACGTCCTGAAGGACATCAACCTGAACGTCCGCAAGGGTGAAGTTGTTGTTGTCATCGGCCCCTCGGGTTCCGGCAAGTCGACGCTCTGCCGCGCCATCAACCGCCTCGAGACCATCGACGACGGCGACATCAAGATCGATGGCAAGGAACTGCCCGAGGAGGGCAAGGAACTGGCCAAGCTGCGCGCCGACGTCGGCATGGTCTTCCAGTCGTTCAATCTGTTCGCCCACAAGACCATTCTGGAAAACGTCACCCTCGGCCCCATCAAGGTCAAGGGCGTTGCCAAGTCCGAGGCCGACAAGGACGCCATGGCCCTCCTGGAGCGCGTCGGCGTCGGGCATCAGGCCCCCAAACTTCCGGCCCAGCTCTCCGGCGGCCAACAGCAGCGCGTTGCCATCGCCCGTGCCCTGGCCATGAAGCCCAAGGTGATGCTCTTCGATGAGCCCACCTCTGCCCTCGACCCGGAAATGATCAACGAGGTCCTGGACGTAATGGTCCAGCTCGCCAAAGAAGGCATGACGATGATCGTGGTCACCCACGAGATGGGATTCGCCCGCAAGGCGGCCGACCGCGTCGTGTTCATGGCCGACGGCCAGATCGTTGAGGACGCGACCCCCGAGGAATTCTTCAACAACCCCAAGAGCAGCCGGGCCAAGGATTTCCTGTCCAAGCTGCTGACACACTGACCGACTACGTTTTCGCACCCTGGCTGCCGGACGGCGGCCGCCCAATGAAAGGAATGTCATGATGGCATTTTTGACCCGAAGGAAATCCCTTCTGGTTGCCGCTTCCGCAGCACTGGCACTCAGCCTGAGCGCCTGTGGCGGCAGCTCCTCCACGACCACCAACCCGCCCGTAGCCGAGAAGCCGAGCTTTCCCGCCGATTCCACCATGGCCAAGCTTTCCTCCGCGGGCAAGATCACCATCGGCACCAAGTTCGACCAGCCGCTCTTCGGCCAGAAGGGCCTCGACGGCAAGCCCGTCGGCTTCGACGTCGAAATCGGCAAGCTGATGGCTGCCAAGCTGGGCATTCCCGCCGACAAGATCGAGTGGGTCGAAACTGTCTCCGCCAACCGCGAGCAGTTCCTCAAGCAGGGCAAGGTGGACATGATCGTCGCCACCTACACCATCAATGACAAGCGCAAGGCCGAAGTCGACTTCGCCGGACCGTACTACGAGGCCGGACAGGCGCTCATGGTGAACAAGGACAACAACTCCATCACCAAGCCCGAAGACGTCAAGGGCAAGAACGTCTGCTCCGTGACCGGCTCCACGCCAGCCTCGACGATCGTGGAGAAGTACGGAGCCGTCCTGGTTCCGGCCGCGACCTACTCAGCCTGCCTGGAACCGCTGCGGAACCACCAGGTTGAAGCCGTCACCACCGACAACGTCATCCTGGCCGGTTTCGTGTCCAAGGAACCGGACGCCTTCAAGCTGGCATCGGATCAGACCTTCACCAAGGAGCCCTACGGCATCGGCCTGAAGAAGGACGACACCGCCTTCCGCACGTGGGTCAATGACCAACTGGAGGCCTCCGACAAGGACGGGTCCTACAAGAAGGCCTGGGAAGACACGGCCGGCACCGTCATCAAGACCACGCCCGCGCTTCCCACGATCGACCGCTACTAGCCGCCACTCCCGTCTTTCGCCTGGAATCCCCTCAACGCAGCTGAAGGAACTTATGGACGTCATTATTGAAAACCTCCCCCAGTATTGGGACGGTTTTCTCCGAACCCTTTTCCTGTCCCTGGTCTCGGGGATTATCGCCTTGGTCTTCGGCACCATCCTGGCTGCCGCCCGTGTCTCGCCCGTCGCCGCGCTGCGTGGCTTCAGCATGACGTACGTCGAGATCGTCCGGAACACCCCGCTGACCATCGCGTTCTTCTTCGCCGCAGTGGTTCTGCCCCGCCTCGGCGTTACGTTCCAGCAGTTCGAGGTCGCCGCCATCATCGCCCTGAGCGCCTACACCTCGGCCTTCATTGCCGAGGCCGTGCGCTCCGGCGTCAACAGCGTCCCGGTGGGCCAGGCGGAGGCCGCCCGCAGCATCGGCATGCAGTTCACCCAGGTGCTCTCGCTGATCATCCTGCCGCAGGCCCTGCGCACCGTGATCCCGCCGTTGATCAACATTCTGATTGCCCTGGTCAAGAACTCTTCTGTGGCCGGCGCGTTCTACGTGCTGGAACTCTTCGGCCAGGGCAAGCAACTGGCCAATGCCAACGGCGACGCCGTCATGTGGGTCCTGGTCGGCATCGCATTCTTCTACCTGCTGATAACCATCCCGCTTGGCTTCCTCGCCAGCGTCGTTGAACGAAAGGTGGCGATCGCACGATGAGCTCTGTTCTCTATGACGTCCCCGGCCCCAAAGCCCGACGGGTCTCGCTGATCGGCTCCATCATCGGCGTGATCGTGATCGGCGGCCTCCTCGTCCTGGCAGTCGTGACCCTCGCCCAGCAGGGAATCTTCGACCCCAAACGCTGGGCGGTCTTCCAGCTTCCCGAGGTCTGGGCCCTGATCGCCGCCGGCATCGGCGCCACGCTGGCCGCCGCGGCCGTGTCGGCCGTGATTGCCTTCCCGCTGGGCCTGCTCCTGTGCCTGATGCGCATCTCGGACAACGCCTGGATCAGGGTGCCCACCCGGATCGTGCTGGAATTCCTGCGCGGCATGCCCGTCGTGCTCATGATGCTGTTCGTGCTGCTCGTCTTTGCCACCAGCTCGTTCATCGCCGTCGTGGCCGGCCTTGTCCTTTACAACTCGGCGATTTTCGCCGAGATCATCCGCGCCGGCGTCCAGTCGCTGCCCAAGGGCCAGCGTGAGGCCGGCCTGGCGATCGGCCTGACGAGCTTCCAGTGCCGGCTGACCATCGAGCTGCCGCAGGCCATCCGGCGCATGCTGCCGTCCCTGGTCGCGCAGCTCGTGGTGCTGCTGAAGGACACGTCGCTCGGCTACATCGTCGCCTACGGCGAGCTGCTCCGGGCCGTGCAGGTCATGGCTGACTTCCTGGGTCCGCAGTACCTGTTCCCGGTGTTCTTCGTGGCCGCGGCCATCTACATCGCGATCGACCTGGCGGTCTCCCGCCTGGCCATCTGGCTCGAACGCCGCGGCTCCAAGCGCGCCGCCGGCGGCGTGGCGCACGTGCCGGTCGCCGGTATTCCGGCCGCCAAGTAAGCCGTCCCGCGCACAAAGGGTCCGGAACCTCACGGAGGTTCCGGACCCTTTGTGCGTTACGCCTTGTTTCCTGCCTTGTTTCCCGGTCGTGGTGTCCTGGGCGTTGCTTCCTGGCCTTTGCTAAGCGCTCAGCCAGGTCCGCAGCGCCCGCAGGCATTCGCGGATGGCGTCCGCCTCGACGTGCTCATTGTCCTTGTGCGCCAGCAGAGCATCGCCGGGTCCAAAGTTCACCGCGGGGATGCCCAGTTCACTGAAGCGTGCGACGTCGGTCCAGCCGTACTTGGGCTTCGGCTCCCCGCCGACGGCGGCGACGAAGGACGCCGCCGCGGGGTGGTGCAGGCCCGGCCGCGCGCCGGCCGCGCTGTCGGTGCGCACGACGTCGAATCCGTCCAGCAGTTCGCGCACGACGGCCTCTGCTCCGTCCGGGGTCTTGTCCGGCGCGAAGCGGTAGTTGATTTCCACGACGCATTTGTCCGGAATGACGTTCCCGGCCGTGCCGCCGTGGATCTTCACGGCGTTGAGGCTTTCGCGGTAGTCCAGGCCGTCAACCGTCACGGTCTGCGGCTCATACGCCGCCAGCCGGGCCAGGATCGGGGCCGCGGCGTGGATGGCATTGCTGCCCATCCAGGCCCGGGCCGAGTGGGCAGCCTCGCCGTTCGTGGTCACTTCGAAGCGGCTGGTGCCGTTGCAGCCGCCCTCCACCGTCCCGTCGGTCGGCTCGAGCAGGATCGCGAAGTCCCCGCCGAGCAGGGAGCCGTGATTGCGCACCAGACGGCCCAGGCCGCTCTTCACGGCCTCGACCTCCTCGTGGTCGTAGAAGACGAACGTGACGTCCTTGCCTGGTTCCGCCCCGCCGTCGAACATGGTGGCCGCCAGCGCCAGCTGCACGGCGACGCCGCCCTTCATGTCAGTGGCGCCGCGGCCGTAGAGGATCCCCTCTCCAGGGGCCCCGGAGGGCCAGTACGCCGGCACGGTCCCCAGCGAGCCCTCTGTGGTGGGCAACGGCACGGTGTCCAGGTGGCCGGCCAGGATGACGCGCTCGGCCCGGCCCAGGTTGGTGCGGGCGATGATCGAATCGCCGTCGCGGACCAGCTCCAGCTGCGGCAGCTGGCGGAGGGCATGTTCCACGGCGTCGGCCAGGACCCCCTCGTTGCCGGAGACGCTGTTGATGTCGATCAGGGCGGCCGTGAGCAGGGCGACGTCCTGGCGGAGGTCCAGATGGACCGGTGTGCGGACAGGGACGCTGGCGGTGGCACTGGCAGGGGTGCGCGGGTTCGTGGGGGTCACCGTTCCACCTTATCTGTTTGCCTCCCCGTCCCACCTGAGTCGCTGCAGGGGCCGTTTCCAGGCGTCGAGAGGCCCTGCAGCGTGTCAATCGGGTTGTCATGAGTTTCAGCGCCCGACGGGCCTCTCGTTAGACTTGGGCCATGACTGAAACTGCTGCTTCCGCTGTGCCCGCCGACGCTCGTTCCGACGCCCGCTCTGCCTATGGCTACGGGGTGGCCACCGTGTCCACCCGCAACGGTGACGCCACCGTGCTGGACGTGTGGTTTCCGGCGCCGGCGCTCGGAGTCGCCGCGGAGGACCTGCGTGACGTGAAGAACGCGGACCAGTCGCTGATCGACATCGCCGCCAGCGGCATTGACCCGGACCGGGGCACAGAGCAGATCGTTGTCTTCGCCCAGATCAACCTGGATGCGTCACCCGCGGACACGGCGGACGCCTACCTTCGCCTGCACCTGCTCTCCCACCGGCTCGTCCAGCCCAACACCATCAACCTTGACGGCATCTTCGGCAAGCTTCCCAACGTGGTGTGGACCAACTTCGGCCCCGCAGCCGTGGAGGACTTCGAGCTGACCCGGGCGCGCCTGCGCAAGCGCGGCGCCGTCACGGTGTTCGGCGTGGACAAGTTCCCGCGCATGGTGGACTACGTCGTTCCCTCCGGCGTCCGGATCGCCGACGCCGACCGGGTCCGGCTCGGTGCGCACCTGGCCGAAGGCACCACGGTCATGCACGAGGGCTTCGTGAACTTCAATGCCGGAACCCTGGGTACCTCCATGGTCGAGGGCCGGATCTCGGCCGGCGTCATCACCGGCGACGGGTCCGACGTTGGCGGCGGGGCCTCGATCATGGGAACCCTCTCCGGCGGCGGCAAGGAAAAGATCTCCCTCGGCGAGCGGGTCCTCCTCGGCGCCAATTCCGGCGTGGGCATCAGCATCGGCGACGACTCGGTGGTGGAGGCAGGCCTCTACGTCACCGCCGGCACCCGTGTGCGCGTGATCGGCCCCAAGGACGCCGACGGCGAAGACACCAGCCGGATCGTCAAGGCCGTGGACCTTTCCGGCGTTCCGAACCTGCTCTTCCGCCGCAATTCCACCACTGGTGAGGTTGAGGTCCTCCCCCGCAAGGGCCAGACGGTGGAGCTCAACGAGGCCCTGCACGCCAACTGACCGCACCGGCTGGTACGGTATGGCGGGCGGCGAAGACCGCACTGGCGGGGCCGACCCGCCCCGACGAAAAAGCCGATGACGCAGCCCGCAGGGGCCTGAGGGAGTATTTTCGTGGCACGACGAGGGAGCTGGCGGCGCCGGATTGTCCTTCTGCTGACCCTGGCGATGGTCGCGGGCGGCATCTACACCGCGGTGACGTTCCTGCAACGGTCGGAGACCTTGATCACCGAACGCTGCACGGCCACGGGCAGCGGCGGCGATGACCTCTCCACCGACCAGGCGGCCAACGCCTCCCTCATCACCGCCGTCGCGGTCCGGCGGGGACTTCCGGCCCGGGCCGCCAGCATCGCGCTGGCCACCTCGATGCAGGAATCCAAACTGCGCAACATCGGCCATGGCGACCAGGCCGGTCCCGACTCCCGCGGACTGTTCCAGCAGCGGCCGTCCCAGGGTTGGGGCACCACGGCGCAGGTGATGGACCCGTACCACGCCAGCAATGCGTTCTACGATGCCCTCGTCGAGGTTTCCGGGTACGAGTCGCTCGATATCACCGTTGCCGCCCAGCGCGTCCAGCGCTCGGCGTACCCGGAGGCCTACGCCCAGCATGAGGTGATGGCCCGCGCGTTCGCCTCCGCCCTGAGCGGGCAGACGCCCGCAGGCCTGGACTGCTCGCTGCGCTCCCCCGACGCCGCCGGGAATCCTGCCGCCGTCACCGCAGGGCTGACCGCTGCTCTCGGGGACGTGACGGCGTCCACCGACGGCCGGACCCTGCTCGTCGAGGCCGAAGGAACCCAGGCCTGGGCTGTGGGCCAGTGGGCCGTGGCCAACGCCAAGGAGCTCGAAATCACCAGCGTGGAGGTCGAGGGCCGCACCTGGAACCGGCAGTCCCGCGACGGCTGGCAGCCGGCCCAAGTCCCGGCCGGCCAGGTCAGGGTTACTGTCGCAGACGCCCCCGGCACCTGACCGCTACCGGGGGTCAGTTGGCAGCGGGGTCAGTTACCAGCGGGTCAGTTGCCAGCGGGGTCAGCCGTCACCGGGCGGGCTCAGACGAGGAGATCGACCACCGGCTGCACGTAGCTGCGGAACAGCTCCGGCTGGGACAACAGCTCGTGGCTCATGATGATTTTATCGGGCTCGAGATACCAGGCCCGCGGCTCCGCAAGCGGGAGCTCGATGATCGTCAGGCCGAAATCCTTTGAAGCCCGTCCCACGTCAAGCAGGCGGTCCTCCACCATGTCGGCCAGCAGCTCGTTGTTGCCGTTGGCTTCGCGCTCCGCCTCGAGGGTTCCGTATTCGGCGAGGCGTTCCCGGGCCCACGTCAAAGCGGCCCCGAAGTGGGCCTGCAGCACGCGCCGGAGGGCCGGCGAATTGCTGAACGCACGGAAGCCCGGAGGGGAGAGCTCGGGGGACATTTCCGGGTGGTCTTTCAGCAGCTGTTCCCACCAGGCCTCCCATTCGGTCTTGAGCGCAGCCGGGCCGCCAACCTCGGCGATCAGGTGGGAGTGGTCCGAGGCGCGGATCTTCGGTGCCGCATGGCAGAGCGCCGGGTGTCCCGCGGTGTCCAAGCCGGCGGCGTCACGAACGTAGAGGGCAATGAGCATGGGACCAGAAGTATCCATCGTGATCCGCCAGCCTGGTCCGCCGGTGTGGTGCATCCAATTGCCTCCTTGGCAAGACGTACGATCTCAGTCTATTCCTGTTGTTATGAGGCGTTAACGGCTGGCTGCCCGGCCGCCAGCCGTCGGTTCAGGCCCGCCAGGTGGGCTTCGAGCACATCCCTGCACATCACGGCCGTCATCCACTCGGGCTGCAGGAGGGCGTGCATCGTCAGACCGTCCAGGACTGCCAGCAGCAGTTCCGCTTCGGTGACGAGCACCTGCTGGTCGAGGCCGGCCGCGTGGTCGGCGTCAACGCCTTCAGCCTCGGCCAGGCCCAGGATGAGCCCGCCCACGACGGCTGCCACCGCCCGGTGGCTGCGGTCGGCCTCAGCGGCCAGGAACGGCCTTGTCCGGGCGGCATTCTTGAAGGCCATCCAGACGCAGGCATCAACCGCCCGTTGCTCGTCAAGTGGAAGAAACTCACCCAGCAGTGCCAGGACGGCCGCATGCTGCTCCCCCGACGCCGGCGGCGCATCGCCCAGCCGGGAGTCCGCGTCGGTGAGGCGGCCGACGATTCGGTCCACCACCACGGCGAACGCGTGGGTCAACAGCTCGTCGCTGCTGGCGAAATAGTGCCGCACCGAGCCGACGGCCAGCTGCGCTTCATCAGCAACTTCCCGCAGCGAGGCCCGCTCGAGGCCATCCGTTGCGATGATCCTGAAGACTGCGTCAACTATTTCCTGGCGCCGGATGACGGCGTCGACAAATTTAGGCACTGGTCTTTTTTAGCACGTACGTGCCGCGGCCGCCCCGGGCCACACCGGTCCCGGCGGGGACGTGGCGCGGGTCACAGCGGCACAGTGCCCCCATAAGGACGACGCCGGCCGCGCACCTCAGCAAAAGGTGCGCGGCCGGCGTCGTACTGTCTATCACGCGCGCCGTGGCCGGCGGGCGGGCTACAGCGACGGGTAGTTGCGTTCCGGTTCGCCGACGTAGAGCTGGCGCGGGCGGCCGATCTTCGTGTTGGGGTCGCTGATCATCTCGCGCCACTGGGCGATCCAGCCCGGCAGGCGCCCGATGGCGAACAGCACGGTGAACATCTTCTCCGGGAAACCCATGGCCTTGTAGATCAGGCCGGTGTAGAAGTCCACGTTGGGGTAGAGCTTGCGCTGGATGAAGTAGTCATCGCCCAGGGCTTTCTCTTCAAGGCGCATGGCGATGTCGAGGAGCTCGTCGTTTCCGCCGAGCTTGCTCAGGACTTCGTGAGCCGTGGCCTTGATGATCTTGGCGCGCGGGTCGTAGTTCTTGTAGACGCGGTGCCCGAAGCCCATGAGGCGGACGCCGTCTTCCTTGTTCTTGACCTTCTCCATGTAGTCCTCGGGCTTGATGCCGTCGGCCTGGATCTGGCGCAGCATCTTCAGGACGGCCTCGTTGGCACCGCCGTGGGCGGGGCCGAAGAGGGCGTTGATGCCGGCGGAGACGGAGGCGAACAGGTTCGCGTTCGAGGAACCGACCAGGCGGACGGTCGACGTCGAACAGTTCTGCTCGTGGTCGGCGTGCAGGATCAGGAGCAGGTCCAGGGCCTTGGCGATGACCGGGTCCACCTCGTACTGCTCGGCCGGCAGGCCAAAGCTCAGGCGCAGGAAGTTCTCCACTAGGTTCATCGAGTTGTCCGGGTACAGCATGGGCTGCCCGATCGACTTCTTGTGGGCGTAGGCGGCGATGACCGGCATCTTGGCCATGAGGCGGATGGTGGACACCTCCACCTGCTCGGCGTTGAACGGATCCAGCGAGTCCTGGTAGAACGTCGACAGCGCCGACACGGCCGAGGACAGCACCGGCATCGGGTGGGCGTCACGGGGGAAGCCGCTGAAGAAGCCCTTGAGCTCTTCGTGCAGCAGGGTGTGGTGGCGGATCCGCTGGTCGAAGGACTCCAGCTCGGTGGGGGTCGGCAGGTTGCCGTAGATCAGCAGGTAGGAGACTTCCAGGAAGCTCGAGTGCTGGGCCAGCTGCTCGATCGGGTAGCCGCGGTAGCGCAGGATGCCGGCGTCACCATCGATGTAGGTGATGGCCGAGGTGGTGGCCGCGGTGTTCATGAAACCGGGGTCGAAGGCGACGGCGCCGGTCTGCTTCAGCAGCTTGGAAACGTCGTAGCCTTCGTTCCCTTCTACAACCTTGATGCGCGGGAGTTCGAGTTCGCCGCCGGCATGGCGCAGGGTTGCGCTGGTGGTTTCAGTCATGGAGTCTCCTCATGAGGCATCGGGGCCTCTGTCGAAAGCTGGTCCAACATCTGGTGAAGCTGCCCGCGGATCCTGTGCGGACAGGATTTCCAAAGGCTGCGCTGCCTTCTTGTGGAAAGCCACCATTGATCGTCAGTTAAAAAGTACCTTCACTTCGCGGGTGGCACTAATCCGGGGGGCCCGCAAAACGCCAAAAACACGCCACATGTGGCACGCGTCACAGCATTGTTACGCTTCCGGGTCCAGCCGCGAGACGGCGGCGTCGATCCTTTCGTCGCTGGCGGTCAGCGCCACCCGGATGTACCCGTTGCCGGCGTCGCCGTAGAAGACCCCGGGGCCGACGACGATTCCGCGGTCCGCGAGCCGGCCCACGGTGTCCCACGTGGCCTCGCCGGCGGTGGCCCACAGATAAAGGCCCGCCCTCGATTCATGGATTCTCAGGCCGAAACCTTCGAGCGCGGGCACGATCCGTTCCCGCCGGCCCCGGTACAGGTCCTTCTGGGCCTGGACGTGGGCGTCGTCGCCGAGGGCCACGCGCATGGCTTCCTGGACCGGATAGGGCACAATCATCCCGGCGTGCTTGCGGCTGTTGACCAGGTTCGCCATGATCACCGGATCGCCGGCGACAAATGCCGCGCGGTAACCGGCCACGTTGGACTGTTTGCTCAGCGAATAGACGGCGAGCAGGCCATCGTGGGAGCCTTCTGCGACCTGCGGATCCAGGACGCTCGGGACCGGGGCGCCGCCACGCTCGAGGTCCCACTCCCCCCAGCCGAGTTCGGCGTAGCACTCATCGGACGCGACGACGGCGCCGAGCTCGCGGGCCTGCCGGACGATCCGCCGCAGCGACGCGATGTCCCGGACGCTGCCGGTGGGGTTGGCCGGTGAATTGACCCAGACCAGGCGCACGCGGGCCCGGGTGCCGGCGTCGAGCTCGTCAAGGTCGTCCGCGGCGACCTGCTCCGCACCGGCGAAGGTGGCCCCGATGTCATAGGTGGGGTACGCAACCGTGGGCCGGACGACGACGTCGCCCGGCTTCAGGCCGAGCAGGAACGGCAGCCACGCGACGAGTTCCTTGGAACCCACCGTTGGCATCACATTCTGCGGGTCGAGCCCGGGGACGCCGCGCCGGCGCCCAAACCAGCCGGCGATGGCTTCCCGCAGGGCCGGCGTCCCGTGCACCGTGGGATAGCCGGGGGCGTCCGCGGCGGCGCGCAGTGCGTCCTGGATGAGGGCCGGCGTCGCGTCCACCGGGGTTCCGATGGAAAGGTTGACGGCTCCTGCCGGGTGCCGGGCTGCCGTGGCGAGATACGGCGCCATGGCCTCCCACGGGTAATCGGGCAGGCTCAGGCCGAAGGTGCGCACCGCGGATGTCACCGTAGCGCCGTCCTAGTTCTCTTGGTTCTGCGGCGGCAGGGCGGCGATCATGGGGTGGTCGGTGTGGGTGTTCCCAACCTTCGCGGCGCCGCCCGGGGACCCGAGTTCGTCGAAGAACTCGACGTTGGCCTTGTAGTAGTCGGCCCATTCTTCGGGGGTGTCGTCCTCGTAGTAGATCGCCTCCACGGGGCAGACCGGCTCACAGGCACCGCAGTCCACGCACTCGTCGGGGTGGATGTACAGGGAACGCTCACCCTCGTAAATGCAATCGACGGGGCACTCCTCAATACATGCCTTGTCTTTGACATCTACACACGGCTGCGCGATTACGTACGTCACGTCCCTGGCCTCTCCACGTTGGTTCCGGCGACCGGCCGGATGATTTCCAGGCCCTGAGCCGGGCTGCTGACTTCTGAGCCTATTATCTCCCAGCCTGTTCCCGCGAACCTAGCCGGACGTCACACATGCTCCGCGTCTTACGATGTTCTGATGAGCTCGCCTTTGCCCTTGCCCCAGCAGTTTCTCTCCGCCGCCCCGCTCGGCACCCGCGTTGTGGTCCGGTACAGGATCGACGGCGGCCTGACGGATGCCCTCGGCGAGCTCGTGGATCGCGCCGACGGCGTATGCACCGTCCGCACCCGCCGCTCCGACGTCGTCATTGCCCTCCCCCTTGTCGTGGCAGCCAAGGAAGTCCCGCCGCCCCCGCCGCGCCGCGCCCCGCGGGTGCAGGAGCGCTGACGGGCGGTTCCGGGGTGGGCGCGTCGGTGGTGGTTGCGCCGAGGGGACATGCCCTCCGCCCCACCTGACCACTGGACATGCCCTCCCCTGCTGGCCAACCACGCACATGCCCAACCCCGCCCCCGGCCACCAATGGACATGCACTCCCCTGCTGGCCAACCACGCACATGCCCAGCCCCACCCCCGGCCACCAATGGACATGCACTCCCCTGCTGGCCAACCACGCACATGTCCAGCCCCACCCCCGGCCACCAATGGACATGCCCTCCCCTGCTGGCCAACCACGCACATGTCCAGCCCCACCTCCGGCCATCAATGGACATGCCCTCCCCTGCTGGCCAACCACGCACGTGTCCAGCCCCACCTCCGGCCATCAATGGACATGCACTCCCCTTGCTGCTGGAGATGGACATTTCGGCGCCGTGCTCATCGCCGCCAGCCACCGCGGGACATGTCCAGCGGTAAACCAACAGAACAAGGGACATGTCCAGCGGTGCATCGAAAGAGCGCGGGACAATTTCAGCGGTGGCTGGGCGCGGTGCAGGATCAGAGTGCAGGATCAGAGCGCCGAACCGCATCGCAAGGGCACACGAAGCCGGACGTGGAGTCTGACTCTAGGCGGCGGCAGATAGCCTGTTCAGGGCTTCGCGGACCATAGCGATGAAATCCTCGGGGTGGTCCCTCAGCAGCGGGTACGTCACAACAAGAGTCGGGATTCCACGTCGCGTGGTGACGTTCCAACGCCGCCGGTCTTCCTCGAAGCTTGCCCTGTCCATGTGGAATCCCGCCCCGTCAGTCTCGATGCCGAGACGGCCGTCGACCATCAGGTCCAGGTGTCCCATCCCTGGAACGTTGACCTGCGATTCAACATGGAAGCCGGCCCGCCGCAGCAGGAACCGGGCCAGGCACTCAATGAGCGACTGCGACTGCGGGACAATCGCCGACACGATCCGGCGCTCCCGGGTGTCGTTCCGGCCATCGAGCCGCTGACGCAATGAACCCAGCGGGAGTCCCTTCAGCACGACGGCGGATTCGGCGATGATCAGCCCGTGAGGTTCGGGTAGGCAGCGCAAGCATTGGATGACCGTGTCCAGGAGTGTCGGCGGCGCGGGCGCCCGGTGGCACACGAAGCCCTGGTAGCTCCTGCTGTGGGTGAGGGCAACGTGCGGCTGGGCCGGGGCTTCAAGGACCCACAGCCCGCTGAAGTGCGCCGCGGTGATGCACGCCGGTTCCGCCGGAAGCGAGCGTATGGCGATCAGCTGCGCGTCTGCACCGGGCAACGTATAGACGCCGCGGGCCACCCGTGACACGGCTCCCGAGGCCATCGCGGACTTGAGCTGAAAATCGGAGACCCCCGCGGCGGCAATGTATTTGGCGCGGGCGACGCCGTCGTAATTCGAGAGCACCTCGATGATGTTGGCCATTCACCCATGGTGGAGCCGCACTCTGCGCCCTGGAAGTCGGATCCCGCACTATGTGGAAAACTGCACCGGCCGGATGGGGGCGGTGCCGGACAGGTCCGACCATGAGGGGGCATGTCCCGAGGGGAGCCGGGGCCGGACACAATGCCATTGTGCCCACTCGAGCGACCGAAAAATGGGCATGTCCCGAGGGGAGCCGGGCAGGGCGGTCCGGTCCTGGCCCGTCGTCACCGGTCCTGGCCGGTCGGCCTCCTGTAGCGCCGGCACCAGGCCAGCATGGCCACGGTGATGCCTGCGATGCCGAAGACCCAGATATTGCCCGCGGCGTCGCCGATGACCAGGCGCTTGCCCGTTTCCAGGGTGGACCACCAGCCAATCAGCGCGTAGCAGAGGACTCCGCAAGCCGCCGTCGGGACGACAGAACGGAATGCCGCCCCCAGCCACAGCTGGACCGAGCCCAGCAGCACGAGCGCAGCGACGGCGCCCCACGGGACGTCCACTCCGCCCAGGACCAGATCGTGGCGATGCAGGGCGGTGCCGGCCAGGGCAACAAAAAGAGCTGCCGGCACGGCGGCGGCAATGCCGCCTGCCGTACCGGCAGCTCTCTTAATCACGTTGTGGCTGAAGCCCGGAGACCGGGATCAGACCTTGGCGCGGGCGCGGTTGGCCTTGGCACGCTCGTTGGTGTCCAGGATGACCTTGCGGATGCGGATTGAATCCGGGGTAACCTCAACGCACTCGTCTTCGCGGGCGAATTCGAGGGACTCTTCGAGGGTCAGGTCGCGCGGGGGCGTCAGGTTCTCGAAGGTGTCCGAGGAAGCTGCACGCATGTTGGTGAGCTTCTTTTCCTTCGTGATGTTCACGTCCATGTCGTCGGCGCGGGAGTTCTCGCCCACGATCATGCCCTCGTACACCTCGGAGGTGGGCTTGACGAAGAAGGATCCGCGTTCCTGCAGGTTGATCATGGCGAACGGGGTCACAACACCGGCGCGGTCGGCGATCATCGAACCGTTGGTGCGGTATTCGATGGGGCCGGCCCACGGCTCGTAGCCTTCGGAGATGGAGGCGGCGATGCCGGCGCCGCGGGTGTCCGTGAGGAACTTGGTGCGGAACCCGATCAGGCCGCGGGCCGGAACGATGAACTCCATGCGGCACCAGCCGGTGCCGTGGTTGGCCATGTTGGTCATGCGGCCCTTGCGGGCTGCCATCAGCTGGGTGACGGCGCCGAGGTACTCTTCGGGCACGTCGATGGTCATGTGTTCCATCGGCTCGTGGACCTTGCCGTCGACGGTCTTGGTGACCACCTGCGGCTTGCCGACGGTCAGCTCAAAGCCTTCGCGGCGCATCTGCTCGACCAGGATGGCCAGTGCAAGCTCGCCACGGCCCTGGACTTCCCAGGCGTCGGGACGCTCGGTGGGGAGAACCTTGATGGAGACGTTACCGATCAGTTCCTTGTCGAGGCGGTCCTTGACCTGGCGGGCCGTGACCTTGGCGCCCTTGACCTTGCCGGCCAGCGGGGAGGTGTTGATACCGATGGTCATGGAGATGGCCGGGTCGTCAACAGTGATCAGCGGCAGCGGCTGCGGGTTCTCGGCGTCGGTCAGGGTCTCACCGATGGTGATCTCCTCGATGCCGGCGACGGCGACGATCTCGCCCGGGCCAGCGGACTCAGCCGGGACGCGGTCCAGTGCCTTGGTCGCGAGAAGTTCGGTGATCTTGACGTTCTTGAGCTCGCCATTGGCGCGTGCCCAGGCCACGGTCTGGCCCTTGCGCAGGGTGCCGTTGTAGATGCGCAGCAGCGCCAGGCGGCCCAGGAACGGTGAGGCGTCCAGGTTGGTGACGTGTGCCTGCAGGACACCGTTCGGGTTGTAGGTCGGGGCCGGGATGTGCTCGATGATGGCCCGGAAGAGCGGCTCGAGGTCTTCGTTTTCCGGGGCGCTGCCGTCGGCGGGCTGCTCGAGGGAGGCGCGGCCGACCTTGGCGGCGGCGTAAACAACCGGCACGTTCAGGATCTTGTCCAGGTCGAGGTCCGGAACTTCGTCGGCGAGGTCGGAGGCCAGGCCCAGGAGCAGGTCCATGGATTCGTGGACAACTTCTTCGATCCGCGCGTCGGGGCGGTCGGTCTTGTTGACCAGGAGGATCACCGGCAGGTGCGCGGCGAGGGCCTTACGCAGCACGAAGCGGGTCTGGGGCAGCGGGCCCTCAGAGGCATCGACGAGGAGGACGACGCCGTCGACCATGGACAGGCCGCGCTCCACCTCGCCACCGAAGTCGGCGTGGCCGGGGGTGTCGATGACGTTGATGGTGATGGTTTCGCCGTTGGAGGACGGTCCGTTGTAGGCCACCGTGGTGTTCTTGGCCAGGATGGTGATGCCCTTTTCGCGTTCCAGGTCACCGGAGTCCATGACGCGGTCTTCGAGGTGGTTGTGCTCGGCAAAGGAGTTGGTCTGCTTGAGCATGGCGTCGACCAGCGTGGTCTTGCCGTGGTCAACGTGGGCCACGATCGCGACGTTGCGCAGGTCACTGCGCGATGCAGTGGCTACCGCGGTGTTGGTGGTGGTTTCAGACATGCGTTATTGCTCGATTCAGTGGTGAAGTCAGCTGTGGTATCGCGACATTTCCAACCGGAACGCACGACAGATAAGTCCCTTTGGCACAGGGCACCTACTACCATTCTAAACGCTAGGTCATTTATTGGCCTAAAATGCGGATCGGTGACCAGCGTCCGCGCTGTCGCCAGAGCAGGACGGGCGCACGGAAGTGGTCTATTACGTGTGAGTAAAGTCACTGGATTTTCCAGCGCCCATGCACCATCATTGCTCTGATAGCAGCAAGCAAGCCCGGAGACATTCATGCGAAACGCCTCGGCCCTGTCCCGCTTCGTCGCAATGATGATCGCCACCGGCGTGGTTCTTGGCGGCTGCGGACAGACCTCTTATTCACCTGCGCCCGACGCGGGCTCTTCCGAAGTGGGCTCTTCCGACGCTGGATCATCAGAGTCGGAAGCTGTGGGCACGCCACTGACCGGCAGCGGGGCCGGAGCGGCCGTTGGCGCCGGAGTCCCGGTCGCGGCCGGGTCCGCGGCCAAGACGCGCATCGGGTCCACCATCGACCCCGCCGCACTGCCGAGCGGCTCGACCTACCGCAATCCTGCCAACGGCCGCAACGAGATCATCGTCAAGGACACCAGCAATGTCGCCGTGCTGATTGGCGACTCGCAATCGGAACCTTCCTACGGCTGGCCCAGGCAGGGTCTGGCCGCTGCTGGGTACAAAGTCTTCTTCTGTGGCCGGGGCGGCACCGGTTTCGTGGCGTCCAACGGCAAGACCGGCAACTACATCGACGCGCTTCAGCGCGGCGACTGGAAACTCCCGTACGGCGCTCCTCCTCTCGTGGTGATCGAAGGCGGCGGGAACGATGCCGCACGCGGCGCCTCCGACGCGCAGATCGTCTCCAACGCGGAACGGCTGATCGCCAGCATCCAGCAGCGTTACCCCGCTGCCCGGATACTCATCGTCGGCACACTCGGGCGCGGCGCCCACTACGGCGGAGGACGCCGGAGCGAGGTGGACGCGCTTTTGGGGCGGGTGGCGGACCATCACGGGCTGTCGTTCGTCAGCGCAGGCGATTGGCTCACCCGGTACAACCTGACGGGCTCGATGGCGGACCGGGTCCACCTGAACCGGCAGGGCCACGCGGCCCTGGGCGCCGTTTTCGGCCAGCGGCTGCAGTCCCTGGGGTTTGACTACGCCGACCCCGGCATGCTCGCCGGCTTATCCCACTAACGCAGGTTTGTCCCACCGGCGCAGGCACCGCCGGCGCACGGGCCACAGCACAACAAAGGAGCCGGTGTCCGCCCCGAAGGGAGGACACCGGCTCCTGTACTGCCAGCCGCTAAGCGCTGCTGGCGGCGGACTTCTTCAAGCCCTCAGGAAGCGGCCGCTCAGGCCACGTCCATTTCCGGCGGCAGCATGAGGCCGGCGCCGGGGATGGCGTTGAGCAGCGCCCGGGTGTAGTCCTGCTGCGGCGACTCGAAGACGTCGTCCGTCGAGCCTGTTTCCACCAGCTTGCCCTTCTCCATGACGCACACGCGGTCGGCGATCTGCCGGACCACCGCGAGGTCGTGGGTGATGAACAGGTAGGTCAGGCCGAGCCGGGACTGCAGTTCGGCGAGCAGGTTCAGCACCTGCGCCTGCACCAGCACATCCAGTGCCGAGACGGCCTCGTCGCAGATGATCACTTCGGGGTCCAGGGCCAGGGCGCGGGCGATCGCGACCCGCTGGCGCTGGCCGCCGGAGAGCTCGTTGGGGTACCGCTGCATGGTGGACTGCGGCAGCGCCACCTGGTCCAGCAATTCCCGGACCTTCTTCTCGCGGCTGGCCTTGTCCCCGATCTTGTGGGTCCGCAGCGGTTCCTCGATGGTCCGGAAGATGTTGTACATCGGGTCCAGGGAACCGTACGGGTCCTGGAAGATCGGCTGTACCCGGCGCCTGAAGGCGAAGAGCTCTTTGCTGTTCAGCGTGGAGGTGTCCACGCCGTCGAAGATGATCTTGCCGGAGGTCGGCGTCAGGAGGTTCAGGACCATCTGCGCCACCGTGGACTTGCCGGAACCCGACTCCCCCACGATCGCCGTCGTGGTTCCCCGCTTGACGTTGAAGGAGATGTCGTCGACGGCGGTGAAGTCCGTGGACTTGCCCAGGCCCGAACGCAGCTTGAAGACCTTCCTGAGGTTCTGGATCTGCAGGACGTCGTCGGACTTGGCCGGCTCAACCACGCCGGTCTCGCTCGGGGCGAGCATGTCGTCGGTTTCCACGCCGAGTTCCTTGGCCGCCTGGATGCGCCGGGACGCCAGCGACGGCGCCGAGGCGACCAGCCGCTGGGTGTACGGGTGCTGCGGGTTTTGCAGCAGCTCCAGCGAGGGTCCGGATTCGACAACCTGGCCGCGGTACATGACCACCACCTGATCGGCACGCTCGGCGGCGAGGCCGAGGTCGTGCGTGATCAGCAGCACCGCGGTGCCCAGTTCCGTGGTCATCTTGTCCAGGTGATCGAGGATCTGGCGCTGCACGGTCACGTCGAGCGCCGAGGTCGGCTCGTCCGCGATGAGCAGGCGCGGCTGGCAGGCGAGCCCGATCGCGATCAGCGCGCGCTGGCGCATGCCGCCGGAGAACTCGTGGGGGTACTGCTTGGCGCGGCTGCCGGCGTCGGGCAGCCCGGCCTGGGACAGGACCTTGGCGACGTCGTCGGGGCCGCTCGGGAGTCCGTTGGCCTTCAGCGTCTCGCGGACCTGGTCGCCGATCTTCCACACCGGGTTCAGGTTGGACATCGGGTCCTGCGGGACCATTCCGATGCTGTTGCCGCGCAGTGCGATCATCCGCTTTTCGCTGGCGTTGGAGATGTCCTCGCCATCGAACAGGATCTGGCCTGCCGCGACCCGCCCGTTGCCCGGGAGCAGGCCGATAGCAGCCAGCGCGGTGGTGGACTTGCCGGAGCCCGACTCGCCCACAATCGCGACGGTTTCGCCCGGCATGATGGTGAGGTGGGCGTTGCGGACGGCGTTGACCTCGCCGTTGCTGGTGGTGAACCCGATGGCCAGGTCCTTGATTTCAAGCAGCGGGCGCTCAGTGGCGTACTCAGCTTCCTGGAAGTCAACAGAGGCGCTCATGGTGTCCCCTTTCATCGCTTGCGGGCTTTGGGATCGAGGGCATCACGCAGGGCATCGCCCAGCATGATGAAGCTCAGGACGGTGATGGACAGCGCGATGGCCGGGTAGATCAGTGGCATCGGGTTGGACCGGAGGGAGGCCTTCGCCGCGTCGATGTCATTGCCCCAGGACATGACGCTGGCCGGCAGCCCGATGCCGAGGAAGGACAGCGTGGACTCGGCCACGATGAACGTTCCCAGGGAGATGGTGGCCACGACGATGATCGGGGCCAGCGAGTTCGGCAGGACGTGGCGCATGAGGGCGCCGAACTTCGAGACGCCCAGCGAGCGGGCGGCCGTGACGAAGTCGGCGTTCCGGACCTCAACGACGGCGCCGCGGGTGATGCGGGCAATCTGCGGCCAGCCGAAGATGATCAGGATGAGCACCAGCGTCCACACGGTCTTGTTAGCCCGGAACATCGGCAGCTGCATCAGCACGATCGCGCCCAGGATCAGGGGAAGGGCGAAGAAGATGTCATTGATGCGGGCCAGGACCGAGTCGATCCAGCCGCCGTAATAGCCGGCGACGGCACCCATGATGCCACCGATCAGCAGCACGCCGATGGTGGTCAACAGGCCCACGGTCACCGAGGACCGCGTACCGAAGATAACGCGGGCGTAGACGTCGCAGCCCAACTGGGTGAAGCCCAGCGGGTGGCCCGCGGCGGGGCCGGCGTCGGAGTTGGCCAGCTGGCAGGCCTCCGAGGTCGGGTCGATCGGCGAGAAGAGCCCCGGGAAGAGCGACACCGCCACGACCACGAGGATCAGGAACACGGAGATGATGAAGAGCGGCTGCTTGCGCAGGTTCTTCCAGGCCTCACCCCACAGGCTTAGCGGTGCGGCTTCGTCCTTGACCCGGTCCGTTACCTGGAGCGGAGTCTCGGAGACATCGGCCACGAAGTGCACGGTCCGGCGGGCCGGGCGGCGCGAATCGGCGTGCCGTGCGGTGGTGGTGGTGTTATCAGGAGTCATAACGGATCCTCGGGTCAAGCCAGCCGTAAAGCAGGTCAACGAGCAGGTTGGAGAGGCAGTAGATCAGCACCAGGACGGTGACGATCGAGACCACCGTGGGCCCTTCGCCGGACAGCACGGCCCGGTAGAGCCGGTTGCCTACGCCCGGAACGTTGAAGATTCCTTCCGTGACGATTGCCCCGCCCATCAAGGCACCGAGGTCGGCGCCCAGGAAGGTAATGACGGGAATCAGGGAGTTGCGCAGGATGTGGACGCGGACCACCTGGAACCGGGAGAGGCCCTTGGCGGTGGCGGTGCGCACATAGTCGGCGTTCATGTTTTCGATGACGGACGTGCGGGTCAGGCGCAGGACGTAGGCGAACGATCCCAGTCCCAGCACGATCGCCGGCAGGATGAGGTCCGGGATGGTCGCCGCGGAGCTGACGGTCGGTTTGGCCCAGCCGAGCTGGACTCCGATGGTGAACTGCAGCAGGAAGCCGAGGACGAAGATCGGGATGCCGATTACGATCAGCGAAAAGATCAGGACCGTGGCGTCAAAGAGCTTGCCCTTGCGCAGGCCGGCGATGAGGCCGAAGATGATGCCGAAAAAGGCCTCGAAGATCAGCGCCATGATGGCCAGCCGCGCCGTGACGGGGAAGACCTCGCCGAGCACGGCGGCGATGGGGCGTCCGGAGAAGTCCTGGCCGAGGTCGAACGTGAAGATGCTCTTGAGGTAAAGCAGGTATTGCATCCAGAACGGCTGGTCCAGGTGGTACTGCATGCGCAGCTTGGCTGCGACCGCCTCGTTCACCGGCTTGTCGCCGAACAGGGCCACGATGGGGTCACCCGGCAGGCTGAAGACCAGGAAATAGACCAGCAGTGTTGCGCCCAGGAAGACGGGAATCAGTTGCAGGAAACGCTTGAGGATGTATGTCGACATCAGCGAGTCACACCCTCGTTGGCAGGCATCCTGTCCAGGGATGCGGCGGAGTTGTTCATCAAAGAACCTTTTCACTATGGATGCAGGCTGGCGCCGGTTTGCTCACGGCGGCAGGGCTGCGAAAAGTTCGCCCGAAAGAGCCGGGCATCAAGAAAATAAATGGAGGGGAAGCACAACGACGGCGGAGGCCCCAGTATGGGCGGCCCCCGCCGTCGTTTTGTTGTTACTTACCGGTTACGTTGTAGTACAGCGGGACGCCGTCCCAGCCGTAGTCGACGTTGGTGACCTTGTCGCTCCAGCCGCCCTGGGCAACCTGGTACCACAGGGGGATGGCCGGCAGGTCCGTCAGGAGGATCTCCTGGGCCTTGTTCATGGCCTTGTTGCCGTCGCTGACCGACGCGGCGTTCAGGCCGTCAGAGATGGCCTTGTCGAACGTCGGGTTGGCGTAGTTGGCGTCGTTGGAGCCGGCACCGGTCTTGTAGATCGGGCCGAGGAAGTTGTACAGCGACGGGTAGTCTGCCTGCCAGCCGGCACGGATGGAGCCGGTGAGGGTCTTGGCGGTGGCGTCGTTGCGGGCTTCCTTGAAGGTGGCGTACGGCTTGCCTTCAACCTTGATGCCGAGCGTGTTCTTGAGCTGGTTGACTACTGCCTCAACCCAGGCCTTGTGTCCGCCCTTGTCAGCGTTGTAGGCAATGGTGAACGTCTTGTTCGCGTCCCACTTCTGGATGGCGTCAGCCTTGGCCCAGGCTTCCTTGGCCTTGTCGGCGTTGAAAGTCAGGTTCTCGGCTCCGGCGATCGAGTCGCTGTAGCCGTCAAGCACGGGTGCCGTGAAGTCCTTGGCGGGCTGGCGTGCGCCGTTGAAGATCACCTTGGTGATCTCTTCGCGGTTGATCGCCATGGAGATCGCCTGGCGGCGCAGCTTGCCGGCCTCGCCGCTCCATTCCGGCAGGTATTCCGGGATGGCGATGGTCTGGTTGCCGGCGTACGGCTTGTTGATGGTGCGGTCGCCGAGGTCAGACTTGAAGTTCTTCAGCGCGCTGGTCGGGATGGTCTGCAGGATGTCCAGGTTGTTGGACATCAGGTCCTGGTACGCCGAGTCGTCGTTCTGGTAGATCTTGAACGTCACGCCGGCGTTCTTGGCCTTGCGCGGGCCGTTGTAGTCCGGGTTCGGAACGAGCTGGATCTGCACGTTGTGCTGCCAGCCGCCGTCCGCGAGCTTGTACGGGCCGTTGCCGACCGGCTTCTCGCCGAAGCCCTTCGGGTCCTTCAGGGCACCGGAGGGAACCGGAACAAACGCGGTGTAGCCAAGGCGAAGCGGCCAGTCAGATTCCGGCTGCTTCAGTTCGACGGTGAACGTCTGGTCGTCAACGACCTTCAGGCCGGACATGGTCTCAACCGTGGAGCCCTCTGCGCTGGCTTCGTCGTAGCCCTTGATGCTTTCGAAGAAGCCACCGCTGAGCTGGGCGTTCTTGGCTGCGGCGCCGAAGTTCCAGGAATCGACGAAGGACTTGGCCGTGATGGCCTCGCCGTTCGTGAACTTCTGGTCCTTCTTGACCTTGATGGTGAAGTGCTGGCCGTCCTTGCCCTCGATGGACTCGGCGAGTTCGTTGACCGGCTTGCCGCTGGGGTCGTAGCTGACCAGACCCGCGAAGATCATGTCGATGACCTTGCCACCGCCGACTTCGTTGGTGTCGGCGGGCATGAGGGGACGCTGGGGTTCGGAGCCGTCGGCGAGGATCACTTTGCTGGTGTCGCCGCCGGTACTGCCGCTACCGGTTGCGGAGCCGCTGGCACCGCATCCGGTCAGGGCGAGGGCGGCGATAGCCACCATGCCCAGTGCTTTGGAAGTGCGCGAAAAACGCATTCCGCCTCCTATGAGTTGTGGGAGTTCGTGAGGGAAAAACTTATGCTTCCCCGTAAGCAGGCACAGGGGTATCCCCTGTGACGTGGCCTACATATGGAAGTAGCCTAGCCCTAAACCGTCCAAATGTTGGAACTCTGTTGCCAAACCGTGATCCGACAATCTCATGACGAGTAACGTCAAGCGGAGTGTATTTCAAGTCACACGCTACCGGCTGGTAGTATTCGCCCGCGGTGTGACCTGGGTTACTCGCCCTTAACTGGAATCTTCCGGTTTTCGCCCCTGTTCCGACCCCCTCCAGGCAAGCCTCAGCTGGCCCCTGACAGCAGCTGCGCGCGCAGTTCGCGGCGCTCGCGCTGCTTGTCCGGATCCGGCAGCGGAACCGCCGCCAAAAGCCGCTGGGTGTAGGGCTCCTGGGGATTGCGGAGGATCTGGTCGCGGGTCCCCTGCTCCACGATCCTGCCGCGCTGCATGACACAGATCCGGTCCGCGAGGACGTCCACCACCGCGAGGTCATGGGTGACGAAGAGGCAGGCGAACCCCAGTTCCTTCTGCAGGTTCTGGAACAGATCGAGCACCTTGGCCTGGACTGAGACGTCGAGGGCGGAGGTGGGCTCGTCGGCGACCATCAGCTTGGGCTTGAGCGAGAGGGCCCGCGCGATCCCCACGCGCTGCTTCTGGCCGCCGGAGAGCTCGTGCGGGTAGCGGTTGCGGTAGTCGCGCGGCAGCTCGACCTGGTCCAGCAGCGCCTCAATCCGCCGCTGCAGGTCGGCGCCCTTCGCGGCCCGTGCCAGGAACATCGGCTCCCCGATGCTTTCCCCGATGGGCAGCCGGGGGTTCAGGGACGACGACGGATCCTGGAACACCATGCCGACATGCCGGCGCATCTCGTGGAGCTGCCGGCCGTTCCTCTTGGCGGCGGAAATGTCCTGCCCGACTACCCGCATGGTGCCTGCCGCCACCGGCAGCAGGCCGACGGCGGCCCGGCCGATGGTGGTCTTTCCGGAGCCGGACTCGCCGACGAGACCGACCACCTGTCCGGGATAGATGACCAGGTTGGCCCCTTCCACGGCACGGAACGCCGGCACCCGGCCCTGCTTCGGGTACTCGATGGCGACATCGGTGAGCTCCAGGACCGGCTCGCCCTTCGGCTTGGCCGCTTCGGCCGCGGCCAGGGCGGCGGCGTTTTCGCGCTCGCGCCGGATCAGCTCGTCTTCAGGAATGGAGAGGATCTCGACGTGGGTCGCGGCCGCGAGGGCGGCGGTGACGTCCACGTCCGCGGTGGAATCCGCGCCGCCCTGGCCCAGGTGTGGGACCGCAGCCAGCAGCGCCTTGGTGTACTCGTGCTGCGGGTTGTGGAAGATCTGCGCTGCCGTGCCCGTCTCCACGATCAGGCCCTTGCGCATGACGGCGATCCGGTCGGCGAGGTCGGCCACCACTCCCATGTCGTGGGTGATGAGCACAATGGCGCTGTCCAGTTTGTTCCGCAGGTTGCGCATGAGGTCAAGGATTTCGGCCTGGACGGTCACGTCGAGGGCCGTGGTCGGCTCATCGGCAATGAGCAGCTTCGGGTCGCAGGAGAGCGACTGCGCGATCATGGCGCGCTGGCGCTGGCCGCCGGAAAGCTGGTGCGGGTAAGACCGGAAGGCCTTCTCCGGATCGGGCAGTTCGACAAGTTCCAGCATGCGCAGGGCCCGGAGCCGGGCTTCTTCCGGGGAAACTTCATTGTGCAGACGCACAGTTTCGACGATCTGCGACCCCACGGTGTACACCGGGTTCAGGGCCGTCATCGGCTCCTGGAAGATCACCGCGACGTCCTTGCCGCGCACCGCGCGGATATTGGCCTCATTGCTCCCCAGCAGCTCACGGCCGGCAAGCTTGACACTTCCTGTCACACGGCTGTTACTCGGCAGCAGGCCCAGCAGCGCCATCGAACTGGCACTCTTTCCGGAGCCGGACTCCCCCACGATGGCGAGCACTTCGCCGGCCCGGACCTCGTAGTTCAGGCCGATCGCTGCCGGGACCCATTTCTTGTCCACGCCGAAATCCACGCTGAGATCCCGGACCTCCAGGACAGGTTCGCCTTTGCCAGGCACAGGTGACGCCGGCGGATCGAGGGTGATGAAGTCAGTCATGATGGGCTATCCTTCCGCCCGGGCCGCCGGTGCACCGGGGATTAGTGCTGCGGCTCGGAATACTGAATTATTGGGGGCATGAGCTCTACGCCGCACGCCGGAAATGTTGAAGTCTTCAAAGCACGAACCAACAAATGGTTCGCGTTGCTGTCCTGGGCGGTGGCCGCGTTCGGTGTCGTGGTCACGGTCGTCATGGCGGGTCCGGGGGCGCTGGGCGGCATCGCCCCGCTGGCCTTCATTGCCTTCATGGGCTGGCAACTGTTCTGGATGCCGTCCGTTGTAGTCCACGATGCCGGCGTCACCCTGGAGAATCCGTTCCGCTCGATTGAGGTGCCGTGGGCAGCGCTGGTGCACGTCGATACCCGTTTTGCGCTGACGCTGGTCACCGCCCGGAAGAGCTACACCTCCTGGGCCGCGCCGGCCCCCGGCATCTGGGGCGGCCGCCATGCCCGCCCGGAGGACCTCCACGGCCTGCCGGCAACCACCTACGGTCCCGGCAAGTCGGTCCGTCCGGGAGATCTGAAGACCACGGATTCCGGCCAGGCTGCCATGCTGGTGCGGGCCCGGTGGCATGACCTCGTGGAAGGCGGGCAGCTCGCCGCCGGCGACGCCGCCAGCACCGCGGCAACGGTGACCGTCCGCTGGGTGGCGATTGGCGCCGTCGTACTTCTCCTGGCGGCAAGCTACCTGGCGATTACCGCCGGTTAGAGCGGTCCTGCACGGGGCCGGCATCTACTGGCCCCGTGTTCCGTCAGCCGGCCCGTCGTTGCGGGGATCCTCAGGCGCCGAGGCGCCAAGTCCGGTGACGGTACCTGCCTGCACCGCGGCACCCCCATGATCGGCCGCCTTCTTGGCATTGAACTTCTTCTGCCGTGGGTCAAAGGCGTCCCTCAGGCCGTCGCCGATGAAGTTGATGCTGAGGCAGATGAGCACGATGAACATGCCCGGGAACCAGAAGAGCCAGGGCCGTGTGGCGAAGGCCTGCTGGTTCTGGGAGATGAGCAGGCCCAGCGACGTGTCCGGGGCCTTGACGCCGACGCCGAGGTAGCTCAGCGCCGTTTCGGTGAGGATCGCGGCGGACATGGTCAGGGTCACGTTCACGATCAGCACGCCGACGGCGTTGGGCAGGATGTGCTTGAAGATGATCCTGGCGTTGCTGGCGCCGGAAATCCGGGCCGCATCCACGAACTCACGTTCGCGCAGGGACAGGAATTCGCCGCGCATCAGTCGGGCCAAGGCGACCCAGCTGATCAGGCCCAGGAAGATTCCGAGGGCCAGGACGCCGTTGGTGCTGGCGAAGGAGGCGAACCAGCTCCCCTGGTCCCGGCGGCCGGCGAGGGCGGCCATGACGGCGGCCAGCAACAGGGCCGGAATGATGATGATGACGTCGGTCAGGCGCATCAGGATGGCCTCGGACCAGCCGCGGAAGTACCCGGAGATGGCACCGACCACGACGCCGATCAGGCCGGCGATGAGGCCGATCACGATCATGATGGTGATGGACTGCTGCGCGCCGCGCATGGTCATGGCGAAGAGGTCGCGGCCGATCCGGTCCTGGCCGAACGGATGTTCGCCCCAGGCCAGCGGCCACAGCGAGGAGGTCGGTGCGCCGCCGTTGACCAGTGGCGAGACTTGCGTGTGGGAGTACTTCCACCAGCCGGGGATTCCCAGGTAACCCACCGAGGTGAAGGCCAGGATGAAAATGAAGGCGAACACCACGAGGCCGATAATGGCGCCGGAGTGTCCGAGGAAACGCTTCCGGACGATCTGGCCCTGGCTGAGACCCTTGGCCTCAAGGACCGGCTCAACGCCGGCCGCGGCTGATATCCGCGAGGCTTCGTCTTCGGCCATGATTACTTCCTGCTGACTTGGCTGGCTCATGCTTTTACCCTTACGCGCGGATCCAGTGCGGAGTAGGCGAGGTCCGCGATGAGGTTGAAGACCATGGCCGTGATGGCCACGCAGATGAAGACGCCCATGACCGGGTTGGGATCGGTGTGCGCGATCCCGTCCAGGAACAGGAAGCCCATGCCGCGGACCGAGAAGACGGTTTCGGTGATGACGGCACCGCCGATCAGCGCCCCAATGTCGAAGGCCACGATCGTGGCGATCGGGATCAGGGCGTTGCGGAAGGCGTGGCGCATGATGACGGTCCGCTCGCTCAGGCCTTTGGCCCGGGCCGTGCGGATGTAGTCCATGTTCATGATTTCGAGCATCGAGGCCCGGGTGAAGCGGGTGTAGCTGGCCAGTGAAATGAGAATCAGGGCCAGGGTGGGCAGGATCAGGTGCGTGAAGGAGTCAAGGCTCAGGACCCAGAAGTCGCCCTGGATGTTCGGCGTGCTGGCACCGATGGTGGCGATCGGCCGGCCGCGCACACGGCTGTTGTTGAAGTAGCTGGGCCACGCCTGCATGTACCGGTCCAGCAGGATCAGGAAGCCGACCAGGAACGAGGTGATGGCTGCCGCCCGCATGGACTGCCCGCGGTCGTAGCCGCCCACCAGGTAGCCGATGCCCATGCCGATCAGGACGAAGGCGACCGCCAGGAGCACGATCATCAGGAACGTAGCCTCGTTGAGCAGCGGCTGAAGGAGGAAGTAGAGCACGACTCCGACGCCGACGGCGATGAGGGCCGACTGCAGGGCCTTGCGGTTTTTCAGCCCGGCGGAGAGCAGGGTCACGGCGAACGCGATGCCGACACCGGCGATGGCGATGACCACGGGGCCCATGCCCGGGGTCTTGAACCATTCGGTGGCGGAGAAGTAAATGAGCACCGCGGTGACGAAGGCGAAGGCGACGGCGCCGGCCAGCAGCCGGCGCCGCATGGTCCCGCCCGCCGCGACGGCTGTCACTGCGCCGACGACGACGCCGATCCCGAGGGCCGCGGGCAGCGGCACGTCGGGGTTCCGCAGGAAGTCGTTGAAGCCGATGGCGCCGAATTCCTTGAGCAGGACGGCGACCCAGAAGATCGGCAGTGAGAAGAACAGGAAGGCCATGAACGTCACGCCGTAATCCAGGGTGCTGTACTGCCGCAGGGCGGTGACGATGCCCAGGGTGATGCCGATCAGGATGGCGAGCACCGTTGCCGCGGTGACGAGGGTCAGGGTCTGGACGAGCGCGAAGCCGAGGGCCTCGGTGATGGGCTGACCGGCGATGTTTTTCCCGAGGTCACAGGAGTTGGCGAACGGAACGAGGCACTGGACAGCGCCGCCGAACCATTTGAAGTACCGCAGCGGGGCCGGGGTGTCCAGCTGCAAGAGCTCGGTCCTCGCGTCCATGAGCTGCTGCTTCTGGGGCGTGGGGTTGGCGCGGAATTCCTCGAGGGGATCGCCGGACGCCGCTGTCAGGAGATATACGAGGTAAGACGCACCGAGAAGGATGAGGGCGGCAGTCACGAGCCGCCGGAAGATGTAGGTCACCATTGGAATAGAACCTCGGAATTCGGGCCCAGGGATTGCCCGGACCGGTCGCGGAGTTTGGCCGGTTCCCGCCGATGTGGCGGCGGGACCACGGCATCGTCAGGGATGTCGCCAGAAAGGCGCCGGGACCGAAGAAGCTGTGGTCCCGACGCCTTTCCAGCAGTGTTACTTGGGGTCGCGGGCTACTTCTGCGCCCATTCCCAGAAGTTCCACCAAACGCCGGTCTGGTTCGGCATGTACTTCACACCGGTGATGCGGTCGCTGTACGCGTCCACGCCAACCGACTGGAACAGCGGCAGGCCGTAGGCCGAATCCCAGATCATCTTGTCGATCTGCGCAACGAGGCCGTCCTGCTTGCTCTTGTCGGTGGTGACAATCAGTTCGTCCATCAGCTTGTCGGCTGCGGGGTCGCTGAACTGGTTGAAGTTGGAGTCGTTGCCGGACTTGAAGATCTGCGGAACGCCGGACACGCCGACACCCGAGTTGCTCCAGCCAAAGATGGTGGCATCGTAGCTGCCGTCACCGAGGGCCTTGCCCCAGTCAGACTTGCCGAGGCCGCCGTCGACGATCTTGAAGCCGGCCTTGGTGGCGGACTCGCTGATCAGGGAGAAAGCGTCAACACGGTTGGGGTTGTCCTTGTTGTACATGATGCGAACTTCGGGGGTGGCGCCGTTGAGGAGCTTCTTGGCACCCTCGATGTCCACACCCTGGTAGGCGGAGGAACCATTGTTCTTGGCCGAGTCGGCGTACGGGGCCTGATCCGGAACGAACAGCTGGGAGTCAAGCGGTGCAGCCTTCGGATCCAGCTTCTTGACGATCTTGTCGACGATGTCCGTACGCGGGACGGCCTTCATGAACGCCTCGCGGACGTTCTTGTCGGCAAACGGGCCCGAGTAGTTCAGGTCGATGTGGTCGTACGCGAGCTGGTTGCCGACGTCGACCGTCACGCCCTGGCTTTCGAGTGCCTTGAGCTGCTCCACGGTGTCCGCGGATGCCTGCGGGGCGATGATGTCGGCCTCGCCGTTCTTGAGAGCCTGGACCTGGGCGGGTGCCTCACCGATGTAGCGGACGGTGATTTCGTCCAGATTGGCTTCCGGTCCCCACTTGTAGTCCTTGTTCTTGACCATGGTCAGGGACTGGTCCTGGTTGACGCTCTTGACGATGAACGGACCGTTGGAGAGGTAAAGGCTCGGATCGGCCGGCAGGGTCTTGGTGTCAAAGCCGGTGTTCCACAGGTCCGCCATAGCCTTGAGCTGGGCGTTCGCCGGCTTGGGGGCCTTGGAATCGCCGCGGGGCATGCCCTTCAGCAGGTCAATGAACGCCTTGGTGTCCGCCAGGCCTGCCTTCTTGGCCAGGACGTGGGCGGGGATGTCGACGCCGGGGCCGCCGATGGCGATTTCCCAGTCCGCGAAGGGCTTGGAGTACTTCAGCGTCATGCTGCGGCCGTCGTCACCGAGTTCCGGGAAGTCGGTGAGGGCGATACCGGTGGGGTCACCGGCGTAGGAGAAGTAGGACGTTCCGGTCTTACCTTCCGCGTCGGCGTCGTTGTAGTAACCGGAGAAGGCGGCCCACTGCAGCACAAGGTCGGCTGCGGTAACAGGAGTGCCGTCGGACCACTTCACGCCGTCGTTGATGGTGTACTTCACCGTCAACGGATCGTCAGAGACCTTTTCCATCTTGCCGAACTTCTCATTGCGGACAACATTGAGCTTGTTGTCGATGTAGAAGAAGCCCGAGTGCGTGGCGTAGCTGACCTTTGAATTGATGTCAGTGTTTCCATCGGCCGTGTTCGGGTTGAACGTATTAAACGCGTTGACCTCTACTACGGTTGCCGATCCGCCTTGCTTGCTTGCTGCCGCCGCAGTGGTCGGGGTTGTCCCGCCGCCGTTGCCCGCGCAGGCGCTGAGGGCGATGGCAGCTGCTGCCGCCACGCCCACTGCTTTGGAAATACGACCCAAGCGCATTCCGCCTCCTTGTTTCTGTGGTGTGGGTGAGACCGGCGCCGAAGGCGCCAGACAGACGTCCACACTCCCCCAGCGGCAGTGTGGCCCGTCTCACATGGCATGAAGCGTAACCCCAAAGACCGTCCGGAGCCACCAAAGTTGACTCACCGTAAAGTTCGTTATGGAGCTGCAACATTGGGCAGCTTCCGCAGGGCCAGCTTTCCCACAAAACGTTGACGGCGGCGTAACAAAAGGATAAAAGCGCCGCACACAGGAAAAGCCCCAATCCGAGAATCGGGGCCCTCCAGTTAATCCTTAATTACTTGGCAGAATTACCGCGCTGCCGGGCGGCGGAGAGCCTCCTTCTCATCACGGCTGACCATCGCGACAGGTCGTTGGCGTGAACTGGGACGGCGGCGGCTCGTGTCCTCACGTTCCTCAGCTGCCATCAGCCGGCTTCGAGGACGAAGAAGATGAAGGACAGGAACGCTGTCTTCTCGCCGGTGAGGATGCGCGGCGGAAGGAGTTCGTGCGGTGTGTTTGGAGATGGCCCTGGTTCGCTCACGGTGGCGACGCGGTATCCCGCCGATGTGAAGGCGTTGATCATCGCGTGAAGTGGTCGGTGCCAGAAGGTCAGAACCGCAGTCTCCCCATCGAACTCGTAATCCTCCGAGTACTGCCGGATGGCGAAGTAGTCCTCGGCTGGTTGGGTGATCACGCTGACCGTGGGGTGGTTGACCGACAGGATCAGGCGACCGCCCGGCTTCAGCACGCGCCGCAGTTCGCCAAGCGGCGCTGACCAGTCCTCCAGGTAGTGCAGAACCAAAGACGAGACAACGTCGTCGAAGGAGCCATCCGCGAAAGGCAGCGGCTTGCTGAGGTCGGCCAAGTATAGATCCGCGGTTCCGCCAAGTCGCTGTCTTGCCAGTTCGAGCATCGCAGGACTGGAATCGAATCCGGTCATGATCGCGCCCTTCGCGCTCAGTGCCGCGGACAGGGGCCCGGAGCCGCACCCTGCATCCAGGACCCGGTGGCCGTCGACGTCGCCGGCGAGGCCAATCATCGCCGGCCGCTCGTAGTAGGCGTTGAGGAGGCTGGACTCGTTTTCCGCCGAGTAGCTCTCGGCAAAACTGTCATAATGGTCGGCTTTCACGGATCCTCGCTCTCGCGTAAACGCTCATGGTCAGTACGGTCGGCCCGATCCTAACAACACGGCCGTAAAGCCCGTAAGCATCGCCCGTTGATAACAGATTCGGTTTCGTGTGTTGGATCAACGCGGTTGGTCTGTTCTGGTGGTCGAAATGATTACCGTGAGCCAGAACGCCTGCGTCGATAGTTTATTGTCGGCAGGTTCAGCAAGACTGAGAACGTGAATATTGTCCTGATACCGCCTCTGCTCTGCTCTCCGCTCGCTTACGCCCCGGTGATCGATACCGTCTGGACGCGCGGGCAAGTCACTTTGGCCGACACCCGGCACGACGACACCATTGCGGCCATGGCCGAACGGATCCTCCGCGAGAACGTCGGCGACATTGCTGTTCTCGGAACAAGCATGGGAGGGTACGTCGCCCTCGAAGTCATCCGACAGGCGCCCGATCGCGTCACCGCTCTCGCACTCGTAAGCACGTCCGCCCGAGCCGACTCCGCGGAGCAGCTCCAAGCGCGGGCGCGCCAGTCCGCGCTCGTTGAAGGCGGGCATTTCGACGCTCTTGTCGACGCCGCCTTCCCTGGCGTCGTCGCGGCAGACAACGAATCCGACGATGCACTCCTAGCCACTTGGCGCTCCATGACCAGCCCAGTCGGTGCAGAAGCCTTCCTCCGACAGCAGCAGGCAGTCGTGCAGCGCGCCGATCTTCGCTCGATTCTGCCGTCCATCGCCTGCCCGACAGCGATCATCCACGGAGCCCAGGACCGCCTCATCCCTCTGAACGCTGCCGAAGAAATGGCAGAAGCGCTGCCCACGGCCCGGTTCACCGTCGTCGAAGGTGCCGGCCACTTCCTGTTCCACGAGCAGCCCGCCGCCGCACGCGACGCCGTAAGCTCCTGGCTTGAGTCCGCCACATAGCCAACTGTCCGTGAAGCCCTTACCCGCTCGCAAAAGCGATAGCCGCCAAGAACACGTGTTCTTAGCGGCTATCGCTTTTGGCCTCAGGGAGATCAGAAACTAGACGTTGAAGCGGAACTCCACTACGTTCGGCAGTCGAACAACGTCACGGGTGGCCGTTCGTGCTTCTCAGGAGGTCGAGGATGGCGGCTTCCTTGGACGGGGCCTGGATGGGTCGGGCCACCACCAGCGATGTCGCGATCGGCGCTCAGCCCTGCGTTGGGCCGCGTCCAGATAGTCCTCGCGCGCCGCATCAAAGACCTCGTGAGGAAGACTCAGCGTTGCACGGCTCAACTGGCGTCCTACCAGCAGATCGCTGATTGCCTCCGGGATCTCCCGCATCCCCCGAGCACCTTTCACGGACCGCCTGAGCTGCACGCCCTGCTCCGTGAGCCGCATCCCCCAGGATGAGTCGACCTCAGCAAGGCTGGAACCGACCAGGACCGCTATTGCCGTCTCTACCCGTTCCCGGGAAGGGACGTCGGCCTGCAGCATGTCCCACCCCGGCAGCAGCGCACGGAGCGACGAGGAGCGCCTCCCATCATGCAGCAGGGTCACGAGCGTTGCAGCGTCATCCATGTCTATGCGGTCCACGCCGTTCAGGCTAGCGCACTCCGAGCCGCCACCGCCTCGGGAACAATCACCGTCTCGGAAGAACGTTTAGTTCCCCAACACTTCGGCCGAGGATTCCCGGGAGGTACCGGAGCTGACTCAGACGTTAAAGCGGAACTCCACCACGTTCCGTCACCAAACAACCCGTTGTAGAACAGGGGGTACGCTGACGAACATACTGGTCGACCATCACGAGATCCGGATTTCGACGGCTACTGCGACCCCATGGTCCGCCGGCTGCTTGAGGACTAATGTTCCCTAGCGTCGCAGCGAGCGGCCAATCTGGCTGATAGCGGCATCATAGGCCACATCCCAGATCCAGCCAGCAGCCGGTGCACCGGCCAGCTCCAGTGACACCAGCCCGTGGACTTGGCCCCACACGACGGCGACCATCGAGGCGATCTCGTCATCCGCTGCTCCGGGCAGCGCTGCGGCAACCGCGGCGAACAGCGGCGCGATCGACGGCTCAGTGGCACCCGGCGTCGGCCGACACGGCACCTGGCCGGCCAGTGAGCCGCCGAACATCAGGCCGTAGAGGATCGGATGCTCCAGTGCCCAAGTTCGGTAAGCCCGGCCCAATGCTTCGAGGCCGGCAGCGGCGACCTCTTGTTGGGAGGCAGCAAAGGAAGCGAAGCCATCGTCGAGCACGGCAGTCAACAGCTCCGCCTTGCCCCCGAAGAGCGAATACACCGCCGTCGTCGACGTCCCAGCGGTAGCGGCAATACTGCGCAGCGATAAGGAGGCGGCGCCGTCGCGGGCGATGAGGGAGGCTGCGGTGTCGAGCAGCCTGCGACGCAGGGTCTCATCGTGGACTATGGGTCTTGCCATAGGACAAGTATTGCATAACACTGTTCTGTAACAGCGTTATGAATAGGAGAAGCCCATATCGGAGCAAGTGCACGCAGGACGTTTCACTGCCGATCCCGGAGGCGGCCCGGTGACAATCTTCCTGATTGGGATGCGCGCCAACCGGTGGTGGAAATTCGGGAAAGTGGCACGGGTGGGGGCGGCCATGCCCAGGATGCTTGCCCACCTGGCCAAGACGCCGGAGGCCGGATTGTTGGGCTACCAGCAATGGTTCGGGCGGACGACCATCATGGTCAGCTACTGGAGGAGCCCGGAGCATCTGCAGCGGTTCGCGGCCGACCGGTCGGCGCCGCACCTTGAGCCCTGGCGCCGATTCATGCGCGAATCCGCCGGTACTGGCGACATCGGCGTATGGCACGAAACCTACGAGACGATGCCCGGTGGCAGGGAAAGCGTGTATAGCGATATGCCGGTCTTCGGGCTGGCAGCGGCTACCGGTCACGTACCAGTGGGAGCGGGACTGAACACCGCACGCCAGCGTTTGGAGGCAGACGAGGTAAGTTGGCGCCTGTCCGAATGAGCCGTCTAGATTGCAGTTCTCACTGTGAAAGGTCTCCGGCCAATAGTGAAGGCAGAGCCCGTTCATTGGAGTCATCGCCGCGATTCTCCGCCACGGACGGCGAACCGGCACGCTTCCGGCGAACCCGGCGCAGCAAGCCTCACCACCGTGCGAACGGGCCGCAGCACTCCCGAAACAAATCCAAAGTTCCTACGAGGAGAAGAAACTAAATGCCGACTTTCAACGGCCCCGAAACAGGACCCGCTGTCGCCCATTTCGAAACACCGCGCCTTCATGCCCGCCCATTCCATCCGGCAGATGCAGAAGCCTTTGCCGCCTATCGCGCCCAGCCCCAGGTCGAGCGGTACCAAAGCTGGAGCAATTACACCCTTGAACAAGGTCGCACCCTCATCAACTCGATGCAAAACATCCAGCCCGGCATACCGGGAGAGTGGTACCAGTTCGCCCTCGAAAGACGTGCCGACGGCATTCTCATCGGCGATGTTGCATTAAAGGTGAACGACACTGAAAAGAGCGAGGCGGAATTGGGATTTACGCTAGCGCCCGAGCACCAGGGGCACGGGTATGGCCGTGAGGCGGTTCTGGGGCTCCTCGGCTACGCCTTCGAGCAGTTGCATCTCCACCGCATACTAGCTGTCACCGACGCGCTCAACGATTCTGCGGCCCGGCTTCTTGAGAGGGTGGGAATGCGGAGGGAAGCCCACTTCCACGAAAACGTCTTTTTCAAAGGTACGTGGGGAAGCGAGTTCGTCTTCGGAATACTGGACCGGGAGTGGACTGCAGGTCCACGGAGCGTACCGGATCTGCCTCCGACGGAATCGGGCCATAAGGAAACGACCGGGATGGCCCCCTCCCCGGTCGGCATCAAGGGGTTAGCTGTGAAATGACTCGTGAGCGCTGGTAAGGGAAAGACCCGCATCGCCTCGCGTTGGAGTCGCAGGTCATTGGGTATCCGGGGAAAAACCCCGAAATTTCCTATGCACCCGGACTCCGTCCGAAGGCCCTCGACGCTACGACTATCAATTCTGTTACAAGAAATGCCGCCCTCGTACGTTTCACGGAGGGCGGCATTTCTACTGATTCAGGCGAAGAATCTACACATTAAATCTAAATTCCACGACGTCGCCGTCGGCCATGATGTATTCCTTGCCTTCGATCCGGACCTTGCCACGGGCCTTCGCCTCGGCCATGGAACCGGCCTCGATCAGGTCATCGAAGGAGACGACCTCGGCCTTGATGAAACCGCGCTGGAAATCGGAGTGGATCACGCCAGCCGCCTGCGGGGCAGTGTCGCCCTGGCGGATGGTCCACGCGCGGGTTTCCTTGGGGCCGGCCGTCAGGTAGGTCTGCAGTCCGAGGGTGTGGAAGCCGACGCGGGCCAGCTGGTCCAGCCCGGATTCATCCTGGCCGTTCATTTCCAGCATCTCGCGGGCTTCTGCCTCGTCGAGCTCCACCAGGTCGGACTCGAGCTTGGCGTCCAGGAAGATGGCGTCGGCGGGGGCCACGAGGGCCCGCAGTTCCGCCTGCTTCTCCGGACTGCCGAGGATTCCCTCGTCGGAGTTGAAGACATAGATGAAGGGTTTGGCCGTGAGCAGGCCGAGTTCCTTGAGGTGCTCCATCTCCAGCTTGTCGCTCTTGATGGACGAGAAGATGGTGTCGCCGCGTTCCAGCACTGCCTGCGCCGCCAGGATGGCCGCCAGTTCGGCGGCCTCCCGCTTCTTGATCTTGACTTCTTTTTCGATCCGCGGGATGGCCTTTTCGATGGTCTGCAGATCGGCCAGGATCAGCTCGGTGTTGATCGTCTCCATGTCGGAGCTGGGATCGACCTTGCCGTCGACGTGGATGACGTCCGGGTCATCGAACACGCGGACAACCTGCGCGATGGCCTCGGCCTCACGGATGTTGGCGAGGAACTGGTTGCCGAGGCCCTCGCCCTCGGAGGCGCCCTTGACGATGCCGGCGATATCCACGAAGGACACGGCGGCGGGCAGCAGGCGCGCGGAGCCGAAGATGCCGGCCAGCTTTTCAAGCCGGGCATCCGGCAGGTTCACGACGCCGATGTTGGGCTCGATCGTGGCGAACGGATAGTTCGCCGCGAGGACCTGGTTGCGGGTCAGTGCGTTGAAAAGGGTTGATTTGCCGACGTTGGGCAGTCCGACGATGCCAATAGTAAGAGCCACGAGCATATATTCTACCCGCACCAGCCGCCGGCCGTTGCTGCGGCCTGCGGCTGCGCCTGTGGCGCGGCAGGGTGCCGGCGCGGGCGCGGGGCGTTGTGGGGTGTTCCCGGGGCGTTGTCGGGTGGTGCGGCGGGTACATCCCGGAGTGTTCCAGGGTGTTCCGGGCGTCGAAGCCAAAACTGTCACAGGGGCATGTCACAGTGAAGACATGGAAGCTTTTTCTCTGATTCTCGCCCTGCTCATGCTGCTCACGGGCGCCGTCACCGGCGCCGCCGTCGTCTATGTCCTGCTGCGCCGGCGCTATCTGGCCGTGGAACAGGACTTCGACGGCGTGTCAGCCCGGCTGTCCGAGGTCAGCGCCCAGTTCGCCGCCGCCGACGCCGAGAGGCGCCTGCTCGCGGCCCAGAACCGGGAACTCGGCGAGTCCCGGAACCACGACGGCAGTGTGCTCCGTGCGCTGGCGCCGGTGGCAGAAAAGCTCACTGCCGTGCAGCAGCAGGTATCCCTGCTCGAACGCGACCGGCTGGAGCAGTACGGCCAGCTGGCCCAGCAGCTGCAGGAGGCCCGCCTGTCCGATGAGCAGCTGCTGCGGTCCACGCATGCGCTGGAGTCCGCTCTGCGCTCCAACAGCGCCCGCGGCCAGTGGGGCGAGGTCCAGCTGCGCCGGGTGGTCGAGGCGGCAGGCATGCTGCGGCACGTGGACTTCCACGAACAGCTCCACAGCGGGCAGGCCCACAGCTCCGGCACGGACGGCAGCCTCCGGCCCGACCTCGTGGTGCAGCTGCCCGGCGACAAGCAGCTGGTGGTCGACGCAAAGGTCCCGCTGGCGTCGTATCTTGCCGCCCAGGACCTCGGCGCCGCCCAGGCGGGCCAGCAGTCCTCGCAGCTGCCCGGCAGCCAGCAGGCGCACCTCGCCGCCCATGCCAAGGCCCTGAAGGCCCATGTGGACGCGCTGGGCAGCAAGAAGTACTGGGACATCCCAGGCAACTCTCCGGAGCTGGTGGTCTGCTTCCTGCCGGCGGAATCAATCCTGGCCGCCGCCCTCACGGCCGACCCGGCCCTGCTGGACTACGCACTGGCCAAGAACGTGGTCCTGGCCTCCCCCGGGACCCTGCTGGCGGTGCTGAAGTCGGTGGCGTTCACGTGGCGGCAGGACGTGTTGACGGACAGCGCCCGGGAACTCTTCGAGCTCGCCCGGCAGCTCTACGACCGGATGGGCACGCTCGGCGAGAACGTCACCAAGCTGGGGTCCTCGCTGAAGACCTCGGTTGAGCGGTACAACTCCATGGTCGGGACCCTTGAGGCGCGCGTCCTGCCGACCGCGAGGAAACTCAACGCCCTGGAAGCCGCCGGACTGGCCACTCCCCCCGCCGTCGAAGTTACACCGCGGGCAGTCGCGGCCCCGGAACTTCAGTCCCGTGACGAGTCAGAAGAGTCCGCGGCCTAGGTGCCCTGCGCTTGGGTCTCAGTACCCCAGGACTGTCCAATGCCCAGGACTGTCCAGTACCCAGGACTGTCCGGTGCCTAGGACTGTTCGGGGCGGGTGCCGCGGCCGCCGAGGGCGCGGGTGACGTCGCCGGCCTGCTTCAGGGTGGCCCGGAGCTCCTTCGGCAGGGAGAACAGGAGGTCTTCCTCGGCCGTGACGACTTCCTCGACCGATCCGTAGCCGTAGTCGGCGAGAAGCCGCAGCACATCCTTGACGAGGACTTCCGGGACAGAGGCCCCCGACGTCACGCCCACCGTGGCGGCGCCCTCGAACCACGTCTCATCAACCTCGTTGGCGAAGTCGACCCGGTAGGAGGCCTTGGCGCCGTATTCCAGCGCCACCTCCACGAGGCGGACCGAGTTTGAGGAGTTGGCGGAGCCCACCACGATCACCAGATCCGCCTGGGGCGAGATCTTCTTGATGGCCACCTGGCGGTTGGTGGTGGCGTAGCAGATGTCGTCGCTGGGCGGGTCCTGCAGGGTGGGGAACCGCTCCTTGAGCAGGCGCACGGTCTCCATGGTCTCGTCCACGCTGAGGGTGGTCTGCGAGAGCCAGATGACCTTTTCCGGGTCGCGGACCGTGACCTTGTCGACCTCGTGCGGGCCGTTGATGATCTGGATGTGTTCGGGGGCCTCGCCGGCGGTGCCTTCGACTTCCTCATGGCCGTCGTGGCCGATCAGCAGGATGTCGAAGTCATCCTTGGCGAACCGGACGGCTTCGCGGTGCACCTTGGTGACCAGCGGGCAGGTCGCGTCAATGGTGCGCAGGCCGCGGTCCTCGGCGGACTGGACGACGGCGGGCGAGACTCCATGCGCGGAAAAGATCACGAGGGCGCCTTCCGGAACCTCGTCGGTTTCATCGACGAAGATGGCGCCCTTTTCCTCCAGGGAGCTGACCACATGGACGTTGTGCACGATCTGCTTGCGGACATATACCGGCGGGCCGTAGTGCTCCAAGGCTTTTTCCACCGCGATGACTGCACGGTCCACGCCGGCACAGTAGCCGCGCGGGGCTGCCAGGAGGACCTTTTTGGGACCGGCGACCGGGGCCGCGGCCAGGACGTCTTCCGGGGAACGCCGCCTGCGCGGAACGGATGGCATCGGAACGGAGACAGCGGTGGTGGTCATGCTCCCATGCTACCGGTGTTCAATCCTGCCCCGTTTGCGGCCGCCGGCGACCCGGACAGCCACTCCCGTGGCTACCAGTGCTGCTCCCGCGACGGCACCAACGACGATCCACTGGCCGAAGCTGGCAGAGCACGCCGCGACGAACTCGTTCTTGAACAGCTCCGCCACATCGTTACCGCTCGAAGTCCCGGCGACAGCGGCGCCGGCGGCATCGCTGGCAAGCTTCCATACCCCCGCGAGCACCAGCGTCCCAACGCCCATTCCGACCAGCACGGTCCACCGGCGTCGGGCCGCAACGAACGCCAGAATGAAGGCGATGGCCGCGCCGACGGCAACGGCGTAGCCCATCGGGGCGTAGACGGTGACGCGTTCGATCATCTGGCGCTGGTCGGACTGCCCGATATGGATCAGCACCTGGCCGGGCGCCTCCAGCGGAAGGGTGGTCGCCGCAGTGACCTGCTTGGCCACCAGCCCGGCAAGCGGCGCGACATCCAGGGTGAGCGAGGACGACCCGTCAACCTCCGGCGGCAGCGTGCTGGGGTCGGCGAACGTGAGGCGGTGGCTCTTGCGCAGGGTTTCAGCCCAGGCCTCGGGGTAGCCGGGCAGTCCCGTCAGCGAGCGCGCCGCGCTGTCCAGGACCGGCCGGGCCAGCTCCGTGAAGGCTTCGGGAATGCCGGCGCTGGCGGCCAGGCCGTCGACGGCGGCCGCGGCCAGCCGCTGCTGGAACGCCGGGTCCTTGCCCAGCGGCGCGGTCAGGGCAACGAAGCCCTCTTCCTGGACGATGTTCTGGTCCACCCACATGGCTGGAACGGCGACGGCTGCCATCAGGAGCCCGATGAGGACGGCGACGGCAGAGACAAAAGTGCGCAAGGGATTCCTAGGAGGTTGATGGCATCCCTCCCATCCTAGGGCGGGGCCGGGCGCGGCCATAAAGTCGGACCCCGGTGGTAGAGCTATGGATAGAGTTGACAGAGACAACTTCCGGCTGCCGGCCGGCCCACCCGCCGGGGAGCGGGCCGCCGGCAGTCCCGGTGTAAGGACATGCAGTAAACGGCACGCAGCAAAGGACACGCACACATATGCACAAGGCACTCCACCAGGCACTCCCGGCCATGGAGCCCACGCATGCCTGAGGACGCGGCGGCGGCCACCACGCTACCGGCCACCGCGGCCCAAACCAGTCCGGACAACCCCTGGCCGCTGCAGTTGCTGTCCCAGAAGCTCAAGATGCATATCGACCGCGCGCCCTCGGCATGGGTTGAGGGGCAGGTAATCGAACTCAACCGGCGTGGCAGCAACGCCTACCTGACCCTGCGGGACATCGACGCCGAAATCTCGCTGCCGGCATCGGTCTGGACCACAGTGCTGGACCGCCAGGCCGCCCCGCTGGAACGCGGTTCCCGGGTTGTAGCCCTGATCAAGGCCGAATTTTGGCTCAAGACGGGCCGGCTGAACATGTCTGTGAAGGACATCCGGCCCGTGGGCCTCGGCGACCTCCTGGCCAGGATCGAGCGGCTGCGCCAGGCCCTCGCCGCCGAAGGACTCTTTGCCGATTCGCGCAAAAAGCGGCTTCCACTGCTCCCGCACCGGATCGGCCTGATCACCGGCCGCGACTCTGACGCCAAGAAGGATGTACTGCGCAATGCCGCCCTGCGCTGGCCGGCCGTCGAATTCGAGATCCGCGAAGTAGCGGTCCAGGGGAACACCGCCGTAGCCCAGATGATCGCGGCCTTGCGGGAACTCGACGCCCACCCCGTGGTCGACGTCATCGTCATCGCCCGCGGCGGGGGCGCCCTCGAGGACCTGTTGCCGTTCAGCAGCGAGGAACTCATCCGAGCCGTCGCGGACGCGTCCACCCCCGTGGTGAGCGCGATCGGGCACGAAGCGGACCGGCCTATCCTCGATGACGTCGCAGACCTCAGGGCATCAACGCCCACCGACGCCGCGAAGAGGATAGTTCCCGACGTCGCCGAGGAGCTTGTCAGGGTCCGGCAGGCACGGGACCAGCTCCGTCGCGGGGTCACCCGGCTCGTTGAACGCGAGGGCGACCGGCTGGCCTCCCTGCGTTCGCGCCCCGTGCTGCTCTCCCCCGACGTCATGATCAGCCAGCGCCACGAGGACGTCGAACGGCTCAAGGTCCGCTCGCACTCGGCGATCAGCGCCGCCGTCGTGCGGGCAGCGGACCAACTGGTCCACCTCAAGGCGCAGGTGCGCGCACTCTCGCCGCAAAAGACACTGGATCGCGGCTACGCGGTGGTCCAGCTCGCCGGCGACGGAAACGCCCCCGCGGCGCACCGGGACGTTGTGCGCCATCCGTCCCAGGTGCCCGCCGGCACGGACCTCACGGTTCGGGTGGCCGGCGGCCGGTTCACGGCCCAATCCACCGGCGGCCAGGAACCGGCCGAGGAATAACCCCGGCGGACGGACGTGCCCACACGGCCACCCGTCAGCGCCCCGAACAGGCACCACCGTCAGCACCACAGACAGCGTCACCGCGTCACCGCGGCACAAACCGCGACAATCAAGGAGCACCCACATGGCAGCAGAACCCAACCCGAACGCCGACATCGAGGCCCTCAGCTACGAGGACGCCCGCGAGCAGCTGGTCGCCGTGGTGGGCAAGCTGGAGGCCGGCGGCGCAAGCCTGGAGGAATCGCTTGCGCTGTGGGAACGCGGCGAAGCGCTGGCCAAGCGCTGCGAACAGTGGCTGGAAGGCGCCCGCAAGCGGCTCGCCGCGGCCCGGGACCAGGCCGCGGACAAGAGCTAGGCACCGGCACGCCGCGGCGTGCCGGTTCCCTCCGTATTAGGAGCGCTCGACCAGATCCCGTTCCAGATCGACGTCGAACTCCGGATCCGGCCACTGCAGCTTCAGCCCTTCCAGGGCGTCCAGCATCAGCTGCTGCACCGCGATGCGGGCGTACCACTTCTTGTTGGCCGGCACGACGTACCAGGGCGCGATGTCAGTGGCCGTCTTCTCGAACGCCTCCTGGTACGCATCCATGTAGTCGTTCCAGAAGGCGCGCTCCTTGAGGTCGGTGCTGCTGTACTTCCACACCTTGGTTTCGTCATCCAGCCTGGCGAGCAGCCGGTCCTTCTGCTCGTCCCGGCTGATGTTGAGCATGACCTTGACCACCGTGGTCCCGGCTGCCGCCTGCCTTGCCTCGAATTCGTTGATGGCCTTGTAGCGCCGCTCCAGTTCCTCGGGACTTGCCCAGCGGTGGACCCGGTGAATCAGGACGTCCTCGTAATGCGAGCGGTCAAAGACGCCCACCATGCCGGCCCCCGGCACTGCCTTCTCGATCCGCCAGAGGAAATCGTAGGATTTCTCCTCCGGGGTCGGCGCCTTGAAGGACTTGAGCTGGACACCCTGCGGGTCCATCTGGCCCATGACATGGTTGACGATCCCGCCCTTGCCTGCGGTATCCATCGCCTGCAGGACCAGCAGGATGCGCTTGGTGCCGCCGAACCGGGATTCGGCGAAAAGCTGCTCCTGCAGGGTGGTCAGCTTGCCATCGAGCTCTGCCAGGAGCGCCTCGCCGTCGGATTTCCCGCCCGGGTAGCCCGGGGTGGAGTCCGGGTCGCAGTCCTTCAGCTTGAATTTTTTTCCGACCAGCAGCGTCTCGGCGGGGTGCCGCTCGAACATCACAGCATCTGTCATGGAAAGCCTCTTTCCAGTTTCGTGCAGCCGCTGCGCGGGCGAGTCCCCGAGCTCCGCTGCTGACCGAAGCCTAGTTCCCCTTATACCGGCTCAGGAAGTCCGCCATGCGGTTGATTGCTTCCTCGAGGTCCTTGACGTTCGGCAGCGTCACCATCCGGAAGTGGTCCGGCCGGACCCAGTTGAACGCCCTTCCGTGGGACAGCAGGATCTTCTGCTCGCGGAGCAGGTCCAGGACAAATTTCTCGTCGTCGCGGATGTGGTAGACCTCGGGGTCCAGCTTCGGGAACAGATACATGGCCCCGCGCGCCTGCTGCGTGCTGACGCCCGGGATGGCGTTGAGCATGTCATAGGCCTTGTTCCGCTGTTCCAGGAGGCGCCCGCCGGGCAGGATGAGGTCGTTGATGCTCTGGTAGCCGCCGAGGGCGGTCTGGATGGCGTGCTGGGCCGGCACATTGGCGCAGAGGCGCATGTTGGCCAGCAGGTTGATGCCCTCGAGGTAGTCCGCGGCGGCCTTTTTCGGCCCGGAGATGGCCATCCAGCCGGCCCGGAAGCCGCAGACCCTGTAGGCCTTGGAGAGCCCGCTGAAGGTCAGGCACAGGACATCGTCGCCGGTGAGCGAGGCGAGGTTTACGTGTACCGCGTCTTCGTAGAGGATCTTCTCGTAGATTTCGTCGGCGAAGAGCACCAGGCCGTGTTTCTCCGCGAGGGCAACGATCTTCTTCAGCGTCGCCTTCGGGTACACCGCACCTGTCGGGTTGTTCGGGTTGATGACCACGATGCCCTTGGTGCGCGGCGTGATCTTCGCTTCCATGTCCTCGAGGTCGGGCTGCCAGCCGGATTCTTCGTCGCAGAGGTAGTGCACGGGCTTCCCGCCGGCCAGGGCAACCGAGGCCGTCCACAGCGGGTAGTCCGGGGTGGGGATGAGGACCTCATCGCCGTCGTCGAGCAGGGCCATGAGCGACATTGTGATCAGTTCGCTGACGCCGTTGCCGAGGTAGATGTCATCCACGTGGATGTTCTGGATCCCGCGGGTCTGGTAGTACTGCGAGACGGCGGTGCGGGCCGAAAAAATGCCGCGCGAGTCGCTGTAGCCCTGGGCATGCGGCAGGTGGCGGATCATGTCCACCAGGATCGCGTCCGGCGCTTCAAACCCGAACGGGGCCGGGTTTCCGATGTTCAGTTTGAGGATGCGATGACCCTCCGCCTCCATCTGCTGGGCGGCCTGAAGAATCGGTCCACGGATGTCGTAAAGGACATTATGAAGCTTGGTGGACTGCTTGAATTCTGCCATTCATCAAATATGCCATATGGAGGATGTACTTCCGCTGAGACATGACTCACACACGGGCGCCGCAGTAACAACAACGACGCCGGTGCCCGGGCTGTAAGCCCGGACACCGGCGTCGCAGGGTCGCCAGTGGCCTACTGCTGGGCGAGGCCCTTTTCCTTCAGCCACGCGTCGGCGGCATCTTTCGGGTTCTGCTTCTGGCTGCCGCTCACGGCACGGTTGAGGTTGATGAGGTCTTCCGTGGTGAGGACCTTGGACACCGCGTTGAGCGTTTCCTTTGCCTTGTCCGTCATCTTGGCCGAGTTGTACAGCGGCAGCACCTGCTGGGCGATGAAGTTGTTCTTCGGATCCTCCAGCACCACGAGGTCGTTGTCCGGGATGGACGGGGTGGTGGTGTAGATGTCCGCGACCTGGACCTGGTCCGAGAGCAGCGCCTTGAGCGTGACGGCGCCGCCGCCGTCGCTGAACGGCTCGAGTTTCTTGGGCACACAGTTGTAGTTCTTCGCCAGGCCCGGCAGGCCGTAGGCGCGCTCGGCGAAGGTCGCCGGGGCGCCGATGACGAGATCGCCGCAGACCTTCGCCATGTCTTCGATGGACTTCAGCTGGTGCTTCTCGGCCGTGGCCTTGGTGACCACCATGGCGTCCTTGTCCTCAGCCTTGGAGGCATCGAGCACGGCCAGGCCCTGCGGGAGCTTGGTCGGGAGTGCCTTCGCGATGTCTTCGGCGGAGACCTCGGTGGCGTCCTTGTTTACATACAGCAGCAGGTTGCCGCTGTAGTCGGGAACAACGTCCACCGAGCCGTCCTGGACTGCTTTGATGTAGACCTCGCGCGAGCCGATGTTCGGCTTGGTGCTGGCGGTGACGCCCGCGGCGTTCAGGGCACCGGCGTAGACCTCGGCCAGGATCTGGCTCTCGGGGAAATCAGCCGACCCGATCACCAGGGCACCGCCGGAACCGGAGGCGGCACCGCTGCTGGCCGGGGCCGAGCTCAGCGGGTTTGATGAGCCTCCGCAGGCGGACAGGGCCATGGCCAGGCCGACGCCGACGGCCAGGCCGCCGAATGCGCGCCGGCCAAGGCCTCGTTGGCGGGATTCCTTCATGACGTACCTCCTTGAACAACAGTCTCCGCGATCACGGGGTCTGTGAGATCAACCGCAGCCTGCTGGCTGCGGTTCGGCTTGGATGAGGCGCCCCGTGACAGGAACAGCCTCTGAATAAGGGCAAGGATAAGGTCGACGCTGATGGCAAGGGCGGCGATCAGCAGCGAGCCTCCCAGCATTTGCGGGAAGTCGGAGAGCACGAGCCCGTCGAACAGGTAACGGCCCAGGCCGCCCAGGTTGATGTAGGCGACCACGGAAACGGTGGCGATCACCTGGAGCACCCCGGTCCGGAACCCGCCGTACATCACCGGCAGCGCGTTCGGGAATTCCGCCCGGAACAGGACCTGCCACTCGGTCATGCCCATGGCGCGGGCGGCATCCACCACGTTGCGGTCGACGCTGGAGATTCCGGCGTAGGTGCCGGCGAGCAGCGGCGGCACGGTCAGGATCACGAGAGCCCAGATCGGCGGCATCAGCCCGATGCCGGCGAGCAGGACGAAAAAGGTGAGCAAGCCGAGGGTGGGCAGGGCGCGCAGCGCGCCCGCGACTGACACGATCGCAACCCGCCCGCGGCCGGTATGCCCGACGAACAGGCCGATCGGGACGGCGATGGCGATGGCGATCACCATCACCAGGCCCGTGTAGAACAGGTGTTCGGCCAGGCGCACCGGGATTCCGGCGCTGCCGGACCAGTTCTCCGGGTCGCTGAGCCAGGCAAAGGTGTCCGTGACGACGTTATTCACGCGTTTCCCCCTCCGGTCTTGGGACGCGAAAACCGCATCGCCGCCGCGGCGGGGCCAGTCCTGTCCGGGCCCGCGCCCGAACCGGTGCCGCCACCCGTGGCCGCCGCGGCCCGGGTCCAGGGCGTCAGCAGCCGTTCAAGCAGCACCAGGACGGCGTCCATCAGCAGCGCCAGGAGAAGGATGGCGATGATGCCCACCACCACTTCGGTGACGAAGTCACGCTGGAGGCCGGAGGTGAAGAGCATTCCGAGGTTGCCGATGCCGAGCAGTGCCGCGACGCTGACCAGCGAGATATTGCTGACCGAGACCACGCGCAGCCCGGCGAACAGCACCGGCAAGGACAGCGGCAGGTCGATCTGCATGAAGCGGGCGAAGGGTTTGAACCCCATGGCGACGGCGGCCTGCCGCAGGTCCTCGTCCACCGAGTCGAAGGCATCCAGCGTGGCGCGCACCAGCAGGGCGATGGCGTAGATGGTCAGGGCCACCACCACGTTGACCGGATCCAGGATCCGGGTTCCGAGGATGGTCGGCAGGATGATGAAAAGCGCCAGCGAGGGGATCGTGTACAGCAGCGAGGACCCGGTGAGCACCAAGGACCGGAGCGCGCGGCTCTGCCGGGCGAGCTGGGCCAGCGGAACGGCTATGAGGACCCCGAACACCATCGGCAGGATGGCCAGGATGAGGTGCTGGCCGGCGAGGCTGAAGACTTCGGCCCTGTTGGCCAGGAACCACTCCATCAGAGCCCTCCGTGCCGGACGTTGCGGTCTGACTCGATGACGGCGAGGACTTCGGCGGCTCCGATTACTCCGGCCACCCGGCCGTCGTCGTCCACGGCGACGCCGAGGCCCGAGGGTGAGGACAGGGCCGCGTCCAGTGCCCGGCGGAGCGTGTCCCCCTTCCGGAACAGGGAGCCTCCGGGAACCATCGCCGGGGCGGTTCCGGTGGCGCTGCGGGGCCCGGCCCAGCCCAGGGGCCGGAGAGCGTCGTCGACCACCAGCTGCCATTCATCGGAGCTGCCCTCAGCCCTGAGCTGATCGGGCGTGAGAGTGGGGACGGGGTGGATGGTGACACCGTCCGAGGGGCTGAACGCAAGGTGCCGGAACCCGCGGTCACGGCCCACGAAGGAGGCCACGAACTCGTTCGCCGGGGCCCGCAGGATCTCCGCCGGCGCGGCGTACTGCGCCAGCTTGCCGCCGACGGCAAACACGGCCACTTTGTCGCCCAGGACGGTGGCCTCGTCGATGTCGTGGGTGACGAAGACGATCGTCTTGGCCAGGTCATGCTGGAGCCGGAGGAGCTCCTTCTGGAGTTCGTCGCGGACCACCGGGTCCACGGCGCTGAAGGGCTCGTCCATGAGCAGCACCGGAGGATCGGCCGCGAGTGCCCGGGCCACGCCCACGCGCTGCTGCTGTCCGCCCGAGAGCTGGGACGGGTACCGCTTGCCGAGCGAGGAGGCCAGCCCGACGACGTCGAGCAGTTCCTGGGCGCGCTTGCGGGCGTCGGCTTTGGACACGCCGTTAAGCCGGGGAACGGTGGCGATGTTGTCCAGCACGGAGCGGTGCGGCATCAACCCGGAGGACTGCATGACGTAGCCCATGGACCGCCGCAGCTGCGCGGCAGGGACTGAAGTGACATCGGCCCCGTCCACGGTGATGACGCCGGACGTGGGCTCCACCATGCGGTTGATCATCCGCAGGGACGTGGTCTTACCGCAGCCGGAGGGTCCGACGAAGACAGTGATGGCGCCCTTATCGATGGACATGGTCAGCCCGTCAACGGCGGCCTGACCGCCCTGGTACTGCTTGGTGACGTTCTGGAACTCGATCATGGCTTCGGCCATTTCCGGGCTTACCTAACTGTTGGCGGCAACATTGGTCGGGCCAGCGCACGGTTTCGTCAGTGTGCTGGCCATAAAGCAGTTAGCTCATAGACTAACCAGCACCCCGGACTATGTCAGCGGCGCGGGGCTCCCGTAAGGCTTCGGAAGCACAACGATTTTGGATGGGTGGCGCGCCGGAAATCGTTCCGGCGCGCCACCGCGGCCCTTGTCTCACCCGGCGGTGTGCTTCAGCGGGGCCGCCGCGCACCCTTCGCGCCACTGGTGTTTCTGCTATTTCCGTCCTGGCGGCTCTTTCCGCCGCCGTGCGCGTTCTCGTGGTTGTCCCGTTCGGCTGACCGCTGGCTCTTGCCCGCTACGACGATCTTCTGGTGCCATTCCCGCTGGTAGGCGCGCCGCGCGGCCGCGTCGTGGCGGCGCGCCAGGGCGGCGAGTTCGCGTTGCAGCTTCAGGTAGCTGGCCCACCGGCGGTCCTCCAGTACGCCGTCGGCGAGCGCGGCCTGCACAGCACAGCCGGGTTCCCGGCCGTGCGCGCAGTCCGAGAAGCGGCAGTGCTCGAAGAGCTCTTCGAGGTCGCCGAACATCTCCTCCATTCCTCCCTCGGCGTCGAAGACCCCGAAGCCGCGCACCCCCGGCGTGTCCATCAGGACGGCGCCGCCGGGCAGGGGAACGAGCGCGCGGGACGTGGTGGTGTGCCTGCCCTTGCCGTCGCCCGCCCGCACTGCCCCCGTCTCCTGGGCCCGGACGCCGGCGAGGGCATTGACGAGCGTGGATTTTCCGGCGCCAGAGGGCCCCAGCAGCACCAGCGTGCCGCCGGGCGGCAGATGGCCCAGCACTTCGTCGAGGCCATCGCCGTTCTCGGCAGAGGTGGTGACGACGTCTACGCCGGCTGCCTGGCGCACGACCGTCGCCACGACGTCGTCCGCGAGGTCCGCGATGTCCGCCTTCGTGATGATCACGAGCGGTGTGGCACCGGAGTCCCACGCCGCAACCAGGGTCCGTTCGAGCCGGTTGTGCGTGAGCGGACGATCCACGGGAACGACGATCCCGACGACGTCCATGTTGGCGCCAAGGACCTGCGCCTCGGACGAGGCCTCGAAGGCACGCTTGCGGCTCAGCTCCGAGTGGCGGGGCAGGATGCCCACGATGGCGGGTTCCCCCGCCGCGTTCGGACCCAGCCAGACCCAGTCCCCGGTGGCGGGAAGCTCCCCGCCGCGCGGGTAGGGCAGGTGGGCGGTTCCGCCGCCCTCGGCCACCAGGACGAGGTTGCGGTCCACCCGGATGACGCGGCCAGGGCGGTCGCCGCCCGGCACCGGCTGGGCCGCGAACCGCTCGGCGACGCCGGCCGTGTAGCCGTAGAGGACAGGACCCTCGGGGCCAGCCTCGTCGGAGGGCACGGCCGTATGAGGCACAGATGAATGAGGTTCGGATGAATTGGTAATGAGGGCGCTGCCGGCGCCCCGGGATGCAGGATAAATGGTCAACGAAAACCCTTTGGTGGGGCCCCGTGGTGCGGCGCATTGCGGGCTGCGGCGGTTTGGATGCCGCGCGCGGAGACTAGCGCTCGATGGCTAGGCTGCGCCGTGGGACGGGGCAGGAGTAATGACATGGCTTGTATCGGTGCGCTGCGCGCTCAGAAATATCGCATTCATTGCTTCCACCTCCCCGTCGATTGCCGGTCTGCTGCGGCCGGCGGTTTCTACAGGATAGCGATGGTGCCCGTGCCTGGCCAGCGGTTTAGCCGGAAAGTTTTCCGTTCAGCGGCCGCTCACGGTACAGACGCAGCCCGGCATCCACGAGCGAGACCCGGTTTAGCTGCGCCACCTCATCCAGTGGAATCCAGGCCGCGTGGGTGGTGCTGCCGTTCACTTCGTGACGCAGTTCCCCGCCCGTGATCGTCGCCTCGTAGACCAGCCGGAGCGACTGGAAGTCCCGTACGCCGCCGTCGAGCCGGACTTCGGACGGCCAGTGCCCGACGTCGATCCCCAGCATGGCGCCGACCTCGGCGTCGTAACCGGTTTCCTCGTGAATCTCGCGTCGGCACCCGTCCACCGGGTGTTCGGCCAGGTCCAGGCCGCCGCCGGGCAGCGTCCAGCCCTCGCGGCCGTCCTGCTTCCAGTACGCCAGGAGGATCCCGGCATCGCGGATGATTACGGCGTAGGCGGCGGGCCGGGTGTCGAATTGCATGCTCATCCCCCCAGCGTAGTGGCCGGAGGATTGCCTCCGTCTACTCCTGTTCCGCCACCAGCTGCAGCACCCCGAACACCGGCTCCTGCGCCAGGACCCGGACATCGGTGATCCCCGCGGCGGCCAGTGCCGTGCGGAACGACTCCTGGAGCCCCGGCACGTTCATGCCGAGTCCGCCGCCCAGGATGACGGGGCCCTCGATGCCGAGCTGCCGGACGGTCTGCGCGGCGAGGTCGGCGAGGTCGCGCCCGGCCTGCTCCATGAGGGCCCGGCTCGGCGCATGCCCGGCGTCTGCAGCCTCCACCACGAGACGGGCCTGCTGGGCCCAGAACCGGCGCCCGGTCTCGGGCGAGTGGAACATGGCGATCAGCTTGTTCGGGTCATCCACCCCGCAGGATGCCAGCAGGGCAGTGGAGAGTTCGTCGGGTTCCAGCCCCTGGTTCATCCGGCGCAGGCTGTGGCGGACTGCCTCCCGGCCCAGCCAGTAGCCGCTGCCCTCGTCGCCGAGCAGGTAGCCCCAGCCCCCGGCCCGTGCTTCCTCGCCGCGGCCGTTCTTGCCCCACGCGGCCGATCCGGTGCCGGCTATGACGGCGACGCCGGTGCTGGCGCCGCCTGCGGCAAGCAGCAGCCGGGAGTCGTGGACCACCGTGATCCGGGCACCGGGCACGTGCGGGGCAATCAGTGCCGCGAGCGCCGCGGCGTCGTCATCGGTGTCGATGCCGCCGGCTCCGGCGTAGACCTCGGCGACGTCTCCCCCGCCGATCCTGGCGAAGAGTTCCGCGAGGTTGAAGGCGGCTTCCTCGGGGCTGACGTTCTGGACATTGGAGCTGCCCACCGATTCATCGGCAACGGGCGCGCCGTCCTCGAACCTGACGCCCCGGGTTTTGGTGCCGCCGATGTCCAGTCCGATCACGGCACCTGTCCTCGCCGTGGCAGATGGCGTGGTGGAAGATGGAACGGAGTCCGCCGCCGGCGGCATATCAGTGTTAGTCACTGCAACAGGTTACTGAATCGCTGCAAGGAGCCCGCAATGCCCCACGATCTTTTCGGCACACCCGTCATCGCGGCGCCCATGGCCGGCGGCACCTCCACACCGGCCTTCGTCGAGGCCGTACACCGGGCTGGCGGGCTGGGCTTCCTCGCGGCCGGCTACAAGAGCATGGCGGCCATGCAGGCGGAAATCCGCACCATCCGGGAGTCCGGCGCCCGGTTCGGCATGAATGTGTTTGTCCCGGATCCGGCCCAGCTGCCGCCCTCCGCGGCGGTGCTGGCGGAACTCGAGGATTACCGGCAGCAGCTGCGCCCCGACGCCCGGCGCTACGGCGTCGAGCTTCCGCAGTTGCGGCTCGACGACGACGACGAATGGCAGGGAAAGATCGATGCCCTGCTCTCAGAGCCCGTGGAGCTGGTCAGTTTCGCCTTCGGGCTGCCCGGCCCGGACGTCGTTCGGGCCCTGCAGCGGGCGGGGTCGGCGGTGCTGGCCACTGTCACTACCGCGGCCGAGGCCGTGCAGGCGGCAGGGCAAGGCGTGGACGCCCTCGTCGTGCAGCACGCGAGCGCCGGCGGACACAGCGCGACGTTCCTTCCGGCCCCGGAGCCGCAACCGGCTGACGCGGCGGAGCCGGGCGGCACAACGGCGCAGCCGGGCGGCACGACGGCGGAGCTGCTCGCCGAGGTGCGGTCCGTCGTCGACCTTCCGCTGGTGGCTGCGGGCGGCATCATGGATGCGGCCGGGCTGGACGCCGTGCTGCGTGCCGGGGCCGTCGCAGCCCAGCTCGGCACCGCGTTTCTCCGCACTGACCAAAGCGGCGCCAAGCAGCTGCACAAGGATGCCCTGGCCGATCCGCACTTCACCCGAACCCGGCTGACGCGCGCCTTCACCGGCCGGCAGGCCCGGGCTCTGGAGAACGAATTCGTCCGCGACCACCCCGAGGCGCCGGAGGCCTACCCTGCCGTCCACCACCTCACGGCGCCCCTGCGGGCCGCGGCCACCGCAGCCGGCGACGCGGAACGCCTGAACCTGTGGGCGGGCACGGGCTGGCAGAAGGCACAAGCCGGACCCGTGGCCGGCGTCGTGCGAGGGCTGCTCGCCGGCCGCTGACCGCCGCCGACCCCCCGCCGACCCCCACCATCGGAATCCGGCCGGACCTGGCCGAACTCCGAAGTCGCCGGAAACGTGCCAAACCGCCGTCACCTTACGGCGACCTCGGCGCCAACCGGCGACCTGAGCGTTCCGGCCTGAGCGGACCGGCTCCGGCTCGGCCTCAGCGCACCGGCCCGGCTCAGCCTGCCGAGCGTTCGCGCACGAAGCCTGCCAGGAGCGCCGGACCGTCGCGGAGCACGAATTCGCGGAACAAGCGCACGGGATCGGACTCGGCATCGGCCACGGCATTCCGCGAAACCGGCTCCCGCCAAGCGAGGCCGATCTCACGGAACGCCAGGACTGAATCCAGGGGAATCTCCACCCAGCCCGGTCCGCCGTCGTCGGCTTCGGTGCCCCGCGACGGGTGGTGGCTCTTTTGTGCGGCTCTGCCGGGTGCGGAGCCGCCGGGCGGCAGAATGCTGACGCCGAGCCCGGCCGAGACGAGGCCGCGGACGGTGTGCGAGTCCTGGCTCTCGAAGGCAATGCGCGGGCGGAACCCCGCCTCCCGGAACAAAGCGTCGGTCAGCGAGCGCATGCCGTAGCCGGACCCCATCGCCACGAAGGGCTCCTGCCGGATCTCGGCAACCTTGGCCCGACGGCGGCCGGCCAGGGCATGCCGGTGGTGGACCACCAGGCGCAACGGTTCGCGGTACAGCGCGGCCGAACCGATTCGCTTGCTGGGTGTGGCAACGGGTGCCGTGAGCGCCACGTCGGCGGAGCCCGCGGCCAGTTCCGCGAGGCAGCCGTCCCGTGCACCCTGGCTGAGGTCAAAAGCAGTCTGCGGGTGCCTGCTCCGGAACGCACTGATGAGCAGCGGCAGCATTGCCTCGCCGAAGGTGTGCTGGAACGACACGGCGATCCGCCCGCGGACCACCTCCGACTCGTGCCTGAAGCTGTCCAGCCCCGTCTGGAATTCGGCCAGGGCAGCCTCGATGTGGGGCATGAGCGCCTTCGCCGCGGGCGTCAAACGCACGCCCCGGCCGTCCCGGATCAGCAGCTCCGTCCCCACGATGGCACTGGCCCGCGCAATGGCACGGCTCACGGTCGACTGCGGCAGGCCCAGGAGCTCGGCCGTCTCGGTAATGTGCTCCGTCCGCCCCAGTTCCGCCAGCATCGGCAGCAGGGGCAGCAGCTGCACGAGCTGCCTGTGTTCGACGTCCATGTTCCCCTCCAGCACACTGATCCATATTTGCTATCTATTCTATGGAAATCATGCATTGGAAGCATCCCTCGGGCAGGCTTTAGCCTGAAGGCATGCCACGCATTTCCGCACCCACCGGCACCGGCCCACGCCCCGCGGCCAAGGACGCAGCCAATCTCGCAGCTGATCCTGCAGCCAACGCTGCCGCATGGGCTGGCCACCCGAAGGGCTCCACGGCCTACCGCCGGATCCTCGCAGGGCTTGCCTTTGCCGGCGTCGCAACCTTCGCCCAGCTCTACTCCACCCAGGCGGTGCTCCCGCTCCTGGCGGCGGATCTTCGCGTCTCGGCCGCCGAGGCCGCGCTGACCATCTCCCTGGCAACGGTAGGGCTGGCCCTGACGGTGCTCCCCTGGTCCTTCCTGGCCGACCGGATCGGCCGGGTCCGGGCAATGATGTGGGGCATCTCAGCGGCCACCGTCCTGGGCCTGCTGGTCCCCCTGGCCCCCAGCTTCCCCGTGCTGCTGTGCCTGCGGATGCTGGAGGGAATGGCCCTCGGCGGCATCCCGGCGATCGCGATCGCGTATCTCAACGAGGAGGTCAACAAGGCCCACGCCGCCGTCGCCGCCGGGAGCTATGTCGCCGGGACCACCCTGGGCGGCCTGGCCGGCCGGCTGGTCGCCGGGCCCGCGGGTGAACTGTGGGGCTGGCGGGCCGCGGCCCTGGCGGTCTCCGTTCTGGCTAGCGGAGCGGCAGTCCTGTTCCTTGTTCTGGTGCCCCGGGCCAAGGGCTTCACCGCCGCGGCCGCGGGCGGCTTCCGCGGGGCCTTTCGCACGCTGGCCGGCCATGGCCGCAATCCCCGGCTCCTGGCCCTGTACATCCAGGCATTCCTGCTCATGGGCGGTTTCGTGGCCGTCTACAACTACCTCGGATTCCGGCTGTCAGGGGAGCCGTTCAGCCTGCCCGCCACCGCGATCAGCCTGATCTTCCTGGCCTACCTCTCCGGAACCGTCTCGGCGCGCTGGGCAGCGGGCCTGACGTCGCGGTTCGGCCGGCGCACCGTCCTGATCGCCGGCACCGCACTGATGGCAGGCGGCCTGGCCCTGACGCTCACGGAACAGCTGGCCGCGATCCTGGCGGGATTGCTGCTGTTCACGGGCGGCTTCTTCGCGGCACACAGCATCGGATCCGGCTGGACCGGGCTGATCGCCACGACGGGCCGGGCGCAGGCCGCCTCGCTGTACAACCTTGCCTACTACCTCGGCTCCAGCGTGCTTGGCTGGGCCGGCGGCCTGGTCTTCCAGCGGTTCGGCTGGACGGCCCTTGCGCTGACGGTCATCGGACTGGCCGGCGCGACGGCGGCAATCACCGCCGTCGCGCATCCCGCGCCGGTGCCCGCAACCGGCACCGCGGCCGCCGGCAGGGTCACGGCATCGGGCTAGGCACGGGACCCTCGGGCTACTGCGTTGCCTCGATTGCCTGCACGAGGTCGGCGACGATGTCGGCCGGGTCCTCCAGCCCCACCGAGATCCGCAGCAGGTTCGCGTGCGGCTTGGCCGCGGCTTCGACCGGCCGGTGGGTCAGGCCGGCCGGGTGCTGGATGAGGGTATCAATCCCGCCGAGGGACACGGCGTGCGTGATCATGCCGACGGCGGCCGGGATCCGCTTGGCGTGCTCGGCGCTGGCGAGCTCGAAGGCCATGAGCGATCCCGGCCCGGACATCTGTGTGCCCACCAGGCCCTGCGGGTCGCATTCGGCCAGTCCCGGGTAGTAAACCCGCCTCACGAGCCCGTGCCCTGCCAGGGCAACCGCGACTTTTTCGGCGCCGGCCTGCTGGGCGCGGACCCGGACCGGGAGCGTTGCCAGCCCGCGGTGCAGCAGGTACGCCGGCCACGGGGTCAGGATGCCGCCGGTCACGGCCCGGATCTGGCGCAGGCGCACTGCCCATTCAGAGCCTGCGGCCACCACGCCGCCCATAGCGTCCCCGTGGCCGCCCAGGAACTTCGTGGCGCTGTGCAGCACCATGGCCGCGCCGTGCTTGAAGGGTTGCTGCAGTACCGGGCTGGCGAAGGTGTTGTCTACCAGGAGCGGCACACCGTCGGCGGCGGCTGCCACGCGGGCGATGTCCACCAGCTCGAGGGTCGGGTTGGCCGGCGTCTCGAGGATCACCAGGCCGGTGTCCGGGCGCAGGGCGGCGCCGACGCCCTCCGGCGTCGTGAAGGTGACCTCGCTGCCAAGGACGCCGGAGGCCAAAAGGTAGTCGCTGCCGCCGTAAAGCGGGCGCACGGCGACAACGTGCTTCTTGCCCGCGGCCACAACCGCGAGGAGCACGGCGCTCAGCGCCGCCATTCCGGTGGCAAAGGCGACAGACTCGGGCGTGCCTTCCAGGACAGCGACGCCTTCTTCGAAGCGTGCCACCGTGGGGTTCCACAGCCGCTGGTAGACCGTGCTTTGCCCCTCCACATGTGAGCCGCCGGTGGCCATGTGCTCGTAGGCAAGGCCTCCGTCGTGCACGGACGGCAGGGGCGCCGTCGTGGACAGATCGATGGGCACCGCGTGGACGCCCAGTTCCGTGAGCCCGCTCCGGCCTGCGTGGACCGCCAATGAATCTTGAGAAAGCACCCTTGCTCCTTACGAATATTCACCATTGAATTCCGCAAGTATCTGGCAATAATTCGCGCTTTTGTAGAGGTTCTGAATGGAACTGTCGGATAACGCCGTTTATGATGAACGGAGAACACTACTAGGAGGATCCGTGAGCAGCACCGCGAAGAATGTTCGGCCGGGAGCCAGCGAGCCGCTGGACGCGATCGACGAGCGCCTGCTCGCTGCCCTCGTCGCGGACGCCCGCATCTCGAACAAACAGCTGGCAGAGCTCGTGGGGATCGCGCCGTCGACCGCGCTGATGCGTACCCGCGCCCTGTCCGAGCGCGGCATCATCGAGGGCTTCGAGGCCAATCTGAGCCTGTCCGCGATCGGGCGTTCGGTCCAGGCCCTCATTGCGGTTCGGCTCCGGGCCCATGACCGCGAGCAGATCGACCGTTTCACTGCCCGGGTGCCCAAACTGCCGGCAGTGCTCTCGACCTTCCACACGTCCGGGTCAGTGGACTACCTGCTGCACATCGCCGTCGCCACCACCGAGGACCTCCGGGACTGGGTTCTGGACAACCTGGCCACCGACCCCGTGGTGGGCCACACCGAAACCACGCTGGTCTTCGACCACATCCAGGGCAACCACGGCCCGCTGCCCTAACGGGCCCGGCCGACGCAGTTAGGGTCGGCGCAATTAGACCCTGCGCAGTTAGCCCCGGCGCAGTGCGCTTCGCAGCGTAACGGCCGCCAGCGTCAGCGCGGCGGCGGCGCACACCGTGACGAAACCGGCGACGGCGCTCTGCAGCCCGACGATCCCGGCTGCGAGCCCCAACCCGATCACCGGGAAGGCGCTGCCAAGGTACGTAATCACGTAGACGGTGCTGATGATCTGGGCGTGCCGCGCGGCCTCCACCCTGCCGGCAACGTCATTGAACACGGTCCGGAAGGCCACGCCCTGCCCCACGCCGGCAGTGATGCTGGCCAGAATCAGCAGCCACGGGCTGCTCCAGGCGGCGGCCGCGGCGATCAGCAGGACGGAGACGCCCAGGACGGCCAGGCCGGCGGACACGGCAAATCGTCCCCGGATGGCCAGCAGCTGGCTCAGGGCTGAGGACCCCAGCGTCAGCCCTGCCAGCAGGCCGATCAGCGGTCGCGAATCGGCGTGGACAATCTGGGCGAAATAGCCGGGGGCGAGCGAGAGGCAGAAGCCAAAAACGGTGAAGCTCAGGAAGCCCACGGACGACGCCAGCCAGAAGGCGCCGCGCGCGTCGCTGGAGACCGAGGGCCGCCGCGGTGCCAGGACCCGCAGGGTCTGGGGACCGGCGTGCAGGCTGATGGCGGGCCGCGCCTTGAGCAGGTACAGGGGCACCAGCACGGCGGCGAGGACGATGGAGTGCAGGTAGTACGGCGTCGACGTCGGGCCCGGCAGGAGGGACAGCATTCCGCCGATTGCGGGGCCGGCCGCCACCCCGCCGGCGGAGGCCAGGAGCGTGAACCGTGAGGCCCACTCCGGCCGGCTGGGCAGCAGCTCGCGCAGGGCAGCCGAGCTGGCCCCGGTGGCGAGCGCTACGGCGACGCCCTGCAGGGCGCGCCCGGCGGAGAGCGCCACGAGGTTGCCCGCGGTGGCGAAGACAAAGCCGCCGGCCAGGCCCACCAGCACTGCCAGTACGAGGGCGGCGCGGCGGCCGATGTGATCGGACCAGTGGCCGGCCAGGACGAGTGTGGCCACGAGGGCCAGGACGTAGGCCGAGAACGCCACCGTGACATCGAGCGCCGTGATTCCAAGTTTTGCCTGCAACAGCGGGTACAGCGGCGTCGCAAGATTCGCGCCGACCAGCAGCGTAAAGATCACAACCCCGGCCATCACGAGCCGTGCGGTGGTGGAAGCGTCCCAGCCCCAGCGGTCAGCTGTGGCCGGGCGCATGCGGAGTTCGCTAAAGACTGTCATGGCCGTGCCCTTGCATGAAATCGGGCCGCATGCGTTCCCTGTGGGGAACACCGACGGCCCGGTCGAAAAGATTGGTACCTAAAGAATGCAATACCAATGATCTGGATGGCCAAGTTCTGTGCCAAAATTGAGCAAAACAGTCATTCTCAGACTGCTCAAGTGAACCGGAGTGATGATTTGAACAGTCTGGACCCCACCGACCTGAAGATCCTGCTGGAGCTGATCCGGGATCCGCGGATCCAGATCGGCGAGCTCAGTGACGCCCTGGGCATCGCCCGGAACACCGCCCAGTCGCGCGTGCGGCGCATGCTGCGCTCCGGTGTGCTGCACGACGGCGGCCGTGAAATCGATCTGGAGGCGGTGGGGTACGACGTCGTCGCCTTCGTGACGATCGAGGTCAACCACCGGGAACTCGACGGCGTCGTGGGGGCCCTGCGGCTGATCGCCCAGGTTCTGGAAGTCCACGAGATCTCCGGGCGCGGCGACGTCTGGTGCCGGGTGGTGGCGACGGATACGCACAATCTCCAGGCGGCCCTCCGGTCGATCCTTCGGATCAAAGGCGTCATCCGCACCGAGACCGTCCTGGCGCTGCACACCCATATCCCGTACCGGACCGAGCCGCTGATCAGCCGCCTCGCCCAAGGCAACGCGCTCGCCCCTGGCCGGTCCGCGTCGCGGCGGGCCGGGTCCGCCGAATTCCAGGTGGACAAAGGATAATGTCCCGGTGACTATCATCGACAACGCCGTCTACGTTGACGGCATCCGCAGCGCCGAGCCGCGGAACCTCGAGCAGACTTTTGAGACCCTGACCGAGCACGGGGGCATGGCCTGGATCGGCCTGTACCGGCCGACCACTGAGGAAATGGCGGCCGTGGCGGCAGAATTCAACCTGCACGGGCTGGCGGTGGAGGACGCGATCTCTGCCCATCAGCGCCCCAAACTGGAACGCTACGACGACAATCTGTTCACTGTGCTCCGCCCCGCCAGATACCTGGACGAGACCGAAACCGTGGAGTTCGGCGAGCTCCACGTCTTCACGGGGCGCAACTTCGTGGTCACCGTCCGGCACGCCGAGACGAAAGTCGTGGGCCAGGTCAGGCGCCGGATGGAGGGCCGGCCCGATCTGCTGCGCCACGGGCCCGAGGCCGTCCTGTACGCGCTCATGGACCAGGTGGTGGATGACTACGGTCCCGTGGTAGCCGGGCTGGAAAACGACATCGACGAGATCGAGGACCAGCTCTTCAGCGGCGACCCCCTGGTGTCCCGGCGGATCTACGAGCTCGCCCGTGAAGTCATCCATTTCCAGCGCGCCATCCACCCGCTCCCGGCAATGATGCAGCAGCTCCGCCGGGGCTTCGAGAAGTACCGGGTGGACATCGAACTGCAGCACAGCCTGCGCGACGTCGAGGACCACGTGGAACGGCTGATTTCCCGCGCCGATTCGTTCCGTGACCTGCTGCAGAATGCGCTCACCCTGGACGGAACCCTGACCGCCAACCGCCAGAACGAGGCCAGCGCGGAACAAAACGAACAGGTCAAGAAGATCTCGTCGTGGGCCGCGATCTTCTTCGCGCCGACATTTGTGGCCGGACTGTATGGCATGAACTTCGACAACATGCCGGAGCTGCACTGGACGCTTGGCTACCCGATGGCAATCACGCTCATGGCCGGCACGGCGGCGCTGATGTACGCCATCTTCAAGAAGAAGGGCTGGCTCTAGCCAGCGGCGCGGCGGTTCCGGACCTGGACCATGAGCCGTCGGAACGCCAGGACGAACACGACCTCGATCAGCACCATCAGCCCGAGCAGCAGCCACTTCCCGCTGCCGATGAAAACGATGGCCCCGGTGAGGACCAGAATGCTCCCCAGCGCCAGGGAGTAGACGGCAAATCCGAGGGCTACCCTGGCGCTGCGGACGCCCGTGCGGAAGCCGAAGCCCTGCGGTTTCCCACCGGGGTACCCGGCAACCCGGTCCGGACCGGCGGGCTGGAGCTTGTCGAACTCCTCCCACGGGTCGCGGTCCTGCTGCTGATTGGTCATGGTTCCATTATCCCGCGGGCCCGGAAACGCCGCGCCCCTGAGACCGAACCGTTGGACACTTTCGCGCTGAAACACTTTCGCGCTGAAACATTTTCGTGCCGTCACGACGACGGGGCCAGGACCAGTGGTCCGGGCCCCGTCATTGCATGCCGATTGGGCTACTTGCTGTGGCCGTGCCCGCCCGAGTCGCCGCGCTTGCTGTTCTTGGCGGCGTGATCGCTTTCAAGACCGGCCGGAGCGGCACGGTGCTCGGCGGCTTTGGCCTGGCTGGCCGCGCGGTGCTCGGCGGCCTTGGCCTGGCCGGCGGCGCGGTGTTCAGCGGCGTTGGCCTGGCCGGCGGCGCGGTGTTCAGCGGCGTTGGCCTGGCCGGCGGCGCGGTGTTCAGCGGCGTTCTGGTGTGCCCATCCGCTGTTGCCGTTCGATGCGTGGGACGCGTCGGCTACCGGCGCGTCGGCCGAATCCTTCGCATCGTCTCCGGCGGGCGCCGGGGCCGGAGCAGCGGGGGCCGGAGCCGGGGCAGCAGGCTCCTGAGCGTCCGCGACCTCTTCCGCGCCATGGTCGTCCGCGTTCTGGTCGTCCGCGTTCTGGTCGTCCGCGACCTCTTCCGCACCCTGATCGTCCGCGTCCGCCTCTGTGCCCTGATCGTCCGCCTCCTGGTCATCCGACTCAGCCGGTTCGCCCGGTTCAGACGATTCAGCCGGATCGCCCGGTTCAGACGATTCAGACGATTCGTGATCGGCGGCTTCCTGGTCGCCCACTACCGGAGTCTCCGACCCGGCCGACTCGACCGGCTCAGAGGTTTCGGTGCCGGTCGCCGTCATGGTTGACGTCGGGTCAGCCGGGAGATTGGTGGTCGCGGTGGCCGCCGCTGCGCCGGCGCCGCCGGTGACGACGACGGAGGCCACTACTACTGCCTTGCCTGTGGTGCCCAGAGCACTGAGCCAGCCGATGATTCCTGCCACGGGAGATTCCTTTCAAAGCGGATAAGAGACCGCTGCCGTCCCCCCGGTCGGCAGCCAGCGCCACACTACCGCTCGGAAACGACCACTTGTCCGCCCTTTAGCCGCTCAGGCCACATCCTGAGCCAATGTTGAGCAAACACTGAGCCTCGGGGCAATCACCACGTCCTTAGGCCGCGCGTACGTCGACCTCGCCGGGTTCTGCGCCGTCAGTGCCGAAGACCAGCTGACGGGTGGCGATCTTCTCGGTGAAGAAGCGGTCGTGGCTGACCACGACGACCGCGCCGGGGAAGTGGAGCAGTGCCCGCTCCATCACCTGGGTACTGGACATGTCCAGGTGGTTGGTGGGCTCATCCAGCAGCAGCACCGAGGCCCCGGACAGCAGGCACTGGGCCATGGCGACGCGGGCTTTCTGTCCGCCGGAGAGGTTCCCGATCTTCTGTTTGAGGTCGGCCTCGGAGAACTGGAACATGGCGAGGAACCTGTTGACGGACTTCTTCGTGGCGCTGAAGGCCAGGCTGTCCGGCAGCGCGTTGACCGCGTGCGAAACGGTGTCGGCGTCGTCGAGCTCCTCCAGCATTTTGTTGTAGGAAACAAAACCCGGCCCCTTCGCCCAGACCACTTCACCGGAATCCGCCGGTTCCTCCCCGGTCAGCACTTTCAGCAGCGTGGACTTGCCGCTGCCGTTGGAGCCCAGGACCACAATCCTGTTGCCGCGGCGGATCTCAAAGCTCAGGTCCTCGAACAGGACCTTGTCGCCATAGGACTTGCCCAGTCCTTCGACCCTGCAGAGGACATCCTTCACGTGCAGCCCGCCGTAGATCTCGGTGACGATCTGGTCCACGGGACGTGGTGTCCGCGCTTTCTTGATCTTGGCCAGCTGGTTCCCCAACCCGCGGCTGGCGGCCTTGGCGGCCTCCCGGCGGTCGGCGATGCCCTCCGCTTCAAAAGCCAGGAGCTCGGACTCATGGACGAACTGGGCCTCGAGCGTCTTGAGCCGGAACTGCTTCTGGACCACGTACTCGGCGAAGTTGCCGGGGTACTCGTGCAGGTGGAAGTTTTCCACTTCGATGATCCGGGTGACCACCGCGTCGAGGAACTTCCTGTCGTGCGAGACGATGATCGCGGCGCCGCGGTAGTCGCGGAACCAGTTTTCGAGCCATTCGACACCGGCCACGTCGAGGTAGTTGGTGGGTTCATCCAGCAGCAGGACGTCCGGGCCCTCCAACAGGATCTTGGCCAGGGCGGCGCGGTTGCGCCACCCGCCGGAGAGTTCGTCGATCGCGCACGTGCGGTGGGCGTCGCTGAACCCCAGAGTGGTCAGGACCGTGTCGATGCGCCGCTTGTAATCCCATCCGTCGAGGCGGTCCATGTCCTCGAACAGCTCGGCCTGGCGCCGGATCAGCCGGTCCAGCTCCGCCTCGGCGGGGTCAGCCGCAATGGCGGCGTCGATGGCTGCCAGCTCGGCCTCGGCAGCCTTGATCTCGACAAACAGTCCGTCAAGGACCGCAAGGATGGTTGCCTCGCCGTCGAGCTCGGAAAACTGGGAGAAGTACCCCACCCTGGTTCCCTGCTCCACGGTGACCGTTCCGGTGTCCGGGGAGACCTGGTCCAGGACGAGCTTGAGGATGGAGGTCTTCCCGGAGCCGTTCTTGCCGATCAGGCCCACCCGGTCCCCGGGCTCCAGACGGAAGAACGCCTCGCGGAGGATCTGTGTGTTGTCGAAGCGGACGCTGACGTCGTGCAGCCGGACCAGGCTCACTGCTGCGCGAGACGGTTGCGGACGATTTCGCTGACGGCCTTGCCGTCAAAACGTCCGGCCACCGTGGCGGTGACGGGCTTCATCACTGCCCCCAGCTGACGCATGGACAGCTCGACGCCGTCGGCCTTGAGCGCCGCGATGGCCTCGTCCACGATCGTCTCGACTTCCGCCGCGGTCAGTGGCTTGGGCAGGTAGGCCTCGATCACCTCGGCCTCGGCGATCTCGGCCGCGGCGCGCTCGGCTTCGCCGGCCTCGGTGTAGATGCGGGCCGTGTCGCGGCGCTTGGCGGCTTCCTTTTGCAGGAGTGCGGTCACCTGTGCGTCGTCCAGCACGATTGGCGTCTTGCCCGATTTCTCCCGGGTCTCGATCTCGCCCAGGACGTTGCGCACGGTGGTCAGGGCAACCTTGTTGCGGTCCTTCATGTGGCTCACGACGTCGGCGTGCAGGCGTTCTTTCAGGGTGGTCATAGTTCTCCTCGTGTTGTTAACAAGGCTAGCGGCAGAACCCGTTGGCCCCGATCGCCGAGATGATCCGCTGGGCGTCTTCGTCCGGGAGGGCGGGGACGTCCCCGCTGAACTCCGTCTTTGCGGCAGCGATGAGCTGGTCCGCCGTCGATTGCCCCAGCAGTCGGCCGCACAGGCGGCGGGCCTTGTCGATTGCCTGGTCGTCTGGCAGGCGGGGGTTGATCTTGGCCAGCGCGGCCAGGAGGGCTTCCTGCTGGGCCGGGTCAGGCTTGGGCAGCGACGCCGGCAGGCCCGCCGCAGGGGTCCCGGCGGACGGCTCGGGGCTCGGGGAGGCGGAGCAGGCCGCGGTCAGCAGAACAGACAGCAGGGCCAGGGCGATCGGGGTGGTGTTCTTCATCGGTGGTGGCCTTGTCTGCGCTGGATGTCTGTCTTGGATGCCTGCGCTGGATTCGGCTGCCTTGCCGCTGGATTGCACGATGGTCTTGCCGCGCGGATTGCTGCGTCGGCACGGCCACGGCGCCGTTCACGCAGGTTCACACCATCTCATGAAATCACTTGCGTTCCGTACCGGTGACCGGTCGGGAGCGCCGAACCACGCCGCGCCCGCCACACCGCCTTGCCGCGTTGCCGCCGCGCCGCCTGCCACTGTCCGGGCCGCGGCTTAGGCTGGTCGCATGCCGCCAACACCTGCCCCGTCTCCGGTTCCGGTTGAAGTCCTCCTCCACACGGGTCCGGCCGAGTGGTGGCAGATCGTTGCCGCGCTTGCCCCTGTTGCTGTACTTGTAGCGGCAGCCGTGGGAGCGTTCATGGCCTGGCGGACTCTGCGCCAGAAGGCCGTCGCCGACGACCGGGCCGAGTGGTGGAAACGGACCCAATGGGCGCTGGACCGTGCCCTGGACGAGGACGGGGACAGCAAAGCCCTGGGGCTGGCAGCGCTGGATGTGCTCGCCCGCAGCGAGTTGGCCCGCAACGAGGAGCTTGAGCTTCTGGACATCGCGTGGGAGTCCGTGAACGGGGCCGGGGAAAGCACAGGCAACGGGCAGCACGTCGCTGCGCAGGTTACCGGCTCGGCGGCCCTCTCGCATCACCGGGTCCGGGTCGCCGCCGCCAGGCTGCGCGTCAGACTGGACGACCGGCTCGGCCGCAGGACCCCTCCCGGCACTGCGGCCCTGGCCAAGGAAGCGCTCTAGCCGCGGCTGGCCCTGCCCTCGAGTGGGAGCACCAGGATGACGGCCGCGCAGACGCACTCGGCGCCGCAGAGGGGGCAGAGGTAGCCGGCCGCCTGTTGGTCGTCCGCCCAGAAGGCGGGGATCGTGGCCACCTGCGTAAAACCGGCCCGCTCCAGCATCCCCAGGGAAGAGTGCTGTGGATCGGCCGAGAGCCAGGACGCGGACACGACATCGTGGCAGCCGCGGGCCTTGAGAAAGTCCAGGCTGGCCGCGAGCATGATCGAGCCGACGCCCGTCCCCCTGGCTGCGGGCGCGACGACGATGGATTTCAGCTCCCCAACCCGGCGGCCGTCCAGGCCGGCGTCGACCCCGGTGATGCGCAGGCGGTCCTGCAGTGCGGCGTGGGACGCACGGTCCAGGACGCGGGCGGTCGCCGCGCCCAGGAGCCCGCCGCCCCGGCCGCGGGCACGGATAAGGACTCCCCCGCCATCGGCTGTGAGTTGCGCCAGCGCTGATGGCTGAGTGAAACCGGAGCCGAGGGATTCGTTGAGCAGCGCTGCCGTTTCGCTGGCCACAGCGGGTCCCGGTGCACCAACGTGGAGGCTGACGTTCGACGCCGGCCGGGTGCCCATCGTTGCGGCTTCCATGTTTGCTCCTCGTCGCCGGGCATTAGTCGGCGGGCATCAGTACGCACCATCGCATAGCCCTGGAACCGGGCAGGGACGCGCCGGGCGGGCGGCAAATGTCATTTCACGCACTCATTCGAGCACTCAAAGGTTCAAAAACCCTTGCAATCTGTGGAGCTAAGGAGATTCGAACTCCTGACCTCTTCGATGCGAACGAAGCGCTCTACCAACTGAGCTATAGCCCCGAAGCAACGCCGGTCCTGACGGAACGGCGTTGCCGGTGTCCCTAGGCTACAAACTATCTGCGCTGTTTTCCAGCCAGCCCCGGAAAGTCTCGGTGCCGTGTCGCGCCTCCGGCACCAGGTTCAACCCCTCGCGCAGGTAGCGGCCCATCGCGCCGGGCAGTGGGAAGCGCACGAGTTGACCCTTTGCGCGGGTGGCCCGCTGCCATTCCCGGGCAAAGTCGACCATGTCTTTGGATTCGGGGCCGCCGAGGTTCAGTACCCGGTGCCGCGGGCCCGCGGCTGGAACGGACGCCGGCTCAAGGGCGGTCTCCAGCAGAACCGCGGCTGCGTCGGCCGGCGATACCGGCTGGAACCGGGCACCTCTGACCACGGGGATGATCCGCAGCTTTGAGCCGGCGTCGAACATCATCGCGAGCAACGAGTGGAACTGGGTGGCCCGGACCACCACGGTCTCGAGTCCGGACAGCTCGTAGGCGTGTTCTTTGGCAGCTTTCGATCGGTAGAAGGACGAGTTGCTGCGATCGCAGTTCACGATGGACAGCATGACGGCCCTGGCCGTTCCCGCGTCCTGTGCAGCGGCCAGAAGCCGCGCACCGCCGTCGGCGAAGTTCTTGCGCGCCTTCCCGGCGCGCCCTTCCAGGCAATCGATCACGACGTCGGCGCCGGCCAGGGCGGCCGCTATTCCCTCTCCCGTCGTGACGTCCGCGCGGAAGTACTCCGCGCCCGGGATGTTGCCGGCGGCGCCGGCCCCCGGCGGGTTGCGGCTGAGGACGGCCACGGCGTGCCCGGCGTCGACGGCCAGGCGCACCACTACTCGGCCCACTTGCCCGGTTCCACCGGCAACGCAGATCCTTGTCATGACCCGAGGCTACCGCAGCGAAGCCCGCCGGCGACGCTGCGGGGACATGAAAAACCCCGGGCCGCCATCGCTGGCTGCCCGGGGTAATCTCCGGAAGGACGGGGCGGATCAGGCGCGGCGCCGCTGGAGGACATCATCCAGGTTGCTCAAGGCGCTCTGGGCCTTGCTGAGCTGCTTAGTCTCAGAATCGTCGGCGGTCTGCGGATCGGACGCTGCCGGTCGCGCCGAGGCCTGCTTGAGAGACGGTTTCCCTACGGCCTTCGGCGCCTCGGGAAGGTCGAGGGGCATTGGGGCTGCACGTTCGGCCTTCGGGGCTTCGACGTAGGTGGGCTTGGGAACCTCGACGGGCTCCCAGCTCGTGCCCTCCGCTACTGCACCTGCGTCGGCTGCCATGGCCGCCGAGGCATCCCCAGAGGCGACGGCTTCAGCGAGGGCGGCCTGGCGGAGTTCCAGTGCGGTCAGCGGCTTCGGCGCGGGCTCGGGCGTGTCGCGGCCCGCTTCGGCGTCGAAGAGCGGGCTTTCCGGCCGGGCAGCGGGACGTCCGTCGGGAAGGGAGGGGGTCTGTTTGGGCACCGACGGCCGCGCAGGGGTGCGTTCCGGGCTGCCCATGGCTGCACGGAATGCAGCGTTCATCTTCCGCCGGCGATCGCGGACGGCAAGACGACGAAGCAGCGCCACTGCGGCGAAGGCGCCCAGGAGGGCGGTCACCGGCAGCCAGCCTGAACCGATGCCGAAAAGCCGAAGGGCTCCGGACACCACTGCCGTGAGGAGAGCCAGGAGCCCGGCTACCGCCAGCACCAGCCGCGCCCAACGAATCCGGAATGCCGGGGAGCCCGACGCAGCAATCGGATTCACCCGAGGGGTCGCCGCTTTGCCCGCCCCAGGCCCAGGTGTGCCGCCGGCCGGGTCTGCGCGCTGTGTGCTGATCATGGGTTTCTCCTGCTGCGCCGCCATTTTCATAACCTTCCCCGCATGTGGATCTGCTGGTTCCATGTCAATGACATCCGCCAGGAAGTCGCCTGCAGGCTGCAGCTGGTGGCGTCCGTTCCGGAGAACGTAAGGCGCCACCCACACGATCCAGAGCGCAACAGCAATGACAAGGATCACAGAGCTGCTAAGAGGGAAGTCCACACTCAAAACCGTATGAGGTATATGAGGTGCTGCCCCGCATTGTCAGGGGTGTGTCGCGCGCGCAGCGGCGACTGGCCGGCGTCGGGGCGTCGTGGCTGGTCAGGCGGCTCTCATGGGCCTCAGGACTGGCGGGTTCTCAGCCACCGCGCGAGGAGGCCTTCCGGGACTTCCTCAGCCGTGAGCGCGAAGGTCCGGTGGTCTGCCCATTCACCGTTGATGTGCAGGAACCTGGGCCGGAATCCCTCGTCACGAAACCCGAGTTTTTCCACCACGCGCAGGCTCGGCGCGTTCTCCGGCCTGATGTTGATCTCCATGCGGTGCAGGCCAAGGGTGCCGAAGCAATAGTCGGTCGCCATGGCCACGGCGGTCGGGGCGATCCCCCGGCCGGCCCGTTCCTTGTCGACCCAATAGCCAAGCGTCGCCATCATGGCCGACCCCCAGACAATCGAGGACACCGTCAGCTGCCCCACGATCACCGGCGCCTGATGGCCTGGTGTCCATTCCGCGATGACGAACGGCAGGGCCGTGGCCTGCGCGGCCTGGGCCTTGAGCGAGCGCACCATCTGCCGGTAGTCCGGCAGGCCGCCGCCGGGGACCGGGTTCGATGCCTCCCAGGGGGCCAGCCACTCGCAGTTGCGGGACCTGAGCGCTGTCCACTCCTTGCGGTCCCGGTACCGGATCGGGCGCAACACGATGTCGCCGCTCTCCAAGGTCACCGGCCAGGTGAAGCTGCCCCCCACGGGAGTTATTTGGCGAGGCTGGGGGCCAGGCTGGACGCGAAGCCGGGCAGCCATTCGCGCAGGCCCGGGCCGAGGTCCTCACTGTCGCAGGCGAGCTGGACACAAGCCTTGAGGTAGCTGAGCTTGTCGCCGGTGTCGTAGCGGCGGCCGCGGAAGATGACGCCGTACACGCCATAGCCCTCGCCGGTGCCGGCCGAGAGTTCCTGCAGGGCGTCCGTGAGCTGGATTTCCCCGCCGCGGCCGGGCGCGGTGCGCTCCAGCACTTCAAAGACGGCCGGGTGCAGCACGTAGCGGCCAATCACGGCCAGGTTGGACGGGGCGTCCGCGACATCGGGCTTCTCCACGAGCTGGTTGATGCGGACGTAGTCCTCACCGCCGATTGCCTCGACGTCCGCGCAGCCGTAGGCACTGATCTGGGACGGGTCCACCTCGATCAGAGCGACCACTGACCCGCCGGTCTTGGCCTGGACCTCGATCATGGTGCTGAGGAGCTCATCGCGGGCGTCAATGAGGTCATCTCCCAGGAGGACGGCGAACGGCTCATACCCGACGTGCTGCTTGGCCCGGAGGACCGCGTGGCCGAGGCCCATGGGATCGCCCTGGCGGACGTAGTGGATGTCACCGAGGTTGCTGGCGGCCTGGATGGATTCGAGCTTCGCAGTATCACCCTTCGCCTTCAGGGTGGACTCCAGCGCGGGGACGCGGTCGAAGTGGTCCTCCAACGCCCGCTTGTTGCGGCCAGTGATCATCAGGATGTCGTTCAGGCCGACATTCACGGCCTCCTCGACGACGTACTGGATGGCCGGCTTGTCAACGACAGGCAGCATTTCCTTGGGCATGGCCTTTGTGGCCGGGAGAAACCTGGTACCAAGGCCCGCGGCGGGGATAACGGCCTTGCGGACGGAAGCGATGGGTGTATTCACACGACTAATCTAACGGAGGGACCAATCATTGCGTAATCATTATGCGAACCGCCTGCCGGGCCCCCCGGCGCAGCGCGGCCGCAAGAGGCAGAGGACGGGCCAAGATGGCGTCAAAAGAGGAAATTCGCTCCAGCCACAGGGCGGCGCGTTCCGCACTCCCGCTGGCCGCACAAGACACCGCCGCGGCGGGCATCGCCAGGCACGGGCTCGCGTGGGCCTCCGGGCTTGCCCGCGGCCGCCAGGGCACCTTCGCGGCGTACCTCGGGGTGGGCGCCGAACCGCCCACGCTGCCACTGCTGACTGCCTTGGTCGAGGCCGGGCACCGGGTGCTGCTGCCCGTTTGCGAACCCGACATCGAGCTCAGCTGGGTGTATTGGACTCCCCAGTCCGGGTTTGTCCGCAGCCGCTACGCGCCCATCCAGGAGCCTGTCGGAGAGCGCCACGGTACCGAAGTCATGCGGGACGCCACCGCAATCTTCCTGCCGGCCACCGCGGTGGATTTCTCGGGCAACCGAATCGGGCAAGGCGGCGGCTACTACGACAAGTTCCTTGCCGCCCTGGCTGCCATGTCCTCCGCGTCCGGCGGGGCGGACGCCGGGGCGGCCGACGCTGCGGCCGACGCTGTCGCGTTGCCGACTGCCGCCGTCGTCTATGACACGGAGGTGCTGCCCGCAGGCAGCATCCCCGCGGAGTCGTTCGACCGGAAAGTCGACACGGCGCTGACCCCGGGCGGGATCGTCCGGCTCGGCCGATCCCGGCCTGCCTGATCCGGGTTCCCGCCAAGGTGATAGAATTGGCACTCAGGCCCTGAGACTGCTAAGGACGGAACAGGTCGATAGACATATCGGCGGTGATCCGGACTCCGCAGCACGGGACCTGCTCGTTTGCCCCTGAGGAGGATTTCCAGTGCCCACGTATGCATACGCCTGCAAGGACTGCAGCCACGCCTTCGAGATCGTGCAGTCGTTCAGCGACAGCTCCTTGACGTCCTGCCCCGAGTGCCAGGGCACGCTGCGCAAGAAGTTCAACAGCGTCGGCGTAGTGTTCAAGGGCTCCGGCTTCTACCGGACCGATTCGCGCGACGCCAAGGGCAGCACGGTTTCCCCGGCTCCTGCAACTCCCGCGGCCACCCCCGCGCCCGCCGCAGCGGCCAGCTAAGGCACCTGCCGGGTTGGCACCGGCCGCCGGCTGGGCTACGGCCGGCTGATTCTCGGCACTGCCTGAATCCCTGTCCGCTGTTGCCGTTGCCGCTGTTGCCGTTGTCCACATAGGACGTTCCGCAGCTGCCGCCGCTCTGCGCAGATCCGTAGCGTGGCGGCATGGAACTTTTCCTCACCGCGGTTTCCCCGCCTTCGTTCAAGACGGCTGCCCCGGCGGCGCCTGTGCCGTCTTCCACGCCTTTGTTCAGGCCTTTCCGCGCCGCAATGCCTGAAGCTGGCCCCGGCCGCTGGTCCCGTACCGGTATCCGTCCAACGAGCCTTCCTGCCGCCACGTTTTCCGCCGCAGGCCTTCCGTTCCGGAGCCGGATCGGTCCCGTGAAACCCCGCCGGCGTCCGCCCCGCGGCCGTCCGTCGTGGCGCCGCCTGCGCGGCTGGCTGAACCGGAACCGGCGGCTTATCGCGGCCCTCCTGTTCTGCATCCCCGCCGGACTGACAGTTCAGCAACTGGCTCCAACGCCCACTGACACTGTCGCAGCCTTCGCCGCCGCGGCCGATCTGCCCGCTGGAAAGTCCCTGGAACCCGGCGATCTCAGTAGGATCAGCGTGCCACCCGGCCTTATTCCTGCGGGCAGCCCCGGCAGCCGGCGAAAGCCAAATCCTGGCCGAAGCCGTACCAGTGCTCTGGACGTCGACGCAGGGCGGCAAAGCCGGCTCCTGGCCCGCCACTGCGGAGACTGACGGGCTGGTGGTGGTGGCAGCGACGGCCGACCAGGCCCGTAGGCTGGCGGGCGCGTCTACCCAGGGCAAATTGTTTTTCGTGCTTGTGGCGTCACCGCCGGGCTAGCCGTCCAGCCAGCAGGGCGTTTCCGCCGGGCCAGTGGCCCGGGCCGTAGGCTCCGACGCGGGCCGCGCCCGCAGGCTCTGGGCTGCGGGCGCGGCCCGTCAGCCCCAGTGCGGCGGCTTCTGTTCCTGGAGCCAGGCGTCGTGATCGTAATTATCAGGCTGGTCACCCCAGCGCCGGGGGTCGTCTTCCGCCGCTTTGTTCGGCAGCACACCCTCCGGAACGGTGGCCTGTGCCTCCGAACGGCGGGATGTCTCCTTCGCTGGCTCCTGGTCCGGCCCGTCGCCGGTCGATTCCCCGGTCGATTCGCCGGCCTTCGACCCTGCGGTGTCGGCCGCGGCCCCCGTCGACTCACCGGGCTTCGGCCCCGCGGTGTCGGCCGAGGCGCCCGCCGCGCCGGCTTCGCGGGCTTCGCGGGCGCCGGTGGCGCCGGCGTCGTTCGTGTTGCCGGTGTCGTTCGTGTTGCCGGTCTTGCCGGTCTTGCCGGTCTTGCCGATGTTGCTAGTGATGCCGTCCGCACTCATGCCGCCGGCCTCCTTACTGCCTGTATTGCCTGTCATTGCTGATGCTGGTGCCTGCCGGCGGAATTCTTGGCCGGCAGTTTCGTGGCCGCGGAACACCTGTCCCGAGGGTTCGGCCGCCACGTGGTACTCGGCGGCCCGCGCCTCGTCGATCGCCAGGTGTTCGATGCCGTCGTCGAAGAACCCGTGCGATGTCCGCAGCCGGCTGGACACGGCGGGCTTCTCCAACCCGAGGTAGCCGCCAATCCGGTCGGCGCAGGCCGAGGGGTCGGTGAAGACCTCTATGGTCCATAGGGGCATGTACCGCCAGCCAAGCCGCTCCAGGAGCTGCGGCCTGAGCCTGCTCCGTTCGCGGACGCTCATCCGCCGGTAGTGGCTGGTGCCATCCGACTCGATCGCCACCGGACGGGGAATCTCCGCATCGTCCTGGCCGATCGTGGTCATCGGATCGGCGGCCGCCACCATGTTCAGGACGCCGTCGTACTGGTGCCACACCCGTGCCCCGCGGGCCCGGAGCCGGTCACCCAGGTCGGCCACGAGCGGATCGGCGCCGAGCGCCTGCTCGCTGGCCGCAGCCCGGGAGGCGGGGCTGCCAAGATCCGTGTTGCCCGCGATCTCACGGTCCAGGAGCTCGTAGAAGTCCACGGCGCCGTGGCTGAGGCGGCTGACATCAAGGTCTTCGGGCCGGAAGCAGCTGAGCACGTGCAGGGACCGGCGGGCACGCGTCATCGCCAGGGCGAATTTTGCTCGGCCACCTTCGGCGGAAAGCGGCCCGAGGCTGTGGAGGGTGCGCCCATGCGGGGTGCGGCCATAGCCCGGGGAAAAAATGACGTGGTCGCGGACAAGGCCCTGGGCCCGTTCCAGATCCACTACGCGGAAGGACTCATCCCCCGCAGTGAAGAAGCTGCCCAGCATGGGGTAGTTGGGCAGTTGCGCCCTGATGGCCTCGCCGATCCGGGCGGCATGGCGAAGGCTGCCGGTCACCACGGCCAGCGACGTCCGGGGGCGGAGCCGGGCGTGCTCGAAGACCAGCTCCACCGCGCGGTTGACCTCGGCAACAACCGATTCGACGCCGTCGTGGTCAGCGCTGGGCAGCCCCGTGCCGTCGGGGAGGTACTCCACGCTGAGGGTACGGTCCAGCCCTGTGGCAGATTGGCCCTCCGGGAGGCGGGTGAGTTCCCCGCCGTAAAAACTCTTGCTGAGCTGGCGCACCAGGTCTTCATCGACCGCACGGTACACGGTCCTCAGGTTCCAGACCGGAAGCACGGCAGAGAGTGCCCGGTACGAGCTCTCAACGCTTTGGTAGGAGCTCTCCCCCGCGGCGAGCCGTTCGACGCCCACGGTAAAGGTCCGGGGGCTGGCGATCTGTTCGTCGCCGAAGGCGATGACCTGCCGGGACCGGGCGATCGCCGGGAGGACGGCCTGCAACGAGGTCGTCTCGGCGTCGAGGATCACGACGGCATCGAAGGTCTGCTCGATCGGCAGCAGACCCGTCATGAGGTAGGGGCTGACGGACCACACCGGTACCAGTGTGGGCAGCAGCTCCTGCGCCTGGCCGCTCAAGGCGGCCAGGGTCACCCGGCCGTCCTTCAGCAGGCTGCGCAACAGCTCGGCCTGGCGGGGGTACGCCGAGATGGCAGTGCGCCAGCGCTCGGACAGGTTCCAGCGCAGCCGGGCAGCGCCGCTGGCGATATGGGCGTTGTCCGCCAGTCGGTACTCCGCCTCAAGCTGGCGCAGGGCGTCGCCGTCGGACATGGCGAGGTAGTCATCGCCGCTGATCATGGCCTCCAGGGCCGACTGCCACCAGGCCAGCTCAAGTTCGGCGGTCACCGACCCCTCCGGGACCTCGCGCTCGGCAAGGTCGGCGAGAAGCTCGCCCAGGCCGTGCTCTCGCATGCTTTCGACGAGCAGCGTGCGCTCCGGAAGGGTTTCAAGGGTCGCGGTGTCGGCGACGAGCCGCCGCACCCGGGGCAGGAGTTCGTCGTAGGGTGCGCGGTCCAAGTCGCCGCCGGCAGCGGTGTGCTTGACAGCCAGGCCCAGTTCAGCCAGTTCCGCTGCGAGCTCCCGGTAAAGGCCGCTGATTTCAGCCAGCCCGGACGGCACGGCCGGGTGCCGCTGCGTGGTCGCGTAGCCGGACCAGGCGGCGCGCTGTTCCTGCACGAGGACCAGGGAGCTGTGCAGGTCCGCGATGTGCACGCCGGGCCGGACGTACTCCTTGGCCACCCTGCGCAGGCGTGAGCGCTGCATGGACGGCATTTCGATCCCGCGTTCCCTGCGCCAGGCGGAGGACGCGGTGGCCGAGATCAGGTCGTGGACGGGCCGGTCAAAGATGTCGGGAGTGAACTTGTCCAGACTTTCGCGGACGGCCACGAGAAGTTCGATCTGCTCGCCCCATTCGGCGAAGGTCCGGCCGAGCCGGATCTCTGCGTGTTCCGCCACGGCATCCATGCGCCCGCGCAGCAACGGGAGTTTTTCCGAAACGGACTGGGCAACGCCCTGCGCTTCCTGCGTCTCCTTGCGGGTCAGCAGGCGCGCGCCGTGCCAGGGGCTGGTGGTCGACGCGCGGCTGAAGCTGCCGAGCTCGGCGGCGCGGCGGAGCCGGCCTGCGAGCTCCTCCCGGTCCCGGATATTGTCCAGCACGCTGCGCTTGAGCCGGACGGTCGTCGCCGGTGCCGGCTGGATGGAGGTCAGCTCTGCAAGGGACTGCATGGCCTCATACGGCGAGCAACCCCAGCGCGCCCGGACGTTGTGCAGGGAGGCTACGTGGTCCATGAGGGCGTGGCGGTGCCCGGTCAGGGTGGCGTGAAGGTTGCTCAGTTGCGGCTGCAGCGACTTCTCGTTGCGGACAATCGCCCGGACCAGCTGGCCCTTCAGCTGCAGCGGGCTGGCGCTGCCCGTCAGCTGCAAGAGGACCGAATCCAGGCCAAGGCCATCCAGCTGCCCGGAGATCTCGGCGAGGCTGGCCCGCCTGTCACCAACCACCAGGACGGACTTGCCCTCGTCCACCAGGGCGCCGATGGTGTTGATGACTGTCTGGGTCTGGCCCGTGCCCGGCGGGCTGCTGACCACCAGCGAGTCGCCCGCCCGGACGGCGTCGACCACATACTGCTGGTCCGTGTCGGCGTCGAGCAGCAGAAGCTCGTCCGCGGGGTCACGGTCGTCCGTGCTGGGGAAGCGGCCGGGTTCCAGAGCAGGCACGTCGACCAGTTCGCCGGAACCGGACCGAGCCAGCGCGGTGACCAGGGGGTTGTTCTGGTTGATCCACGGATCATCGAGGTTGCCGGAGAGGTCGGCGAACGTGGAGACGAGCAGGTTGTGTTCGACCTCCGCGCCGTGAATCGGCTGGACCAGGGTGCCCAGGCGGTCCAGAACGGGCTGCGGGTCGTAACGGGCCGTGCTGTACGCCATCCTCGTCACCGCGTTGACGTCGAAAACGATCCCGTGGACGGTCTTGAGGTGCCGGACCAGCGCCGGGTTGATCTGCGCCTGTTCGGTGAGCTGCAACTCATAGTCGTCCTCCCCAGGGCGCACCGTGAGGGATATGGCGGTGAGCATGACCGGGGCCGAGATCCGTTGCGGCTTACCGCCGACGGCGGACGTCCAGACGACCGTGCCGGCGGAGAAATACCCCGCGTCGATGCCGCGGTCATTGGCGAGTTCGAAAATCTTGGAGCGCAGGTTGCGCGATGCCCGGGCCGCGACAACGAATTGCTGGCGGTCGCGGATCAGGGTCGAGAGCCGGGTACGCCGCCCTGCCATCAGCTGGGCGAGCCCCGAGGGATGGGCATGAGTCAGGTCAATTGAGCCTTCGGGCGTCTTGGTGAAGCGCAGCATGGTATCTGCACCGGTGACGGGCTTGAGCCCCGACAGCCATTTCCTGAACTCCTCGGAGCCCTCGGGGTGGCCTTGACCAACTGACACTTCTGCCTTCTTTTCTGTGCTCGACTTCTCTGTGCCGGACCGCGGCGGGCTCGACTCTGGCGGGTTCGTCGTATCAACGCTCGTCTGTGTTGCGTCCGCGCTTTCCCTGGCCGCATCTTGTGTGCTCGCGGTTGCCAGGCTCGCGCGGGACGCCTTGGACCATACCGGCATGCTTTCGAGGGTAGCCCGAATCCCCCGCAGGTGCGGGGCCGCAACACTGGGCGGTGCGAAATTCAGGCTGAATTGTCAGAAACATTGTCAGGAACAAAATGAAATGGCCGGCCTCGAAAGGCCGGCCACTCAGATTGCTATTCCCACTCGATGGTTCCCGGCGGCTTGCTGGTCACATCCAGCACCACGCGGTTGACGCCTTCCACCTCGTTGGTGATCCGGTTGGAAATCCGGGCCAGGAGATCGTAGGGCAGCCGCGACCAGTCGGCGGTCATGGCGTCCTCGGAGGACACGGGGCGCAGGACAATCGGGTGTCCGTAAGTGCGGCCGTCGCCCTGGACGCCCACGCTGCGGACGTCCGCCAGCAGCACCACGGGCATCTGCCACACTTCGTCATCCAGTCCGGCCGCGGTCAGCTCGGCGCGGGCGATCGCGTCGGCCTTGCGGAGCAGGTCCAGGCGTTCCTTGGTGACATCGCCAACAATCCGGATGCCGAGGCCCGGGCCGGGGAACGGCTGGCGTCCGACGATTTCCTGCGGCAGGCCGAGCTGGGCACCGACCGCGCGGACCTCGTCCTTGAACAGGGCGCGCAGTGGTTCAACCAGTTCAAACTGCAGGTCCTCGGGGAGCCCGCCCACGTTGTGGTGGCTCTTGATGTTGGCCGCACCCTCGCCGCCGCCGGATTCGACGACGTCGGGGTACAGGGTGCCCTGGACGAGGAACTTGATCTTTTCCCCGTGCGCCGCTGCCTCGGCGATGATCGCCAGTTCGGCTTCCTCGAAGGCGCGGATGAATTCGCGGCCGATGATCTTGCGTTTGGTCTCGGGATCGCTGACGCCGGCTAGGGCGCTCAGGAAGCGCTCCTGCTCGTTGGCGACGTAGAGCTTGACGCCGGTGGCGGCCACGAAGTCGCGTTCGACCTGTTCGGCTTCGCCCTCGCGCAACAGCCCGTGGTCCACGAAGACGCAGGTCAGCTGGTCGCCGACGGCGCGCTGTACCAGGGCGGCGGCCACAGCCGAGTCGACGCCGCCGGAGAGGCCGCAGATGACCCTGGCGTCGCCGATCTGGTCACGGATCCGCTGGACCTGCTCTTCCAGAATGTTGCCGGTGGTCCAGTTCGGTTCCAGCCCGGCGCCCTTGAAGAGGAAGTTTTCCAGGACCTGCTGGCCGTAGGCCGAGTGCTTGACCTCGGGGTGCCACTGGACGCCGTAGAGGCGCTTGTCCTCATTGGCGAAGGCCGCGACGTCGGCGCCCGCCGTCGTCGCCAGGACCTCAAAGCCCTCGGGGGCTTCGTGGACGGAGTCGCCGTGGCTCATCCAGGTGCTCTGGTGCTGGGGCATGCCGGCCAGGATGGAGCGGCCCTCGCCGAGGGTGGTGGTCTCGGTGGCGCCGTATTCGCGCAGGCCCGTCTGGGCCACCTTGCCGCCGAGGGCGTTGGCCATGGCCTGGAAGCCGTAGCAGATGCCGAAGACCGGGACGCCGGCCTCGAAGAGGTCGGCACCGACGCTGGGGGCGCCGTCGGCGTAGACGCTCGAGGGCCCTCCCGAGAGGATGATCGCGGCGGGATTCTTGGCCAGCAGCTGCTCGGTGCTGTACGTATGCGGAACCACTTCCGAATACACATTCGCTTCCCGGACGCGGCGGGCAATCAGCTGCGCGTACTGGGCACCGTAGTCAACAACCAGAACCGGCCTGTGGGACGTCTGGGATGCAGTGGGAGTAGTCACCCCACTAGCCTACTTTGCGCCGCTGCCCGCCCGCACATTGAGAAGCCGGTGCGGGCCCGAATCGCGGGCCGAGGTAAGCGAACTCACATGCCCGCCGGCGGCCGCCGGCGTCGAGTCGCTGACCCGGAAGGACTGATCAGGACGGATCAGGAAGGGCGCCGGGCCAGGAGGGGTTCAGTACCGCTGGGGCGCCTGCGGGTTTGCTGCGAGTTCGGCCTCGACCTCGGCGTGGAACTTCTTCTCGACGAAGAAGGACAGGAACGGCACGACGCCACCGAGGGCCATAACCACCAGCTTGGTGAACGGCCAGCGCATGAGCGACCACAGCCGGAAGTTGGAAATCAGGTACACGACGTACATCCAGCCGTGCACGATCAGGACCGTGATGGAGAGGTTGACGCCCCCGATCACCCCTGGCGGCTCGGCGTCTGCGAATCCGAGGCCGAACGGCTGGCCGGTGACGGCGTTGGTGCCGCCGGCGAAGAGGTACTGACCGAAGCCGTACCGGGCGATCAGTTCGGCGCAGAGCAGCAGCAGCATCGTGCCCGTCAGGTAGGCGAGCACCTTGTAGAACTTCAGGGCGGACCGGATTTGGGCCTCGGTGCCGCCGAAGCGGCGCTTCTTCCCGGCTTTCCCCGTGCCGTTGGTGGACTGCGGCTGGATGGCGGGCTGGGGCTCGATCATGATTGCACTCTCGGGTCTGTGGGTTGGGGGGCTGTGGGATGGGATTCGGCGGGCGCTTGGGCCGCGTTATGGTGGGCCGCGTTGTGGTGGGCCGCCTGGTGGTGGGCCGCGTGGCGGTCGGTTGGGGGCTCTTCGCCGGCCGTTTCCTCGTCGAGCGCGTCTTCGAGGTCGCGGCGGTAGTCGTCCTTGACGAGCCGCCACCAGATGAACAACGCGAAACCAGCGAAGACCACCCATTCCACGGAATAAAAGAGGTTGAGCCAGTTGACCTGCTGCGCGGGCGGCTGCGGGCCGATCCGGAGGGGTTTGACGTCGCCGCCTGCGGCCGCGGCCCCGACGTCGGTGCCGCCGGCCAGTTCGGTGGTCGCTGCGACAAAGCCCGGGTAGCTGCTGACGTTCCAGTCGTTGATGAGTTCGGCAACCGAGACGGCGCTGGCGCGGCCGGGTCCGGGATCCGTCCGCGGCAGCGGGGACTCGGACGGCAACAGCCGCCCGGTCAGTTCGATGGTGCCCGACGGCGGCGCCACGGCGTCCGCGGGATCCGCCACCCATCCGCGTGCGACCGGAATCCAGGTCTGCGGTGTGGCCCCGCCGCCTTTCAGGGCCGGGGCATCCTTGACGGCGAAGGCCGACACGATCCAGTAGCCCTTCGCCCCGTCATTGAGCCGGCCGGGGACGAGGACCTGCTTCTGGGGGTCGTAGCTGCCGGTGGCGGAGACCATCTGGTCAGCCACGGATCCGGGGAAGAACCCACCCGGCTGCAGGACCGAGGTCAGCTGCCGCGTTTGCTCCGTTGTGGTGGAGACCGGGGCTTCGGCCTGCGTTGAACGGCCGAACTGCCACTGGCTGAGCAGCACAAAGACCCCGGAAATGGCGATCGCGAACACGAGTCCTGCGATCCAGCGGGGTTTGAGGGCAGTTTTCAGCACCCCTTAAAGGTACTTCGTCCCTGTGTAGAACAGCGAAACGGGCCATCGAGAGTGGGGCAGCCGGGTCCCTACGTGGCGACGGAGTCGACACGAAAGGGCCTGCCCCTAGAGTGGGGCAGCCGGGTCCCTACGTGGCGACGGAGTCGACACGATAGGGCCTGCCCCAATCTTAGTGGTCGAAGAACACCAGGCTGGAATTGATCAGTTCGGCGATCACTTCGGCGTCGTAGGCGCGGCGGAGCGATTCGCGGAAGGACTCTTTCGACAGTGAGCGTGCCAGCGTCGCGAGCACTTCGAGGTGATCGGAAAAGGAGCTCGCCGGGGTGGCGATGAGCAGAATCACCGTGGCCGGGCCGTCGGCCGCGCCGAAGTCCAGCGCCCTGCCGTACTTCGTGATGCCGACCGCGATGGATGTCTGTGACACGAGCTCGCTGCGGGCGTGCGGCAGGCCGACACCGCCGGGCAGGCCGGTTGCGAGCTGGTGCTCCCGGGCATTGACCTGCTTGAGGAAGCCCTCGAGATCGGAGATTCGTCCGGCAGCATGCATGCGTTCAGCGAGCTGGGCAGTGGCGTCGAGCTTGTCCGTGGCATCCATTTCGAGGATCACCATCTCGGGTGTGGTGAGCTCGGCGTCGTACCGGTCCAGTGGTTCCGCCAAGAGATGTCCCTTCGAAGTGGCGTCAGTGACGCCGGCCGGCAGTCCAATGACTAGCGTTGCAATCCTGCACTGCCGGCCGGCGCTGAGTCTTAGCGCAGGGGCACGATGTCCTCCACGCCCAGCCGTGCGGCGTCGGCGGATTCGTCGTCCGGCTGCTGTTGGCTCAGGCGCTCGGCATCAACCCGGGCCAGATAGTGCTTGATTTCGCCCTCGCGCTGCGCATCACTCCAGCCGAGAACGTCTCCCATTAGTTTAGCGACTACCGGAGCGGCGGACACACCGCGGTCCCACGCCTCAATCGAAATCCGGGTGCGGCGGGTCAGGACGTCCTGGACGTGCCGGGCGCCCTCGTGCGTGGCCGCGTAGACGGCTTCGGCGGCCAGGTAGTCGTCAGCGCCCGGCAACGGCTCGGCCAGTTCCGGGCTGTCGGCGATGAGCGCCAGGACCTCCGGCGTCATGGCACCGTAGCGGTTGAGAAGGTGTTCGATCCGGGCAACGTGGACGCCGGTCTCCTCCGCCATCCGGTTCCGCTGGTTCCACGCGGCCTTGAAACCGCTCGCCCCCAGCAACGGGACGGATTCCGTGCAGCTGGCCGGGACACGCTCGTCCATGCTGCGCGTCGCCTCGTCGACGGCGTCCTTGGCCATGACCCGGTAGGTGGTCCATTTACCGCCCGCCACCACCACGAGACCCGGCACGGGGTGGGCCACCACGTGTTCGCGGGAGAGCTTCGCGGTGGAATCGCTTTCGCCGGCCAGCAGCGGCCGCAGCCCCGCGTAGACGCCCTCGACGTCCTCGCGGGTCAGCGGGCGCTTGAGGACCTTGTTGACGTGCTCGAGCAGGTAGTCGATGTCCTTGCTGGAGGCCGCGGGGTGGGCCTTGTCGAGGTGCCAGTCGGTGTCAGTGGTCCCGATGATCCAGTGCCTGCCCCAGGGGATCACGAAGAGCACGGATTTCTCGGTCCGCAGGATCAGCCCCACCGTGGACTGGATCCGGTCGCGGGGCACCACGAGGTGGATGCCCTTGGACGCCCGCACCTTGAGCTGCCCGCGGTCTGTCACCATGGCCTGGGTCTCGTCCGTCCAGACCCCGGTGGCGTTGATGACCTGCTTGGCGCGGATTTTGAAGCTGGAGCCGTCCTCGTGATTGACCACCTTGGCGCCGACCACGCGCTCGCCCTCGCGCACGAAGTCCACAACCGACATCTGGTTGACCGCGTGGGCGCCGTAGTGCGCCGCGGTCCGCACGAGGTTGGCGACGTACTTGGCGTCGTCGACCTGGCCGTCGTAGTAGCGGATGGATCCGACGAAGGCGTCGTCCTTGAGGCTGGGGGCGGCCCGCAGGGTCCCTCGCCGGGACAGGTGCTTGTGGAAGGGGACGCCGCGGCTGTGCCCGCCGGTGATGGACATCGCGTCGTACAGGGCGATTCCGGCGCCGACATAGGGCCGCTCCAGGAACGGTTTGTGGAGCGGGTACAGGAACGGGACCGGCCGGGCCAGGTGCGGCGCCAGGACGGAGAGAATGAGGCCGCGCTCATGCAGTGCCTCTTTGACCAGGCCGAAGTCGAGCATTTCGAGGTACCGGAGGCCACCGTGGATGAGCTTCGAGGACCGCGACGACGTCCCCGCAGCCCAGTCGTTCGCCTCGACGATGCCGACACTGAGCCCGCGGGTCACGGCGTCGAGGGCGGCGCCGGCACCCACGATGCCTCCGCCCACGATCAGGATGTCGAGCTCTTTGCCGGGGGCGGTGCTGCCCCTGAGCACAGTGATTGAAGCCTCGCGAGCCGTTGGCCCGAGGGCACCTCCGGCCTCGGCAGAACCGCCGGGAAAACTGTTCATGTCACGCCTCCATCCGGATCAAACCTCGTAGGGCACCAGACTACGTCCAAGTTTCCCGGATGGGCAGGGCCCTCAACGGCCCGCGCGCGGTTTCAGTTGCCGGCGTACGGCGAGACGACGACGTCGACGCGCTGGAATTCCTTCAGGTCCGAGTAGCCGGTGGTAGCCATTGAACGGCGCAGCGCGCCGACGAGGTTGGAGGTGCCGTTGGTGTGGTGGCCGGGCCCGAACAGAACCTCTTCGAGCGGCCCGACCGTTCCCACGTTGACCCTGTCGCCGCGGGGCAGTTCGAGGTGGTGGGCTTCCTGGCCCCAGTGCCAGCCCTTGCCGGGGGCTTCGTCGGCGCGGGCCAGGGCGCTGCCCAGCATCACGGCGTCGGCGCCCATGGCGATGGCTTTGACGATGTCGCCGGAGGAGCCCATGCCGCCGTCGGCGATCACATGGACGTAGCGTCCGCCGGACTCGTCCATGTAGTCCCGGCGGGCCGCCGCGACGTCGGAGATCGCGGAGGCCATGGGCGAGTGGATGCCCAGGGCGCGCCGGGTGGTGGTGGTGGCTCCGCCGCCGAAGCCGACCAGCACGCCGGCGGCGCCGGTGCGCATCAGGTGCAGGGCCGGGGTGTAGCCGGCCGCCCCGCCGACGATCACGGGGACGTCGAGTTCGTAGATGAACTGCTTGAGGTTCAGCGGCTCGTGGTCCTTGGAGACGTGCTCGGCCGAGACAGTGGTCCCGCGGATGACGAAGATGTCGACGCCGGCGGCCACCACGGTCTTGTAGTGTTCCTGCGTGCGCTGCGGGGTCAGGGAGCCGGCCACCGTGACGCCGGCGGCGCGGATCTCGGCGAGGCGGGAGGTGATCAGCTCAGGCTGGATCGGCGCCTGGTAGAGCTCCTGCATGCGCCGGGTGACGGCCGGGCTGTTGGTCTCGTCAGCGAGGCCCGCGATTTCGTCCAGTACGGACTGCGGGTTCTCGTACCGGGTCCACAGGCCTTCGAGGTCGAGCACACCGAGTCCGCCGAGGCGGCCCAGGGCGATGACGGTCTCCGGCGACATGGCCGAATCCATCGGCGCCGCGATGACCGGCATGTCGAACTTGTAGGCATCGATCTGCCAGGAGACGGAGACGTCCTTGGGGTCACGGGTGCGCCGGTTGGGGACGATCGCAATGTCATCCAGGGAGTAGGCACGACGCCCACGCTTGCCACGGCCAATCTCAATCTCGTAAGTCACTGCTCTAGGTTATCCCAGCGGACGCGGGGCGCCGCTTCGGCGTACTGTGGCGTCATGCTTTGGCGTAACGGACAGCGTTGGATCTTCGACGGACACATTGCCGGACTCGGCACGGGATCGGGCCTGCGCACGGTGGTGGGCCTGTGGACGCAGTCCCCGTTCGGGTCCTTCACCGACGCGATGGTCCAGCTGCCCTCCGGCCACCGGATCCTGCTGGCACCGAGCGTCGAGGCCGCCGGCTTCATCAGCGCGGTCTATAACTTCGACGAGACCTGCATCGTGCCCCTGGCATCAGAGCATGGGGCGGGGCAGCTCGCCGTCGACGCCGGGCCGCTGCGGATCCGCGCCCGGCTCGGGTCCCGCACCCGGCTGGGCGCAGTGGCGCGGCTGGTCCCCCGGGCTCTGGCGGTGCATCCGCGCTGGCTGCGTGCAGTCAACCCCATTGCGGGCAGAATCATCCCCGGCGTGCGCACTGCGGGCACGGCCAAGGGCGGCCGGCGGGAATACTACGGGGTCACCGATCTGCACCGCATCGACTCCGCGACCGTCAGCTGGGACGGCGCCGACGCCGGCCCGCTCACCGCCATCCGCCCCGCCGTCAGCTTCGGCTTCAGCAGCGTCCCGCCCGAACCCAGCCTGGCCCGGGTGCGGACGACCATCGAGGGCGCTCCGCTTACTCGCCGCTGACGTTCTCGGTGTCCGGGACGGTGAGCTGGGACTCGAACATCCGGAAGTACCGGCCGCGGCGCGCCACAAGTTCCCTGTGGGTGCCTTGTTCCACGATGCGGCCTTCCTCGAGCATGTAGACCACATCGGCCTTCTCGATCGTGGCCAGGCGGTGGCTGATGGCGATGATGGTGCTGCTGCGGTCAGCGAAGAGCCGCGTGAAGATCCGGTGTTCCGCCAGCGCGTCGATGGCCGACGTCGGCTCGTCCATCACCATGAACGATGCGCCGCGGTAGAAGTTCCGGGCCATCGCCAGCCGCTGCCACTGCCCGCCGGAAAGGCCGGAGCCCTTCCGCCCGCGCGGGTCCTCCATCCAGTTGCTGACGTGGTTGTCCAGGCCGTTGGGCAGTTTGTTGATGAATTCGAGGGCCTCGGCATCCGCGGCGGAGCGCCGGACCCGTCCGTCGTCGCGGGGCGAATCGACGTCGCCCAAGAAGATGTTTTCCGCCGCGGTGGCGAATTCATACTTCAGGAACTCCTGGCTGAGCACCGCCAGGTGCCGGTGCCAGGAGGTGACGTCGACGGCGGCGAGGTCCACGCCGTCGAGCAGCACCTGCCCGGAGTCGGGACGGTACAGCCCGGCCAGGATACGGATCAGGGTGGACTTGCCGGCGCCGTTCTCCCCCACGATCGCGATGTGCTGGCCCTGCCTGATGGTCATCGAAATGCCGCGGATCACCTCCAGTTCGCTGCCGGTGTAGGTGAAGCGGATGTCCCGCAGTTCCACCGTCTTCGGCGCCTGCAGCAGCGGCGGCGCGTGGCCGGACGGCACGGGCAGGGCCATGAAGAGCTCGTAGTCCGTGAGGTTCGCCAGGTCCTCGTCGATTGAGCTCAGTGAGGAGACGAGGCTGTTGGCGGTCGAGAGGGCGCGGCTGACAATCTGCTGGACATAGAGGAACTGCCCCACCGGCTGGGCCCGGGCGATGATCTGGCCCACCACCCAGATCAGCGAGACCACCTCGGCGCCGTACTGCAGGGCATCGGCCGCGAGCTGTTTGGGGATGTAGCGCTTCTGGAAGTCCAGCCGGCGCTTTTCATCGGCGTCCCGCAGGCGGGAGCGCAGGCCCATCAGGTAGCCGACAATCCCGTAAAGCCGCATCTCGGCGATGTGCTGCGGCCGCAGGAGGTTGGTTTCGATCATCCTGCGCTGCCGGCGCGAATCGACCTGGGTGTTCCAGTGCGCGATCTGTTCGCGGGAGAGCTTGAACTGCAGGTAGACGCTGGGGACGATCGCAACCAGGACGATCACGGCGATCCACCAGCTGACCAGCAGCAGCGCGCCGATCGCCAGCAGCACGGAGACGAGCTGGGTGAAAATCGCGGCGATCCGGTCCAGGACGCGGGCGTAGGAGTCGGAGAAACGCTTCGCCCGGTCGTACAGGTCCACGGTTTCTTTGTCGTCGTAGCGCCAGAAGTCCAGGGTCAGGAAGCGCTCGTACATCAGGTCACCGACGATCGCGCCGACCCGGAAACTCATGAGCTGCTGGATGTAGCGGTCCACGCTGCTGAACGATCCCCAGAAGAGCCCGAGTGCCGCGGTGATGATGACGTACACGACGGCCTGCGCGCCGGCGTCGGCGTCGCCCGCGTAGGCGGCGGCCAGCGCCGTGGTGGTCAGGGCGGCGAAGTACGTCGTGACCAGCGGCAGCAGTGCCGAGATCAGCGAGCCCAGGACCTTCATGACGACGGCGGCTGGCGAGGCCCGGAAGCTCACCCGCAGCACTTGTGCCACGGCGCGGGCGTAGGGCTTGAGCGCGAGCTTGCGTTTGGGCGCGCGTGCCGGCAGGAGTTCGGACATGCCTCCAGCCTAGGACACTCCCCCTGCCCAACTAGCTCGCAGCAGGGGGCGTTATGAGCCGCCAAAACGGCCCCTGCTGCGAGCTAGTTGGGTGGGGTCATGCCGCCGGGATTCGGGGCGCCCTTAAACCGGGTGAGCCCGCCGAAACTGTGGTTTCGGCGGGCTCACCCGGTTTAAGGGCGGCGGGTCTTAGCGTGACCCGTAGTTCGGGGCTTCGACCGTCATCTGGATGTCGTGCGGGTGCGACTCCTTGAGCCCGGCCGCGGTGATGCGGACGAACTTGCCGCGCGCCTTCAGCTCCGCCACGGTCGGTGCGCCGGTGTAGAACATGGTCTGGCGGAGCCCGCCGACCAGCTGGTACGCCACCGACGACAGCGGACCGCGGTACGCGACCCGGCCCTCGATGCCTTCCGGGATGAGCTTGTCATCGCCGGAGACGTCGGCCTGGAAGTAGCGGTCCTTGGAGTACGAGGTGTTCTTGCCGCGGGTCTGCATGGCGCCGAGGGACCCCATGCCGCGGTAGCTCTTGAACTGCTTGCCGTTGACGAAAATCAGGTCGCCCGGGGATTCGTCGCAACCGGCCAGGAGGGAACCGAGCATCACGGTGTCGGCGCCGGCGACGAGCGCCTTGCCGATGTCACCGGAGTACTGCAGGCCGCCGTCGGCGATCAGCGGCACGCCGGCCGGGATGGCGGCCTTCGCCGACTCGTAAATGGCCGTGATCTGCGGGACGCCGACGCCGGCCACCACACGGGTGGTGCAGATGGACCCGGGACCGACGCCGACCTTGATGCCGTCGGCACCGGCGTCGATCAGGGCCTGGGCGCCTTCGCGGGTGGCGGCCTGGCCGCCGATGATGTCCACGTGCGCGGCAACGGGATCGGACTTGAGCCGGCGGATCATTTCCAGCACACCCTGGGAGTGGCCGTTCGCGGTGTCCACGAAGAGGGCATCCACACCGGCGTCGATCAGCGCCATGGCGCGTTCCCAGCCGTCGCCGAAGAAGCCGATCGCCGCGCCGACGCGCAGGCGGCCTTCGTCGTCCTTGGTGGCGAGCGGGTACTGCTCGGCCTTGGTGAAGTCCTTCGTGGTGATCAGGCCCTTGAGCCGGCCCTGCTCGTCAACGAGCGGGAGCTTCTCTATCTTGTTCGTGGCCAGCTTGTGCGAGGCTTCCTCGCGGCTGATGCCGACGTGTCCGGTCACGAGCGGCATCTTGGTCATGACATCGCTGACCAGCCGCAGCGGGAAATCGGATTCGGGCACGAAGCGGGTGTCGCGGTTCGTGACGATGCCCAGCAGCCTGTTGCCCTCGTCCACGACCGGCAGGCCGGAAACGCGGTAGCGTGCGCAGATTTCGTCCAGCTCGGCCAGCGTGGCCTCGGGGCCGATGGTCAGGGGGTTGGTGATCATGCCGGATTCGCTGCGCTTGACCCGGTCCACCTGGTCGGCCTGGTCGGCGATGGAGAGGTTGCGGTGCACGACGCCGAGACCGCCCTGGCGGGCCATGGCGATGGCCATCCGTGACTCCGTGACGGTGTCCATCGCGGCGGAGAGCAGCGGGGTCTGGACCGTGATGCGCTTGGAGATCCGGGACGACGTGTCCGCTTCCGAGGGGATCACGTCGGTGTGGCCGGGCAGGAGCAGGACGTCGTCGTACGTCAGGCCGATGAAGCCGAAGGGATCGTGTTCGGGCTGGGTCATGAGTGCGCCTCTTACCTTGGGTTACGGGTTCACGGGTAGGGGTTGCAACAGATGACCAGCCCGTCATTACGGGTCTGGCCTGTGCAGAAGGTCATGCAGAAGGTTCGTGCAGATGATTCGTGCAGAAGTCCTCAATAAATAGTAGAACCTTGGCGGCGATAGCCATATTCCGGGCGGTAATGTCCGGTTTCAATGTGAGCCGCCCCATGCCGGACGGCTCCCCCGGCTCCCCCGTCCGGCCGGGCCTGCTCCCGGCCGGTCGGCGTCGGACTACTTCCAGCCGGTGGCGGCGAGCAGCCGCCGTTCGAACATGGGGATCATGGTCTGGACGTACGTCTTGGTCAGGTGGTTGTCGTCCTTGTAGACGTACACGTTGCCGACCACCGCGGGGCATGTTCCGTTGGCGCAGATGAAATCGCTCATGTCCATGAGGTGCAGCCTGGGCACCTGGCCGCGGTACGCGTCCAGCGGCGAAGACCCCGCGAGCGATTCCTGCTCCGGCACATTGCACTCCGAGGCATCCGGGCCGTTCTTCTGGACGCACTCGGGCATATTGATGGTGAAGCGGGGGTTGTCGCGGATGCCCACCACGTCCATGCCGGCGTCGGTGAACGGCTTGATGCCCGCCAGGTACTCAGGCACTTCGGTCTCGAACGGCGCTTCCTTGTGAGTCAGGGACGCAACCGTGAAAACGGCGTCGGGGCGGTGGTCCAGGACGTACTGCGCGCCGGCCCGGTTGAAGGCGTTGCAGTCCGCGTCCCGCTCCGGGGACTCCCCGCCGAAGCGGCAGTTGCCCTTCAGAAGCGTGACAACTTCCCAGCCGTGGCTTTTCGCGATGGGGCCCAGCGCCGCCATGTACTGCTGGGCATGGGAGTCACCGAGCACCACGATCCGTTTGGTGACCTTGTCCGGCTTGTTGTTCTGCAGGCAGCCCTGAAGCAGGGGGTCGCTGGGGACGTTGGCGTCCGTGCACAGCCCGTCGATGTCCGCCCACTCGTTCTTCATCGCCGCCGGCGCGGGGATGATCTTGGCTTCCGGCGTGGGCTTGCCGGCGTTTTCCGGTGCCAGGGCGGCCGCGCCGGGGGTCAGTTCCTTGGGCTGGGACGCCGCCTCGGCTTCGTCGGCCAGGAGCTGGCTCTGCCACACGGCGACGGGACCCGCCAGCAGGGCACCACAGGCGGCAATCACGACGGCGGTGCGCCAGACGCGGCGCTTGGGCCAGTGCCATTCGCGCAGCGGCTTCTCGACGAAACGGGTGGTGAGCACGGCCAAAACGAGGGACGCGGCAACGATGCACAGCCCCTGGAACAGGTTGGGCGCCGTGATGCCCGCCCCGGCGAGGGCCAGGACCAGCAGCGGCCAGTGCCAGAGGTAGAGCGCATAGGAGTTATCCCCCAGCGCCACCAGGGGTTTCCAGCTCAGGAGACGGTCGACGCCGAAGCGGCTGCCGCTCTGACCGGCGGTGATGATCGCGGCGGCGGCCAGCGTGGGCCACAGCGCGATGAATCCGGGGAACGATCGGTCCACGGTCAGCAGGAGCCCGCAGGAGAGCATGGCCACGAGGCCGGCCCAGCCCAGGACGACGCGCAGGACCCTGCCCGGTTTCAGGTACGGCAGGGCGAGGGCCAGGAGCGAGCCGAGCGCGAACTCCCAGAGCCGGGCTCCGGTATCGAAGTAGGCGTGGGCCTGGTTCGTTGCGGTCTGCTGGATCGAGTAGGCCAGGGACACTGCGAAGATGGCGCCGAAGGCCGCGGCCAGCAGGGAGCGGTAACGCAGCAGGACGTGGTCCTGGCCGGTCCGGCGGCGGAGCAGGCGGGAAAGAAGTGCGGTGCCGGCAAAGACGAGCGGCCAGAGCACGAACACCTGGCCCTGGATCGAGAGTGACCAGAAGTGCTGGAGCGGGCTCGCGCCCGAATGGTCCTGGGCGTAGTAGTCCACGGCGCTGTCCGCCAGGAGCCAGTTCTGCCGGTACAGCAGGGAGGCCCAGGCCTGTTCAAGGACGTCGGGCCAGCGGCTTTGCGGCAGGATGGCCCAGGTGCCGGCGAGGACGCCGAGAACCACCACGACGACGGCGGGCAGCAGTCGCTTGAGCAGATGCAGCCAGTGGCTGAGCAGCCGCAGCGGCGCGCCGCTTTCGACTTTCCGCGTGAAGCTGAGTGTCATCAGGAAGGCTGAAATGAGGAGGAAGATGTCCACGCCGCCGGAGACCCGGCCCAGCCACACGTGGTACGTGACCACCATGAGGACCGCGAGGGCGCGAAGGCCCTGGACTTCGGGGCGGTAGCTTGTTTTTCGGGTCGCCGGAGAACCTGCATCCGCCCGTGGCGGGGTGACGGTGGTTCGCTCGTTCGACACAAAGATCCCTTCAGGCCGGTTTCCAAAACATCAATGTTACCGAAACGTAATTTTCTTTGCCAATCACACGGGCCCGGCGGTGTCCTTCACACGCCTGGCCGGCGGCGCACCCAGGGGGCGGCGGCGCCGTCGGCCGCGGGGCGGAAGCTAGGCTGGTAGGAGTCTGAGGAGGCCGCCACGTGATCGTGCAGGTGCGCATTTGTGTTCCGGGTGAATTGTCCGGAGTTGTTCTCGAAAGTTGTACGAACCACGTCGGCGTCTCGGAAGTGGCGCTCGCGAAGGCCTCTTCCGTCACGCCGCCCGGGGACGTCATCGAGGTTCTGCTGGCCCGGGAATCCGTGGAGGGGCTCGTGGAGAAGCTGCACGCCCTCGATGTCCAGCAACGGGGATCGATTACGGTCATCGCACCGGACCTTGTGCTCTCGGACCGCGCCGACAGGGCGGAGGCGGAGGCTCCAGGTGAGGGCGCGGACGCCGTGATCTGGGACGAGGTGTCCCGGCAGACCGGCGAGGATTCGCGCCTGACGTGGAGTTTCCTGGCGTTCCTGGTCCTGGCGACCCAGCTGGCGGCCATCGGCATCGTGACGGACTCCACCATTGCGATCGTCGGCGCCATGGCCGTGGGCCCGGAGTTCGGCCCGCTGGCTGCCCTGGCCGTAGCCCTGGTCCGGCGCCAGCGGCGGCTCGGACGTGACGCGGCCCTGGCCCTCGGCGTCGGTTTTCCCGTCGCGATGCTGGCCGCCGCGCTGACCGCGTGGCTCTCCGTGCCACTCGGGCTGTTCCCCGCGGACGCGCTGGACCACGGTTCAGCAGTTGAATTCATCTACCACCCCGGCCCTTATTCCCTGATCGTCGCCGTCCTCGCCGGGACAGCCGGGATGCTGTCGGTCATCAGCCGGCGCTCGGCGGCGCTGATCGGGGTATTCATCTCCGTCACGACGGTGCCGGCAGCCGGGTTCGTGGCCGTGGCACTGGTCCTGGGCGAGTACCAGAAGGCAGCCGGCTCCGCCCTGCAGCTGTTCCTGAACCTGCTCGGAATCGTGGTGGCCGCCGTCGGGGTCCTGCTGTTCTACCGGCTGGTGACCAGGCGGCTGGCACCGGACACCGCCCGCCAGCTGCGGCGCAGGGCGGATCGCTCCCAGCACTGACCCACGGACGCCGCAGGTGCCCACGGCGGCCGTTGGGCGCGTGGACCACGGCGGCAGGCCCGGGGACCGTGGAGCTTAGGGGCCCGGGGACCGTGGAGCTGCGGGGACTACGGCCGGCCGGCCCGGGGACCGTGGAGCTTAGGGGCCCCATCCGGTCGCGGCGAGGAGCCTCTGGCTGAACATGGGGGCCATGCTGGCCGCATAGCTCCGGCTGAGGTGGTTGTCATCCAGGTAGACGTAGGTGTTGCCGACCGCGCCCGGGCATTCCGTGCCATTGCAGATCAGGTCAGTCATGTCAACGAACGCGACGCCCGGCACCTTGCCATCCAGCGCGGCCAAGGGATTCGTTGCCGCAAGCATGCCCTGCTCGCGCGGCCTGCAGTCCGGCGCGCCGGCACCCTTGGTCGCTACGCACTCTGCCATGTTGAAGGTAAAACGCGGATTGTCCCGGAGGGCCACGACCTTGATGCCCTCGTCCGTCCAAGCCTTCGCGGTGGCTTCGAAGCCCGGGATCACGGTCTCCTGTGGCGACGACGGCGCTGCCTCAGTGCCCACGATGATGATGGCGTCCGGCGGGTTGTTCTTCACTTCGGATGCGACGGCCGCATTGAAATTGTCGCAATCCGCCGAGACGTGCTGCGGCGCGATGTTGGGCTTGCAGGCACCCTTGAGCATGGCGTAGAGCCGCCAGCCCTTCTCATCGCTGAGGGGAGCAATCGAGCCCAGCCATTGCTGTGCGTGGGAATCCCCGATCACGAGGACCTTTTTCGCTCCGGTGTCGGATTGATTGTTCTGGAAACAGTCCTTCTGAAGGACCGGGTCCTGCGGCTGCAGGTCACCGGAGCACGAGTTAGGGAGGCTGGCCCAGTCCTGCGGCAGCGTCTGCGGGGTGGGGAGCAGGACGGCGTTGGCGTCGGCCTGGTCCACAAAGCCCGGCGTCAGCGCCAGTGCGCCCGGGTTGTTCTTCGGGGCTTGGGCCAGGACTGCTTCGCTTTCGAGGTGCTGCTGGATCTGAATCCCCGCCAGCGGCACGGCGGCGGTGACCACGGCCACGGCGATGGCAACGAGGGCGCGGCGCCGCCGCATCTCCGGCCACTGCCACTCACGCCAGGGCTTCTCAATGAAGCGGGTGGTGAGGTAGGCGAGCACCAGGGAAACAGTGACGATGACGGCGCCTGTGATCAGACCCGCTTTTTCCCTGTGCATCACGGCAAGGGAGATGACCAGAACCGGCCAGTGCCACAGGTACAGGGCATACGAAATGTCGCCCAGCCGGACCAAGGGCTTCGAACTCAGGATCCGGTCGACGCCCAGCTTGCTGCCCGACTGCCCGGCTGCGATGACACAGGCGGCCGCCAGGGTGGGCCAGAGCGCCACAAACCCGGGAAAGGAAGCCTGGACGTTGAGCAGGAGGCCGCAGCTGAGCATGGCCACAATGCCCAGCCAGCCAAGCCCGATCCGCCAGCCCCGCGGAAGCCGCAGGGCAGGAAGGGCCAAAGCCACGAGCGTGCCCAGGGCAAACTCCCACAGCCGGGCCCAGGTGTCGAAGTACGCCTCCGTTTGGCTCGCCTGGGTGAAGACGATCGAGTAGAGCAGCGAAACAACGAAGATCACGGCGAAGACGTAGGACAGCAGCACACGGTAGCGGAGCCTGAAGCGCTTGGCGACGAACGCGGCCCCCACAAAAATGAGCGGCCACAGGATAAAGACCTGGCCCTGGATCGAAAGGGACCAGAAATGCTGGAAGGGACTGGCCTGGCTGTGATCCGCGGCGTAGTAGTTTGTCGCCTGGGTCTGCAGGAGCCAGTTCTCGGCATAGCCCAGGGAGGCCCAGCCCTGGTTGATGATTTCCATCCACCGGGTCCGGGGCAGGAAGAGGACAGTTGCGGCAAGGATGGCCACCAGGACGGTGACGGCGGCAGGGACGAGGCGCCGGAAAAGGTGCAGCCAGTGTTTGATGAGGGCCATGGACCGGCCCTGCTCGTACCGGCCCACGAATTGCAGCGTCATAAGGAAGGCCGAGATCAGCAGGAAGACGTCCACGCCGCCGGAAACCCGGCCCAGCCAGATGTGATAGCTCATGACCATCAGCACAGCGAGGGACCGGAGTCCCTGGATTTCGGGCCTGAAGGTGGATTTTCGGCCGGACTTGGCTGCGGGATCGTGCCCCGTCGCGGCAATGTGCCGGGCAGGCCGGGGCAAGGTTCCTTGCTGTGTCATAGAACTACCCCTCAACCAGATAACCAAAGCCTCCATGTTACCAAAACGTAATTTTGATGGCCAATCGTCACGGCGGCCACTGAACCCCATTGAGGCATGCCAACGTGGGAGTTTCCAGTGAACCCGGGACGCTGGAGCGGCACCTGACGGGTTAACTCTGCCAGAATCACGGCAACTTGCGGCCACGAACACGGCAGGACGGCAGCAGAGACTCGACAGAAAAAGGGACGGCCCGGCAGATGCCGGACCGTCCCCCCTGCGGGCAGAGCCTAGTGCTTGTGCCCTGCGTGCTCGTCTTCGTCAGCCGGCTTCTCCACCACGAGGGTTTCCGTGGTGAGGACCAGTGCCGCGATGGAGGCCGCGTTGCGCAGAGCCGCACGCGTCACCTTCACGGGGTCGATCACGCCGGCGGCGATCAGGTCTTCGTATTCGCCGGACTTGGCGTTGAAGCCCTGGTTCACGGCGGATTCGGCGACCTTGGCAGCCACGACATAGCCGTCGAAGCCGGCGTTCTGGGCGATCCAGCGCAGCGGCTGGACCAGGGCGCGGCGGACGATGCCGACGGCCGCGGCCGCGTCACCTTCGAGGGCCTGGACGGCAGCGTCCTCGTCGAGCGCCTTCAGCGCGTGGATGAGGGCGGAGCCGCCGCCGGCCACGATGCCTTCTTCGAGGGCAGCGCGGGTGGAGGACACGGCGTCCTCGATGCGGTGCTTCTTTTCCTTCAGCTCAACCTCGGTGGCGGCGCCGACCTTGATCACGCCGATGCCGCCGGCCAGCTTGGCCAGGCGTTCCTGCAGCTTTTCCTTGTCCCAGTCCGAATCGGTGCGGGTCAGCTCGGCGCGCAACTGGGCAACACGGGCGGCGACGTCCTCGGCCGAACCGGCGCCGTCGACGATCGTGGTGTTGTCCTTGGTGACCGTGATGCGGCGTGCGGTGCCGAGCACCTCGAGGCCAACGGTGTCCAGGCTCAGGCCCAGCTCCGCGGAGACAACCTGCGCACCGGTGAGGGTCGCGATGTCCTGGAGCATGGCCTTGCGGCGGTCACCGAAGCCCGGCGCCTTGACGGCGACGACGTTCAGCGTGCCGCGGATGCGGTTGACGATCAGCGTGGACAGGGCCTCGCCCTCGACGTCTTCGGCGATGATGAAGAGCGGCTTGGAGCTCTGCAGCGCCTTTTCCAGCAGCGGCAGGAAATCCTGCACCGAGGAGATCTTGCCCTGGTTGATCAGGATCAGGGCGTCCTCGAGGACGGCCTCCTGGCGTTCCGCGTCAGTGACGAAGTACGGGGACAGGTAGCCCTTGTCGAACTGCATGCCCTCGGTCAGGACCAGCTCGGTCTGCGTGGTGGAGGACTCCTCGATGGTGATCACACCATCCTTGCCGACCTTGCCGAACGCCTCGGCCAGCAGCTCGCCGACCTCGTCGCTCTGGGCGGAGATTGCGGCAACGTTGGCAACCTGCGTGCCTTCAACCGGGCGCGCGTTCTCCAGCAGGCGGGCGGCGACGGCCTCGACCGAAACCTCGATGCCGCGCTTGATTTCGCCCGGTGCGGCGCCTGCCGCTACGTTGCGCAGGCCTTCCTTGACCAGGGCCTGGGCCAGGACGGTGGCGGTGGTGGTGCCGTCGCCGGCAACGTCGTTGGTCTTGGTGGCGACCTCCTTGGCAAGCTGCGCGCCAAGGTTCTCGTAGGGGTCATCCAGCTCGATTTCACGGGCGATGGTCACACCATCGTTGGTGATCGTGGGGGCGCCCCACTTCTTGTCCAGTACGACGTTGCGGCCGCGCGGGCCCAGTGTGACCTTGACGGTGTTGGCGAGCTTATCGATGCCGGCTTCAAGCGACCGGCGGGCAGCGTCGTTAAACGCAAGCTGCTTTGCCATGGTTTTGTCCTTTCAAGACAGAACCCCGCGCAACTGATCCATTCAATGCGAAAGGATCGGCTGCGCGGGGGTCCAAGAGAGTTACTTTACGACGATCGCCAGAACGTCGCGGGCGGAGAGCACGAGGTACTCGGTGCCGCCGGTCTTGACTTCGGTTCCACCGTACTTGGAGTAGATGACGACGTCGCCAACGGCAACGTCAACGGGAACGCGGTTGCCGTTGTCATCGAAGCGGCCGGGGCCTACTGCAACAACCTCGCCTTCCTGCGGCTTCTCCTGCGCGGAGTCCGGGATAACCAGGCCGGAAGCCGTGGTCTGCTCGGCTTCGAGCGGGCGGACAACAATACGATCCTCAAGAGGCTTAATAGAGACCGACACTCGGACCTCTCCTTTTCGTCAGCAAATTCGTGGACTATGAAGCGGTGATGCCAAGGCGCACAGACCGTCGTCGCGGTGCCGGCAGCGTGCCTGGCGGAACGCGCTTCATGTGTTAGCACCCTCCTAGGGAGAGTGCTAATGACGACTCTATGTAAATGGTTAGCACTCGGTCAAGGCGAGTGCCAGAAATTCGTTCCGGGTGAACATTTCCCCCTAGGGGACATGCCCATTTTTTGCTGCGGCCAGAGGACACTTGGGCATCATGCACTGTGCCCGTGCTGAGCGATGGACATGCCCAACGGGTCCGGGCTGCCGGGGAGGACATGTCCATCCGTGGCGCACGAGGCTGGGCATGTCCCGTGGCCCGTGGGCGTTGGCCGTTTGGCGGTGCGGTGCGCGCCCACCAGCGGCGTCTATTCGCGCGCCTACTCGATGGCTACTGGTCTGCGAGGTCGTCGAAGTCCACGTCCTCGCCGTCGTCTTCGTCCGTGTTCTGGCCTTCGTCATTCCGGTGCCGGAACGACAGCACGGCGCCGGCGGCGGCCAGCAGAATGCCGGCGACGAGGAAGATGATGCCGCCGAGCCGGGCCGCGGCATAGGTCTCGCGGATGGCCCGGGCCTCGTCCGTGGCGTCCTGGACGTTCTTGCCGCCGACGGAATACACGGTGGCGTTGAAGGAATCGAGGAAGAAGATGATCACCAAAAGTGCGACGGACACGACGGCGATCACCGCGCCGGCGATCAGCGCCGGTTTTGCGTAGCGGGCCAGTCCCTGCGGCCGCCGGCGCTCCTGCCTGGCGTCGTCGTCGCCGGCCGTGTCCTGCCCGGCCGTGTCCGCTGAGATGCTGTCGCCTGTGCCGCTGTCTTCCATGCCATCAAGCCTAGCCCCCGCCGTCCGGTCACAGCGCGCCCGCGGACCTCAACTACGCTGGATGCCATGACTGACGCACCGCAGGAACATATTGCCCCGATCCTCACCCCCGAGGGCTGGGAGCTGCTGGCGTCGTTGGGCCCGTACCGCGAGGACGAGGCCTTCCGCCTCACGGCGTCGCTGCGCAAGGCCGGCCACTCCCCCGAGCTGGTCTCGGCTGTGCTCACCCAGTCCCGGCTGCGGACCAAGGCCGAGGCGAAGTTCGGCGAATTCGCCCGGCAGATGATTTTCACGAAGGCCGGTCTGGAGCAGGCCACCCGGCTCACGGTGGCGGCACGGCACGCGCAGCGGTTCGCGGAGGCCGGGATCGGCCACGTCGCGGATCTCGGCTGCGGGCTCGGGGCGGACTCCATGGCCCTGGCCTCCCTGGACCTGGTGGTCACCGCCGTGGAAATGGACGAGGCCACGGCCGCCTGCGCCACGATGAACCTGATCCCGTTCCGCAACGCCACGGTGGTCCATTCCGATGCAACGTCGGTATCCCTCGAGGGGATCGACGGCGTCTGGCTCGACCCAGCCCGGCGCACGACGTCCACTTCGGGAACCAAGCGGATCTGGGATCCGGAGGATTTCTCCCCGCCGCTGTCCTTCGTGGAGTCACTCGCCGGCACCGGCCGCGCCGTCGGCGTGAAGATGGGCCCCGGCATGCCGCACGATTCCGTGCCGGCCGGCTGCGAGGCGCAGTGGGTCTCTGTGGGCGGGGACGTGACCGAGGTGGCCCTGTGGTTCAACGCAGTGCGGCGTCCGGGGGTGCGGCGCGCGGCCCTCGTGCTCGGCCCCCTTGGTTCCGCTGAGCTCACCAGCGGCGAGGACTTCGGCGCCGGCCCGGTGGCGCCCGTTGGGCCCGTGGAGGGGTACCTGTATGAGCCCGACGGCGCGGTGATCCGCGCCGGCCTGGTGGCCGACGTCGCGCTCCAGCTGGGCGGGCACCTCGTGGACGAGCACATCGCCTACATCTGCGCCCCGGAGCTGCATGACACCCCGTTCGCCAAGGCGTACAGGGTCCTGGAGGTGATGCCGTTCAACGTCAAGGCACTCAAGACGTGGGTCAAGGATCAAGGCATCGGGGTCCTGGACATCAAGAAGCGCGGTATGGCTGTCACGCCCGAAGAGCTGCGCAAGCAACTCCTGCCCGGCGGCAGCGCAAAGCACAAGGACAAGAAATCCGCCACCCTGGTCCTCACCAGGATCGGCGAGGACCGGGTGGCCGTCTCGGTGGAGCCGGTCTAGCCGCGCCAGCGGGATCCCACCGGCCGAGTGCCCCGCGGCGCCGTGCCCCGCCGCCGCCGGATGTCAGCGAAGCGGCCGGTCAACTGGGCTGTCGGGCTACTGGGCCCGCGTGAACTCCTCGGCTGCCCGGATTTGCTCGTCGGTCGGCCGGACGCCGGTGTACAGCACGAACTGCTCGAGCGCCTGGATCGTGGCGACCTCGGCTCCGGTGATCACGGTCTTGCCGGCCGCGCGGCCGGCCTTGATCAGTGGTGTCTCGGCCGGGAGCGCGACGACGTCGAACACCACTTTGGCGGCATCGATGGCCTCCTGCGGGAAGGGCAGCGAGGCGGCGTCCGGGCCGCCGGCCATCCCGATGGGGGTGACGTTGATGAGCATGTCCGCCGTGCCGGTACCGGAGTCCGCAGAGCCCAGGTCCGCGCGCCAGGCGAAGCCGTACTGTTCGGCCAGGGCGCGGCCGGAGCCCTCGTTGCGGGCCACGACGGTCACGTCCTTGAACCCGGCATCCCGGAGCGCGGCCACGGTCGCCTTGGCCATGCCGCCGGAGCCCAGGACCAGCACCGAGTAGTCCGTGGGGACTGCATTGCTCTGCAGGAGCTGCTCGATTGCGGTGTAGTCGGTGTTGTACGCCGTGAGCCGGCCGCCGTCGTTGACGATGGTGTTGACCGAGTCGATGGCCTTCGCCGACGGGTCCATGACGTCAACGAGGGCGATCACGTCCTCCTTGTAAGGCATGGACACCGCGCAGCCGCGGATGCCGAGGCCGCGCACCCCGGCGATCGCCTGGGCGAGGTCGGTGGGGGCAAAGGCCTTGTAGATCCAGTTCAGGCCCAGCTGTTCGTACAGGTGGTTGTGGAAGCGCGTCCCATTGTTGCTGGGCCGGGCCGAGAGCGAGATACACAGGGTCATGTCTTTGTTCAGAATGGGCACAGCTCCATTAAACGCCAGGATCGCTCCGGCCACCCGCAGCCCAACGCGCAACCGCGCGCGCCGTCGCTGACCAGCGACGTTGTGAATACACTCACGCAGCAGCGGCAACTTTGACACCGTCCCGGGGCCGCCCCTGCACTAGACTTGGACCACCCGTAGCCCTGCCGGCCCCCGGCCGGCGCACTGGTGCGTGGGAAATTGCACGTGACACCGCCGGTGCCATGTCCAGAGGCATGTCCGAGGATGTTCGCCAGCGCATTTCCCCGCCAGGACCACGGCCAGCGACAGCAGAACAGTGAAGGGACCACATGAAGATCGAGTTCGCTTCATCCAGGCAGTCGACTCTTGGCGTGGAATGGGAGCTGGCGCTCGTCGACGCCGAGACCGGTGAGCTGGCCTCCGTGGCGAACCAGGTGCTGCGCGGCGTCGCTGCCCGGCATCCCGAACTCAATGAGGACGACGAGCACCCGCACATCAAGCAGGAGCTGCTGCTGAACACCGTGGAGCTCGTCACGGGCATCTGCACCACTGTTGCGGAGGCCAAGGCGGACCTGAGCAGCTCGCTCGCGGCGGTCCGGGACGTGACCGATCCGATGGGTGTGGAGATCTTTTGCGCCGGGAGCCACCCCTTCAGCCCGCCCCAGCTGCAGCCCGTCACGGACAAGGAACGCTACGCCAAGCTCATTGACCGGACCCAGTGGTGGGGCCGGCAGATGGTCATTTACGGCGTCCACGTGCACGTCGGACTCGACAGCCGGGACAAGGTCCTTCCGGTGCTGGACGGCCTGGTCAATTACTTTCCGCACTTCCAGGCGCTCTCCGCGTCCAGCCCTTTCTGGGGCGGCGAGGACACCGGATACGCCTCCCAGCGGGCGCTGATGTTCCAGCAGCTGCCGACCGCCGGGCTGCCCTTCCAGTTCTCCAGCTGGGAGGACTTCGAGGCGTACGCCCAGGACATGTTCACCACCGGCGTGATCGATTCGCTCTCGGAGATCCGCTGGGACATCCGGCCCGTCCCGCACTTCGGCACCATCGAGATGCGCATCTGCGACGGCCTGGCCACGCTCGAGGAAGTCGGGGCCATCGCCGCCCTGACGCAGTGCCTCGTCGACGAGTTTTCCACGACGCTGGACAACGGCGGCACCATTCCCACGATGCCCCCGTGGCATGTGCAGGAAAACAAGTGGCGCGCGGCCCGGTATGGCCTGGACGCGATCATCATCCTCGACGCCGACGGCAACGAGCAGCTCGTAACAGAGCACCTGCGCGAGACGCTCAAGCGGCTTGAGCCGGTGGCGGCGAAGCTGGGCTGCAGCGCCGAACTGGCCGACGTCGAGAAGATCATCGAGCGCGGCGCCGGCTACCAGCGGCAGCGCCGGGTCGCCGCCGAGCACGGCGGGGACCTGCGCGCCGTCGTCCTGGACCTGGTCAAGCAGATGCGCCAGGGCCCGGACGCCTAGCTCCGGCGCCCAACAGCCGCCACGCAGGCGGCCGAAGCCCCAGGCCGTCTAGCTCCACGCGGACGAAGCCTCAGGCTGTGGCCTCAGGCGGAGACGGTCGTGACCGGCATTGAGGAATCCGGCGCAAAGCCGATCCCGCTCGGCTTCACGCCGGCCATCACCAGTTGCGCCCCGAGCGAGGCCACCATGGCGCCGTTGTCCGTGCACAGTGGCAGCGGCGGCACCGTCAGCCGGATGCCGGCCGCACTGCAGCGTTGTTCGGTGAGCTGGCGCAGCCGCGAGTTGGCGGCGACCCCGCCACCCAGGAGGACCTCCGTGATGCCGTTTTCGCGGCAGGCGAGCACTGCCTTGGCGGTAATGACATCCACCACGGCTTCCTGGAAGGCCGCGGCGATGTCCGCCACGGGCACCTCCTCGCCGCGGGCCTCGAACTGCTCCACGCAGCGGGCGACGGCGGTCTTGAGCCCGCTGAAGGACCAGTCGTAGCGGTGCGGCCCGGGCTCCTCGGCGGTCCCCATGTACTTGGGCTGGGTGAGCCCGCGCGGGAACCGGATGGCTTTGGCGTTGCCCGTGCGCGCGAGCTTGTCGATGGCCGGACCGCCCGGATAGCCCAGGCCCAGAAGCCGCGCCACCTTGTCATACGCTTCGCCGGCTGCGTCATCGATCGTGGAGCCCAGCAGCTCGACGTCGTCCGTGATGCTCCGGATCCGCAGGATCTCGGTGTGGCCGCCGGAGACCAGGAGCGCGCCCATATTCTCCGGCAGGGCGTGCGGCGTTGTTTGCGGCGACGGCGCGACGGCGCCCTGCTGCAGGAGCCCGACGCCGACATGCGCCACCAGGTGGTTGATGGCGTAGAGCGGTTTGCCGGTGGCGACGGCGAGCGCCTTGGCCGCGCACACCCCCACCATGAGGGCACCTGCCAGGCCCGGCCCGGAGGTGACGGCGATCGCGTCGATGTCCGCGAGCGTCACTCCCGCCTCCGCGAGGGCCTCCTCGAGGGTGGGGACGAACGCGTCGAGGTGGGCGCGGGAGGCGATCTCGGGGATCACGCCGCCGAAGCGTACGTGTTCGTCCATGGAGGACGAGACGGTGTTCGTCAGCAGGGTGGTTCCCCGGACGATGCCGACGCCGGTTTCGTCGCAGGAGGACTCGATGCCGAGCACGAGCGGCTGGGTGCGGTTCATGGTCGGCCTGCTTCCGTTGGCTGGGGGCTGAGCGGTTCGCGGGGCAGCTGGAGCCGCATGATCAGGGCGTCGACGCCGTCCCGGTAGTAGCGGGGCCGGATGTGGATCTGTTCGAAGCCGAAGCGCAGGTAAAGCTGCTGGGCCCGGGGGTTGTCCGCCCTGACCTCGAGCAGCACATCCTGGGCGTGCCGGCGCCGGCTTTCCGCGATCAGCTCGGTGAGCAGGGCAGAGCCGATGCCCTTGCCTTCCTGCTCGGGCACCACGGCGATCGTCTGGACGTCCGAGATCGGTTCGATGCACATGAGCCCGGCATAGCCCACGATCCCGCCGTGGGTCTCCGCCACGAGGTAGCGGCGGGTATCCACCTGCGCCAGCTCGTCGTGGAACATCTGCAGCGGCCAGGCATCCACGGGAAAGAGCCGGAGTTCCAGGGCGTGGATGGCGGGGATGTCCGCGGCGTCCATGTCCCGCAGGGTGACTCCGCCGGGCAGCCGGACGGCTCGCTCCGCGCTCACAGGGCACGCTTCCGGGGTCCGGGCACCTGGGCGTCGGATTCGCGCAGATACAGGGGGGTGGAGTCCAGGAGCTGTTCCCCCGCGGAGAGCCGGGCGAGTGCGAACTGGCCGAGCGAGAGGGCCTCCGGCTGGCGGGTGCTGAATTCCGCGACCGCCTTGACGGCCTCGGAGTAGATTCCTGCCCCTGCACCGTACACGGGCAGATCCGGCAGGTCCGCGGCGAATCCCACGTGCGGGCCGTCCTCCAGATGCGGCAGCTGGGCATCGGAGAGTGTGTACCGGGCCCAGTACACTTCCTTGCGGCGCGCATCGGTGGCGACAATGAACTCCGCGGCCGAGTCGGTGGATTCGGCTACTTCCAGGGCGATCGCGTCCAGGCTCATGACGCCGTACAGCGGCTTGCCCCAGACAAAGGCGAGGGTGCGGGCCGTGACGATCCCGGAGCGCAGTCCTGTGAACGGGCCGGGGCCGACGCCGGTGACGATAGCGTCGACGTCGTGGCCGCCGACGCCGGCCTCAGCCAGGAGCCCGTCGATCCCCGGGGCCAGGACCTCCGCGTGGGTGCGCGTGTCCTCGGTGGCGAAGCTGGCGAGCACGGATTCCGGTGCATCATCGGAGACCAGGGCGGCGCTGGCGACAGCTGAGGTGTCGATGGCGAGGATCAGCATCAGGGATTCCGTTCCGGGGTCTGGGGCGTGGTCCCGGGGAGGGGCCTGGCGCCGGGCATAGTCTCGGACAGGGGCTCGGCGCCGGGCATGGTCCCGGGCAGGGGCTCGACAACGTGCCCGGGCTCGGCACCGGGCAGCGCCGGCGCTTCAGCCCAGCGCGGACCGAAGCCGCGGATCACGACGGTCCGCGGCTCGTCGTCGTCGTCCGTGTCGAAATCCAGAACGGGACTGGCGCCGGTTTCGGCGGGGGCTTCGGGGGTTTCGGCGGAAGCGGCGGCGCCTCCGCGGGTGCGGTGGAGTTCGACCTCCAGCCGGCTGTCGCTGAGGTGCTCAACCCGGCCGCGGCCCCACTCGACCACCGTCACGGCGCTGTCCATGGTGTTTTCAAGATCGATGTCGTCGATTTCAGCGGCCGACTCCAGCCGGTACGCGTCCACATGCACCAGGTCCGGTCCGCCCGGCCGGGGTCCTCCGGGCAGGTTGGGGTGGATGCGCACCAGGACAAAGGTCGGCGAGATGATGCCGGCCCGCACTCCCAGGCCCTCCCCCAGCCCCTGCGTGAACGTGGTCTTGCCGGCACCCAGTTCGCCGGTCAGGACCAGCAGATCGCCGGTTTCCAGCACGGCGCCGAGGGCCGCGGCGAGCGCATGCGTCTGCGCCGCCGTGTGGACCTCAAGGCTCCGTTCCCACGCGGGCGCGCTCACGGCCGCTCTTCGCCGGTGGAGGGCTCTTCGTTCAGGTAGCGGCGCGGCACGCGGGGGCTGATCCTGGTGACGATCTCGTAGTTGTTGGTACCGGCGGCCTTGGCCCAGTCATCTGCCGTGGGTCCGCCGTCGGCGCCGTCGCCAAACAGCACTGCCTCGGCGCCGAGGATGCTCGGGCCTCCGGCCGCCACGTGGCGGGGTCCGAGGTCGATCACCATCTGGTCCATCGCAATGCGACCCACTACCGGATAGTTCACGCCCTCGACCCGGACGGGCCCGCCGGTGGCGACGCGCGGCACGCCGTCGGCGTAGCCCAGCGGGATGAGCCCGAGGGTGCTGACGCCGTCGGTGCGGTAGTTCAGCCCGTAGGAAACGCCCTGCCCGGCGGGCACGTCCTTGCAGTGCGAGACCACCGTGCGGACCGTCATGGCCGGGCGCAGCCCGAGTTCGGCCGGGCTTTGCCCTTCGAAGGGTGACAGCCCGTACAGGCCCAGCCCCACGCGGACCAGGTCAAAGTGGGTGTCCGGCCGGGAGAGGGTGGCCGGGGTGTTGGCGAGGTGCCGGACCTCGGGGTCCACGCCGGCGTCCTGGGCGACGGCGAGGACCTGGCGGAACGCGGCGAGCTGCTCGTCGGTTTCGGGCCGTTCGGGTTCGTCGGCTACGGCCAGGTGGGAGAAGATCCCCACGACCCGGAGCAGGCCCTGGTCCTGGTGTTCCATGGCTTCGCCGACCAGGCTGTCCCAGGCGTCGAGGGTGGCGCCGTTGCGGCCGAGCCCGGTGTCGACCTTCAAGTGGACGCGGGCGGGCCGTTCCTGCTCGCGGGCCGCGGCCACGATCCGGTCCAGTTCCCAGCCCGAGCAGCCGATGTCGATTCCTGCGGCCACTGCGGCGGCGAAGTTACTGTCCGGGGTGTGCAGCCAGGCCAGCAGCGGCGCCTCGATCCCGGCGGCGCGCAGGGCGAGGGCCTCGGAGATGTGGGCGACGCCAAGCCAGCTGGCCCCCGCGCCGAGGGCCGCGCGGGCCACCTGGACGGCGCCGTGCCCGTAGGCGTCGGCCTTGACCACGGCCATGACCTGCGCGGGTGAGGCCACCGCTGCGATGCGGCGGACGTTGTGCCGGATGGCGTCGAGATCGATTACGGCTGAGCGCTCCTCAGCGTGGGCCGGCACTGCCGCCGAACCGGGCAGGAGATCGCCTGTTGCTGCTTGGTAAGTCACCTAACGATTCTAGGCGCGGCGCTGCGGGCCGAATAATCGGCCGGGCCCGGCCACCGCTGGACATGCCCATTCCTCCCCGCGGGACATGCCCAATCTTCACGCCCAGGGCCGCGCAGAACGGGTCCATGCCCAAGCCCCGGCCCCAGCGGAGGACATGCCCACTGGTGGCACGAATCCGGCCGGACCCCCACCCCGGGACATGCCCAATTTTCACACCCATGACCGCGCACAACGGGTCCGTGCCCACGCCCCCGCCCCAGCGGGGGACATGCCCACTGGTGCCGCGAATCCGGCCGCACACCCACCCCGGGACATGCCCAATCTTCACACCCAAGGCCGCGCAGAACGGGTCCATGCCCACGCCCCGGCCGAAGCGGAGGACATGTCCACTGGTGCCACGAATCCGGCCGCACCCCCACCCCGGGACATGCCCAATCTTCACGCCCAGGGCCGCGCAGAACGGGTCCATGCCCAAGCCCCGCCCCAGCGGAGGATATGTCCACTGGTGCCAGCCACGAAAGCCCAGCCGCGCCCGCCCGTCTACGCGTCGGACTGGTGGGCGATGGTCGCCGTCGCGCGCCGCTGCGCCTCGGGCGGGACGTCGTGCACGATCTCTTCCAGGAAACGGTAGCGGCGAAGCCATTGGCTGCTTTGCCGTTCCTTCCGTGCGTTGGCCCGCTGCCACCAGTCGGCAATGTCGCCCCAGCCGGGCGCGGCCAGCGAGCCGCCCACCTCCTGGACGGCCAAGGCGGCGCACAGATTGGCGAAGCGGAGACGGTCTCCCAGCGGCCAGCCGGCCAGGGAGCCGACAATGAAGGCCGCACCGAAGCAGTCACCGGCGCCGGTGGGATCGTAGGCCCGGACCGGCAGGGACGGGACCCACTCCTCCTCCCCCGTTTCCGAATCCACGGCCATGGATCCCTGGGCGCCGAGGGTGACCACCGCCACCGGAACCCGGTCCGCAAGCGAGTACAGGGCGGACCAGGGGTCGTCGCAGCCCGTGAAGTTCATGGCCTCGTGCTGGTTCGGCATGAAAGCGTGGAAATACTTCAGGTGGTCCAGCCGGGTCGAGGACCACGCGCCGGTGGGGTCCCAGCCGACATCGCCGAACAGCTGGACGCCGTTCTTGTGCGCGTCGACAGCCCACGGTTCGAGTTCCTCCCCCAGCTCCGCAACGGCTGCGAGCGCCGGCGGCGGGCATCCAACCAGCTCGGTGGAAGTCACCGGCGCCGGGTGCCCGTGCGTCACCATGGACCGGTCCTTCTCCACGCTCAGGGACACCGTGACGGGCGAATGCCAGCCCGGAACACGCCGGGACAGGGACAGGTCCACGTGTTCCTGGGCGGCCAGAATCTTCCAGTTGTAGTCACCGTAGCCGTCATCGCCGAACACGGCGGCAAGACCGGTCCGCAGTCCCAGCCGGGAGGCGGCGATGGCCTGATTGGCGACGCCCCCGGGGCAGCTGCCCATCCCGTCGCTCCAGATTTCCGTGCCGGGCTGCGGCGCGTGGGGCAGCCCGGTGAAGATGATGTCCTGGAACACGGTCCCGGTCAGGAGCAAGTCGAATCCGTCCGCGGCCGGGCTGCGGACGGCAGAGAGCGGATCAAATCGCCGCGCCGGGGTCGCGTCCATATACGGCACATTACGCCGTACCGCCGTCGAGGGATACCAGGGGAAAGCGGGGCCCAAACCGGCGGCGAACAGGGCGGAGAATAGACTGTCCGCATGCGGCTCACGATCGCCGGCGGGGGCGGCTTCCGCGTCCCCCTGGTCTACCGGGCGCTCTCTGCCGGGCCTTTCGCGGGGCTGGTGCGGGAGCTGGTGCTCTACGACGTCGACCCCGCCAGGTTGGCGGCCATTGAGGCGGTCCTGGCCTCCCTGGCCCGGCAGGGCCCGCCGGGTTCCGGCCCGCCGCGTTCCAGCCCGCCGCGTTCCAGCCCGCCGGGTTCCGGCCCGCAGATCCGTGCCGTATCCTCGCTCCCCGAGGCCCTGGACGGCGCCGACATGGTCTTCGCCGCCATCCGGCCCGGCGGCACCGCCGGCCGGACCGCCGACGAGCGGATCGCCCTGGACCTCGGACTCCTGGGCCAGGAAACCACCGGCGCCGGCGGGATCTCCTACGCGCTGCGCTCCATTCCGCCGATGCTGCGGCTCGCGGAGGAAATGCGGAGCCGCTGCCCCGGGGCGTGGCTGCTCAACTTCACCAACCCCGCCGGCATGGTCACGGAGGCCCTGGTCCCCGTGCTCGGTCCTAGGGTGATCGGGATTTGCGACTCCGCCAGCGGCCTGGTGCACCGCGCGGCGCGGGCCGCCGGCGTCGCGCTGCCGGAGGGTACGCTCGACGGCGTGGGCTACTACGGCCTGAACCACCTCGGCTGGCTGTACCGGCTGGAGGCCGGGGGCCGGGACGCCCTCCCGGCACTGCTCGCGAACCCTGCGGCGCTGTCGGAATTCGAGGAAGGCCGGCTGTTCCCGCCCGGGTTGCTGGCCAGCCTTGGCTGCCTGCCGAATGAATATCTTTTCTACTACTACGACACCGTTCGGGCGGTGGCCGGCATGCGCGCCGCAGGTCAGACCCGGGGGGAATCGATCGCCCGGCAGCAGGCCGAGCTCTATCCCCGGCTGGCTGCTGCCGGAGCCGAGGCTTTTGCGCTGTGGGAGGGCGCCCGCAGGTCCCGCGAGGAGGGCTACCTCGCGGAGGCCCGCACCTCGGGCGAACGCCGCGACGAGACCGACCTCGCCGGCGGCGGCTACGAGCGGGTGGCGCTGGCGACCATGCGCGCCCTCTCCGGCGGCGGCGCGGCGGACCTGATCCTCAACACGCGCAACGCCGTCACCTCCCCCGGGGCCGCGGGCCCGGAAGCGGCGCCCGCCGGCCCGGAAGCGGGCGGCGCCGGGTCCGGAGCACAGGTGGTGCCGGCTGTCCCGGGGCTGCCGGCCGACGCCGTCGTCGAAGTTCCGTGCCGGGTGACGCCCGACGGCGCCGGGCCAGTCCCGCAGGACCGCCCGGGACCGGCGCAACTGGAGCTGCTGCGGCGCGTCAAGGACGTCGAACGGCTCGTGGTGGAGGCGGCGACGACCGGCCGGCGGGAGGCGGCCCTCGCCGCGTTCGCCAGGCATCCGCTCGTGGACTCGGATGACCTCGCCGGAAAACTGCTGGCCGGCTATGAAGCAGCCTTCCCGGAACTGGGCCGTCTCTGGCACGGCGGGCCGTAGCCGCCCGCGGGCCTTAACGGCCCGCCAACATCAGCGTCCCGGGGTCCCGCGCACCGGGCCGGCAAGCCTACAGCTTTCGGTACATCACGTGCAGGCCCACGTACCCCAGTTCAGGGTGGTTGAATGCCTCGGGAATGGTCGCGAGCACCTCGAAGCCCATGGATTTCCACGCTGCCACGGCCCGGACATTGCTTTCCACCACAGCGTTGAACTGCATGGCCCGGAAACCGGCGTCGCGCGCGGCGTCGAGCGAATAGGCGCAGAGGGCCCGGGCCAGTCCGCGGCCGGCCTGGCCCGGGTGGACCATGTAACCCGCGTTGGCCACATGGCTGCCGCCGCCGCCCTGGTTGGGGTGCAGCTCGCCGGTGCCAAGAACCGCGCCGGTATCGGAGGCAACCGCGACGAACGTCCGGCCCGGCGCCTGCTTGAACCAGCGTGCGCGGGCCTCGTCCTCGGCGGTGTCCCGGTCCCAGGTGAAGGTCTCCCCGGCCCGGACGACGGGTTCCAGGATCGCCCAGATGCCCGGCCAGTCCTCCGGGCGCGCCTCCCGGATGGTCCAGCCGGCTGCAGGTTCTTGTCCTGTCGTTGTGTTCACAGCGGCCACGTTAGCAGCACGCCCCGGTCTGCGAACCGAACGGCCCCGTGAACCGGCCGGCACTTCAGGAGTAATGTTTTATCGACATGCATTGGGCAGAAAGAAATGGGCAGAGGAAAGGGGAACCGTGTCGCTGATCCGCCGCGTCGCTTTCCTTTCCCTGCACACCTCGCCCATGGAGCAGCCCGGCTCCGGTGACGCCGGCGGCATGAACGTGTACGTCCGGGCGCTGGCCGCGGCCCTCGCCGAGACCGGCGTGGAAGTAGAGATCTTCACCCGGTCCACCTCGGCCACGCAGCCCGCCGTCGAACACCCGTCCCCGGGCGTGTGCGTGCACAACGTCCTCGCCGGCCCGCCCCGTAAGCTGCCCAAGGAGGAGCTCCCGGGGCTGCTGCACAGCATGGTCGCCGAGATCAACCGGATCCGGCTGCTCCAGCCGCACGGCCGGTATGACGTCATCCATTCCCATTACTGGGTCTCCGGGGTGGCCGGGCTGGAGCTCGCGGAGCTGTGGCGGCTGCCCCTCGTCCACACCATGCACACGATGGCGAAGGTCAAGAACCAGCTCCTCGAGTCCGGCGAACAGCCCGAGCCGCGGCGGCGTGAGGACGGCGAGCACCGGATTGTCGACGGCGCCACCCGGCTGATCGCCAATACCGGCACCGAAGCGGCCGAGCTGGTCTCGCACTACAACGCCGACATCGACCACATCGACGTCGCGCCGCCCGGCGTGGACCTGGCCGTCTTCACGCCGGCCTTCAGGAACCGGGCCAGGGCCCAGCACGGCATCGCCCCGGGCAAGTTCCATCTGCTGTTCGCGGGCCGGATCCAGCGGCTCAAGGGCCCGCAGATCCTGATCAAGGCGGCGGCGCTCCTGCGCTCCCGGCGCCCGGACATCGACCTGCAGCTGACCATCCTGGGGGCCGCCAGCGGCGCCAAGGACTTCAACCTCAAGACGCTGATCAGCGCCGCCGGAATGGACGACGTCGTCACCCACCACCCGCCGGTGAACGCCCCGGAGCTGGCCGGCTGGTACCGGTCCGCCGACGTCGTGGTGATGCCCTCCTACAGCGAGTCCTTCGGCCTGGTGGCGCTGGAGGCGCAGGCCTGCGGGACGCCGGTCCTCGCCACGAAAGTCGGCGGCCTCTCCCGCGCCGTCCAGGACGGACGGACCGGGATGCTGATCGAAGGCCACAAGGCCAGCGACTGGGCGGACGCCCTCGAGTCGCTCTTCGACGACACCCAAACCCGCACCGACATGGGGCGCGCCGCCGCGATCCATGCCCAGGAGTTCGGCTGGCAACGCACCGCCGCGATTACGCTGGAGAGCTACCACACCGCCGTAAGCCAGTATTTTGGAAGCCTGACCATCCCGGTGGGCCACACACCCTGAACCGGTTGCACCCCCTCCGCCCGCTCCAACCCCGCCCGGCAACACCGGACCGGGACAAACCCGCCGACGCCACGAGCCGAAGGACAACGATGTCTGAGACCACCACTGCCGGGAACAACGTCCCCAGCGACCTGGAAATTGCCCAGCGGGCAGTCATGAAGCCGATCGGGGAGATTGCGGCGGCCGCCGGCATCGCCCCGGACGCGCTGGAACTTTACGGACCCTACAAGGCCAAGATCGACCCTGCGAAGCTGACCGTTCCGGCGGGCACCCCCGTGCGCGCGCCCGGCAAGGTGGTGCTGGTCTCCGCGATGTCGCCCACCCCCGCCGGCGAAGGCAAGTCCACCACGACGGTGGGGCTCGCGGATTCCCTGGCCCGGGCCGGGCACAGCGTGATGATCGCGCTGCGCGAACCCTCGCTCGGCCCCATCCTGGGCATGAAGGGCGGCGCGACCGGCGGCGGCTACTCCCAGGTGCTGCCGATGGACCAGATCAACCTGCACTTCACGGGCGATTTCCACGCCATCACATCGGCGAACAACGCCCTCATGGCCCTCGTGGACAACCACATCTTCCAGGGCAACGAGCTCAACATCGATCCGCGCCGGATGACGTTCAAGCGCGTCCTGGACATGAACGACCGGTCCCTCCGGGAGGTCGTGATCGGCCTCGGCGGGCCGGCCCAGGGCACGCCGAGGCAGGACGGCTTCGACATCACCGTGGCCTCGGAGATCATGGCCGTGTTCTGCCTCGCCACGGACCTGAACGATTTGCGCGACCGGCTTGGCCGGATCACGTTCGGCTACACCTACGACCGCCGGCCCGTCACCGTGGCCGACCTCGGCGTCCAGGGCGCCCTGACCATGCTGCTCAAGGACGCGATCAAACCCAACCTCGTGCAGACCATCGCCGGCACCCCGGCGCTGGTGCACGGCGGGCCCTTCGCCAACATCGCCCACGGCTGCAACTCCCTCATCGCCACGCAGACGGCCCGCCGCCTTGCAGACATCGTCATCACCGAGGCGGGGTTCGGCGCGGACCTCGGCGCCGAAAAGTACATGGACATCAAGGCGCGGATGGCCGACGTCGCCCCGTCCGCCGTCGTCCTCGTGGCCACCGTCCGGGCGCTCAAGATGCACGGCGGCGTGCCGAAAGACCTGCTCAAGGAGCCCAACGTGGAGGCGCTGGCCGCCGGCGTCGCCAATCTGCGGCGCCACATCCGCAACGTCGAGAAGTTCGGCATCACCCCGGTCGTGGCGGTCAACAAATTCGCCACGGACACCGCCGAGGAGCTGGACTGGCTGCTTCAGTGGTGCGCCGCGGAGGGTGTCCAGGCCGCGGTGGCCGATGTCTGGGGCCGCGGTGGTGGCGGCGACGGCGGCGACGAGCTCGCGGCGAAGGTAGCGGCCGCGATCGACGCCCCGCACGGCTTCCGGCACCTGTACCCGCTGGAGATGTCCGTGGAGGACAAGATCCGGACCATCGTGCAGGAGATTTACGGCGCCGACGGCGTGGACTTCTCCGTGCCCGCGCTCAAACGGCTGGCCGAGATCGAGAAGAACGGCTGGTCCGGGATGCCGGTGTGCATGGCGAAGACCCAGTACTCCTTCACCGACGACGCCACCCGCCTCGGCGCGCCCAAGGGCTTCACCATCCACGTCCGGGATCTCATCCCCAAGACCGGCGCGGGCTTCATCGTGGCCCTCACCGGCGCCGTGATGACCATGCCGGGCCTGCCCAAGGTGCCGGCAGCGATGCGGATGGACGTCGACGACGCCGGCAACCCGGTCGGCCTCTTCTAACCCACCCGACGCTCCCTCACATCCTGCATCCCCCCAACCAACGATCCCTCAGGTCCGGCGTGCCCCCACCCGACGCTCCCTCAGGTCCGGCGTGGCGCTTGCGCCTGCCGCCGCGGGCCGATCCGGGACATCTGTGGATAACTCCTGCGCGGTTCTCCAAATTGGTTCAAAATTCCAGCATGGAAAAGCCTACGAAGCTTCCCGGTCCACTCAGCGCAGCACCCTTTACCATCGCGGATGCAAGGTCCTTGGGAGTGCCGAGAACCAGACTCAGGCACTCCGACGTAATCCACATCAGCCGGGGTCTCTACCGGCCCACGGATTGGGACTTCGAGCTGGAGGCGGCGGCTCGTGCGTTGGCCGCAGCGTCGCCTGGCGCCTGGATCTCCCACGTCACCGCTGCCAGGCTCCGATGCCAGATATTGCCTCCGTGGCTCTCGGACTCGGAGGAGCTACACCTGAGCAAGCCGCGGGCGCTCCCGGAGGTCCGGCGCAAAGGCATCCTCGGACACACGGTTCTTGCGTTGGAGGGCGAGGTCGAGACAGTGGACGGGATCCGGATCAGCACGCGCTCCCGGACGTGGCTCGACCTCGCCCTGCGGTTGAGCCTGCCGGAGTTGGTCTGCCTGGGTGATGAGCTGGTGCGGATTCCCCGACTGGGGTTGGAAGGGCGCAGTGATCCCTTTGCGACCATCGATGAGCTGCGTTGGATGGTGGGCCGTCACCCGAACCTGCAGGGAATCGTCCGCGCCCGTGCCGCACTGGACTTGATGCGCGTGGGCTCGGATTCAGCGCCGGAGACGTTGCTGCGGCTGGCGATGTGCGACGCCGGGCTCCCGGAACCGGAACTGCAGCTCCCGCTGCGACCGGACAGTCCTGCCGCGCCGACGGCGGACCTTGGGTATCGCCGTCGGCGGCTGGCGGTTCAGTACGACGGCGGGCACCACCTGCTCCCCGCACAGATCTTCAGCGACCGCCGCCGTGACAAGGCCTTCGAGGCAGCCGGATGGACAGTGCTCGTCCTGACAAAAGATGACCTCGCGGATGGCTTCTCCGGCGCCGTCACCAAGATGAAGCGAATCCTCCGCACCTCATACCTCAGCCCGCCGGCCGCAGCTGGCTTTTCCAGCGCAATCTGAGGCAGCGAGCCGCCGATGTCTGCAAGACGTGAGGGAGGATCGGGTCGGTATCGGCCAAAGGTGAGGGAGCATCCCGGACCCAATCCGAAAACGACGACGCTCCCCCACCATTGGTGAGGGAGCGTCGGGTTGGAACACGCCAAACGTGAGGGAGCGTCCGGGGGTAGCGCGGCAGCTGTGGCGGTTAGCGCTCCAGGTCGCCGCGGATGAAGGCCTCGACCTTTTCACGGGCGAGGTCGTCGTTGAACTGCTCCGGCGGGGACTTCATGAAGTAGCTCGACGCCGAGACCAGCGGGCCGCCGATGCCGCGGTCCAGGCCGATCTTGGCGGCACGGATGGCGTCGATGATCACGCCGGCGGAGTTGGGCGAGTCCCAGACTTCGAGCTTGTATTCCAGCGACACCGGGGCGTCGCCGAAGTTGCGGCCCTCGAGGCGGACGAAGGCCCACTTGCGGTCATCGAGCCACTGGACGTAGTCGGACGGGCCGATGTGGACGTCCTTGGCGGCGAGCTCGGCCTCGACGTTGGAGGTGACGGCCTGGGTCTTGGAGATCTTCTTGGACTCCAGGCGGTCGCGCTCGAGCATGTTCTTGAAGTCCATGTTGCCGCCGACGTTCAGCTGGTACGTGCGGTCCAGGGTGACGCCGCGGTCCTCGAACAGCTTGGCCATGACGCGGTGCGTGATGGTGGCACCGATCTGGCTCTTGATGTCATCGCCCACGATCGGCACGCCCGCGGCGATGAACTTGTCCGCCCACTCCTTGGTGCCGGCCAGGAAGACCGGCAGGGCGTTGACGAACGCCACGCCGGCATCGATCGCGCACTGGGCGTAGAACTCGGCGGCCTGCTGGGAGCCGACCGGCAGGTAGCAGACCATGACGTCAACCTGGGCGTCCTTGAGGGCCTGGACGACGTCGACCGGCTCCTCCGGGGACTGCTCGATGGTCTCGAGGTAGTACTTGCCCAGGCCGTCCAGGGTGTGGCCGCGCTGGACCGTGACGCCGGTCGGCGGGACATCGGCGATCTTGATGGTGTTGTTTTCGCTGGCCAGGATGGCGTCGGACAGGTCCTGCCCCACCTTCTTGCCGTCGACGTCGAACGCGGCAACGAACTGGACGTCGCCGACGTGGTACTGGCCGAACTCCACGTGCATCAGGCCCGGGATCGTGGCCTTGGGGTCGGCATCTTTGTAGTACTGGACGCCCTGGACCAGCGAAGCGGCGCAGTTACCTACGCCGACGATTGCAACACGAATCGGATGTGAAGACACGGAACTCCTTTTGAGAAACAAGGGTGACCGGCGCGGCCGCACTCTGAGGTACTGCATCAGTTGTGCGGGCGGCAGGCGGACACGACGCCGTAAGGCGCCCTTAGTAGTCTAGTCAACGCCGCCGGGGCCGCGGTTGTTCCCCGGCGGCCCCGGCACTTGTGTTAACTGCGGATGCCTACGACTTCTGGGCCCACAGGTTAATATCTGATTCGACGGCGAATTCATCGATCGCGTCGATCTCATCGGCCGTGAAATCCAGGTTGTTGATCGCAGACAAGGTGTCCTCAAGCTGCCGGACGCTGGACGCGCCCACCAGTGCGGACGTGACCGACGAGCCCTTGCCCTGATCGCGCAGGATCCAGGCGATGGCCAGCTGCGCGAGCGTCTGCCCGCGGCCCTCGGCGATCCGGTTGAGCCCGCGCACGCGGTCCAGCTTCTCCTCGGTGATCATGGATTCGCCCAGGGACTTGTGCTGGGCGGCCCGGGAGTCGGCCGGAATGCCCTTCAGGTAGCGGTCGGTGAGCATGCCCTGGGCCAGCGGCGAGAACGCGATGGATCCGGCGCCCACCTGCTCCAGCGCCTCGAAGAGGTTGGGGCTGCCGTTCTCGGTCCAGCGGTTGAGCATGGAGTAGCTGGGCTGGTGGATCAGCAGCGGGGTGCCGAGTTCCTTGAGGATCCCCGCGGCCTCGATGGTCTGTTCCGGGGTGTAGGACGAAATGCCTGCGTAGAGCGCCTTGCCGGAGCGCACGGCCTGGTCCAGGGCGCCCATGGTTTCTTCCATCGGCGTTTCGGGGTCCGGGCGGTGGCTGTAGAAGATGTCCACATAGTCCAGGCCCATCCGGCCCAGCGACTGGTCCAGGCTGGCCAGCAGGTACTTGCGGGAGCCAAAGTTGCCGTACGGGCCCGGCCACATGTCGTAGCCGGCCTTGCTGGAGATGATCAGCTCGTCGCGGTACGGCTTGAAGTCGTCCTTGAAGTGGCGGCCGAAGTTGGTCTCGGCGCTGCCATAGGGCGGGCCGTAGTTGTTGGCGAGGTCAAAGTGGGTGACGCCCAGGTCGAAGGCCCGGCGCAGGATGGCGCGCTGGATCTCGAACGGCTTGTCGTCGCCGAAGTTGTGCCACAGGCCCAGTGAGATGGCCGGGAGTTTCAGGCCGCTGCGCCCCACGCGGCGGTAGGGCATGGAGTCGTAGCGGGTATCAGCTGCCAAATATGTCATACGTCATATCCTGCCTTAGTGGGTGAGTACCGCGGCGCTGTGGCCGGGTAGATGCAGTGGTGTGGCCGGCGCCGCGCCGCCAGGAGCGGGTTCAGCATCGGAAGCCGGGTCCAGCCGGACGCCGTCGTCGGTTGCCAGGGCCAGGGCCGCCCCGCGGACCGGGACCCGCCGCGCCTCGGCGGAAAAGTTCATCGCCACCTCGGTGCGGCCGCGGCGCAGCAGCAGCCAGCCCTCGTTCTCGCTGACGTCGACGGCGGTGTCCTCGAAACCGGGTTCCGTCAGGTCCGGCGTGGTGCGGCGCAGCGCGATGAGCGCCCGGTACAGCTCCAGGAGGCGGGCGTGGTCCCCTCCCGAGGCCTCGGCCCAGTCCAGCTTGGACCGGGTGAAGGTCTCCGGATCCTGCGGGTCGGGGACGACGGCGGGGTCCCAGCCCATGCGCTCGAACTCCCTGATCCGGCCCTCGGCCGTCGCCTTGCCCAGCTCCGGTTCCGGGTGGGAGGTGAAGAACTGCCACGGGGTGGTGGCCCCGTATTCCTCGCCCATGAACAGCATGGGCGTGAACGGCGAAGTCAGGGTGGCGACGGCGGCGAGCGCGAGCGGCCCGTAGCCCAAGGTCTGGGACAGCCTGTCCCCGGTGGCACGGTTGCCGATCTGGTCGTGGTTCTGGCTGCACACCACCAGCGCGGCCGGGTGGACCTGGGCCGGGTCGATGGGCCGGCCGTGGTGGCGGGCGCGGAAGCTGGAGTAGCTGCCGTCGTGGAAGAACCCGCGCTCCAGGACCTTGGCCAGAGCCCCGATCGAGTCGAAGTCGGCGTAGTAGCCGGTGGTTTCGCCGCTGACGTTGACGTGGACGGCGTGGTGGAAGTCATCGCTCCACTGCCCGGCCAGCCCGTACCCGTTGGTGTCCCGCGGGTAGAGCAGGCGCGGGTTGTTCAGGTCCGATTCCGCGATCATCGTGGCCGGACGTCCGGTCTCGGCGGCTATTTCGTCGGCGAGGGCGCCGAAGTCCTCCAGCAGGTGCACGGCGCGCTCGTCCTTGAAGGCGTGCACGGCGTCCAGGCGCAGGCCGTCCACGTGGTAATCGCGCAGCCACATCGCGGCGTTGTCCAGGATGTAGCGGCGCACCTCGTCCGACTCCGGGCCGTCAAGGTTAACCGAGTCGCCCCAGGTGTTGCCCTCCCCCGATTTCAGGTAGGGCCCGAACCGGGGAAGATAGTTGCCGCTGGGGCCGAGGTGGTTGTAGACGACGTCCTGGATGACGCCCAGGCCGGCGGCGTGGGCGGCGTCCACGAAGCGCTGGTACGCGGCGGGTCCGCCGTAGCCTTCGTGCACGGCGTACCAGAGGACACCGTCGTAGCCCCAGTTGTGGGTGCCGTTGAACCCGTTGACCGGCAGCAGCTCGACGAAGTCGATGCCCAGCTCCGCCAGGTACGACAGCTTCCCTGCCGCGGCGTCCAGTGTTCCCTCCGGCGTGAACGTGCCCACATGGAGTTCGTAGATGACGGCGCCCTTGAGCTCCCGCCCCGCCCACTGGCCGTCAGCCCACTGGTGGCGTCCGGCGTCGAACGTGCGGGAGAGCGCGTGCACGCCCGCGGGCTGGCGGCGGGACCGCGGGTCCGGCAGCGGGGTGGGATCCCCGTCCACCAGGTAGCCGTAGTCCACGTCCCCGGCGGCGGGCGCCCCGGCGGCGGTCCACCAGCCGGGTGCCTCCGCGCCGCGGCGGGTCATGTCGTACTTCCGGCCGTCAGCGAGGAGCGTGACGTCCTGCGCTTCCGGTGCCCAGAGATCGAAGCGGTCGCTTCCGTGTGCAGGCAAGGTCATGGCATTCTTCCGTTCCCCATGTCGGTACTATTCCCCATATCGAAGGTCTGCTTAGGCGGTGGGCACCAGGAGGGCCACGGGGTAGTCCCGCAGGATCTCCCCCACCGCCACGGTGCCCGGACCGTGTGTGGCACCGGTCAGTTCATCGGCCATGGCCGCGGCGAGCTCGACGGTCGTGTCCTGCCAGCCGCCGCGCTGCTCCAGGCCGCGGGGCAGCCGGGTGGCGAGCGTCAGCGCGCCCGGGGCTGCGGGAGTCCCGCGGTCAAAGGCGAGCAGGTGCGCAGCGGCGGCGCCCGTGGCGGTGACCGGGGCGTACCCGGTGAACAGCTCCGGCCGGTCCCGTCGCAGCCGCAGGGCCCGCGAGGTGACGAGGAGTTTCGCTGCCTCGTCCAGGAACGACGCCGGACGCTCACCGGCGTCGAGCGCGGCGAGGGCGCGCCGGCGGGCACCGAAGTCGAACGGCCGCCGGTTGTCCGGATCGGTCAGCGAGCGGTCCCAGAATTCGGTGCCCTGGTAGACGTCCGGCACCCCGGGCATGGTGAGCTGCACGAGCTTGGCGCCCAGGGAATTGGCGGCGCCGTAGGGCTCCAGCAGGGCCACGAGGGAGTCCAGCTCGGCGGTCACCTCCGGGGTGTCGAAGGCGGCGTCGACGGCGGCTGCAAGTTTCGCCTCAAAGGCCTCGTCCGGATCGATCCAGTTGGTCGAGTTTCCGGCCTCCCGGGCGGCTTTTTGCGCGTAGGACTGCAGCCGGTCCCGGTCTGCGGGCCACACGCCCGCGATGGCCTGCCACAGCAGGTTGGCCAGCGGGCCGTCCGGCAGCGGCGCCAGCTTCTGCAGCCGCTGCAGGGATGCCTGCCATTCCGGTGCGAGTTCGGCCAGGACCGAGATCCGGGCCCGGGTGTCCTCGCTGCGCTTGGTGTCGTGGGTGCTGAGCGTGGTCATGGACAACGGCAATTCGGCCTGGCGGCGGCCCATCCGGGTGTGGAATTCTTCCGGTGCCACGGCGAACTCGGTGGGGTCGGCGCCGACTTCGGTCAGGGTGCCCAGCCGGGTGTAGCGGAAGAACGCGGTGTCTTCCACGCCCTTGGCCATGACCATCCCGGAGGTCTGCTGGAAGCGCATGCCCAGTTCTGCGGAGGGGGCAGCCTGCGCGTCGAGCAGCAGCGGCAGCAGCACGCCGACGGCGCCTTCCAGCTCGGGGCGGCGGCGGACCGCGAGTTCGCATGCCTCCCTCAGGACGTCAGCGCCCTCCGGAAGGTAGCTGCGGTAGACCGGGAACGCGGCGATGATCTCGGACAGTGCGTCCGCCGCGGCTTCCTGGCCCAGCCCTGCCCCGGCAGGGACCAGCCGTGCCAGCCGGAGCATTTCCGAGTGCAGGATTCCGTCCGTGATCCGCCGTTTGGTGCCGCGGATCATGTCCTCGTAGTCGGCAGCGGCGCCGCGCAGTTCGGCGTCGAGCGCGTCAAGCGGGCCCTGGCCCGCGGCGTCGACGAACACCCGGTCCACGTCCGCGAGGGCGTCGTAGCCGGTGGTGCCCTCGCACTCGAAGCCGGCCGGCAGGGCCTCGCCCGGTTCCAGGATCTTCTCGATCAGCAGGTAGCTGCCGCCCGTGGCCTCCCGCAGCCGGTGCAGGTATCCCTCCGGATCGGCGAGGCCGTCCGGGTGGTCGATCCGCAGCCCGTCGACGAGTCCCTCGCGGAACCAGCGCTCAATCTCCGCGTGGGCTTCATCGAAGACCTCGGGGATCTCCACCCGGATCCCGGCCAGGCTGTTGACGGCAAAGAACCGGCGGTAGTTCAGGTCAGTGTCGGCCCGGCGCCAGCCGATCAGTTCGTAGTGCTGACGGTCGTGGACCTCGCGGGGATCGTCGGCAGTGGAGTCACCTGCGGTATACGTGCCCTCTGCAAGCGGAAACCGGTGGTCGTAGTAGCGCAGTTCCCCGTCCTTGATTTCCAGCGCGTCGACGTCGGAGTCGTCCCCCAGCACCGGGATCCGCACCCGGCCGCCGCCGATGCCCCAGTCGACGTCGAACGCCTGCGCGTAGCGGGACTGCTGCCCCTCCTTCAGGAGCGACCACCACCACGGGTTCTGGGCCGGGGTCGCGACGCCGACGTGGTTGGGCACGATATCGACCAGCACACCCATGCCGGCCTCCCGCGCGGCGGCCGACGCCGCCAGCAGGCCGTCCGCGCCGCCCCGGTCCGGATCAATGGCGGAGGGATCGGTAACGTCGTAGCCGTGGTCCGAGCCGCGCTCCGCCGTGAGGATCGGCGAGAGGTAAATCCAGTCCACGCCCAGCGACTTCAGGTACGGCACGGTCTGCGCGGCGTCCTGCAGCGTAAACCCGGGCCGGATCTGCAGCCGGTACGTCGAGACGGGGGTTCTCATTTAGCCCGGCCCTTCGGGGTCTTCGGCTTGTCGGCCCCCGCCTTTTTCGAGCCGGAGGCTTTCGCGGAGCCCTTGGAGGCGCCGGTTGCCGGGGCCTCCGGAGCCGGAGCCGGGTCCGCCGGAGCCGGCGCCTCCGGTGCCGGGTCCGCCGGAGCTTCCGGTGCCTGGACCGCAGAACCTGCATCCGCCGAATCCTCGTGCTCGGCCATCGCGGCGAGGGAGGCTGCCGCGGAGTAGTCCACTTCCACCTCGGGGCCGGAGTGGGCCCGGAGCACCACCATCGACTTTGCCGCCAGCTTCAGCACGGACCCGGCTTTCAGCGGGGCCTCAGTGTCCGCCTGGTCCGCGGTGTCCACCAGCACGTCCCAGAACCGTGAGTACTCCTCGGCCGGCAGGGCGAAGTCCACGTCGCCGTCGTGGGCGTTGAAGCCGAGCAGGAAACTGTCGTCGGTGATCCGGCGTCCGCGGGAGTCCTGTTCCTGGATGCCGTGGCCGTTGTAGAACACGCCGATGGTCCGGCCGAAGCCGCTGCCCCAGTCCTCCGGGAGCATTCCGGTGCCGTCGGTCTTCAGCCAGACGATGTCCGGCAGTTTCTCGCCCTCACCGCGGACCACCGGGCGGCCGTCGAAGAAGCGGCTGCGGCGGAACGTCGGGTGGTCGTGCCGGATCTTGTTGACGACGGCGGTGAACTCCACCAGCGGCTGGTCCATCGCGTCCCAGTGGATCCAGCTCAGCTCGGAGTCCTGGCAGTAGGTGTTGTTGTTGCCCTGCTGGGTGCGGCCGAGCTCGTCGCCGTGCAGGAGCATCGGGACGCCCTGCGAGAGCAGCAAGGTGGCGATGAAGTTGCGCTGCTGGCGGGCACGGAGGGTCAGGACCTGGTCGTTGTCCGTGTCCCCTTCCTCGCCGCAGTTCCAGGAGCGGTTGTGGGATTCGCCGTCGTTGTTGCCTTCGCCGTTGGCGTCGTTGTGCTTCTCGTTGTAGGACACGAGGTCGCGCATGGTAAAGCCGTCGTGCGCCGTGACGAAGTTGATCGAGGCCACCGGGCGCCGGGCGGAGCTTTCGTAGAGGTCCGCGGAACCGGTCAGGCGGGAGGCGAATTCGCCCAGGGTCGAGGGCTCGCCGCGCCAGAAGTCGCGGACCGTGTCGCGGTATTTGCCGTTCCACTCGGTCCACTGGGGCGGGAAGTTGCCCACCTGGTAGCCGCCCGGGCCGATGTCCCACGGCTCGGCGATCAGCTTGACCTGGGAGACGATCGGGTCCTGCTGGATGAGTTCGAAGAAGGTGGACAGCTTGTCCACGTCGTAGAACTCGCGGGCCAGGGTGGAGGCGAGGTCGAAGCGGAAGCCGTCGACGTGCATTTCCGTCACCCAGTAGCGCAGGGAGTCCATCAGCAGCTGAAGGGAGTGCGGGTGCCGGACATTGAGGGAGTTGCCGGTGCCGGTGTAGTCCATGTAGTGCTTCTGGTCATCGTCCACCAGCCGGTAGTAGGCCTGGTTGTCGATGCCCTTGAAGGACAGCGTCGGGCCGAGGTGGTTGCCTTCAGCGGTGTGGTTGTACACCACGTCCAGGATCACTTCGATGCCGGCCTTGTGCAGCTCGCGGACCATGGCCTTGAATTCCTGCACCTGGTGCCCGACGTCGCCGGAGGAGCTGTAGGTGTTTTGCGGGGCGAAGAAGCCGATGGTGTTGTAGCCCCAGTAGTTGTTGAGGCCCTTCTCCTCGAGCGTGCCGTCGTTGACGAACTGGTGGACGGGCATGAGCTCGATCGCGGTGACGCCGAGCTTCTTCAGGTGCTCAATCACGGCCGGATGGGACACGCCGGCATAGGTGCCGCGCTGCTCTTCGGGAATTTCCGGGTGGAGCTCGGTCAGGCCCTTGACGTGAGCCTCGTAGATGACCGACTGGTGGTAGGGGATCCGCAGCTGGCGGTCGCCGTCCCACTCGAAGAACGGGTTGATGACGACGCCGTGCATGGTGTGCGGGGCCGAGTCGCTGTCATTGCGCGAGTCGGGGTCGCCGAATTCGTAGGTGAAGAGCGCCGGGTCCCAGTCGATCTGGCCCTGGACGGCCTTGGCGTAGGGGTCCATCAGCAGCTTGTTCGGGTTGAAGCGGTTGCCGTGTTCGGGTTCGTACGGGCCGTGGACCCGGTAGCCGTACTTCTGTCCGGGCTGGACCTGCGGCAGGTAGCAGTGCCACACGTAGCCGTCCACTTCGGTCAGTTCGATCCGGGTTTCGGTGAGGTCGTCAGCGAGGAGGCACAGTTCCACCCGCTCGGCACGCTCGCTGAACAGGGCAAAGTTGGTGCCAGTGCCGTCAAAAGTGGCTCCCAGCGGGTAAGCCGATCCGGGCCAGACTTCCATGTGTACTCCTCGTGCGGAACGAATATTCTCTAGACAGACTACTTGTAAGTAGGGTTAGTATTTGCCCGGGCGCTCGGAGCGCCCCCGTTTGTTACAGCTCCCGCATCACCTCCGGAACGGCACGCGCGATGGCCGTTGCGGTCATTGGCCCCCCGCGGGAAGCCCGGACTCCGGCACGACCATGGATGCTGGCAGCCATCGCCGCGATCGCCGCCCATCTGGCGTCGGGGTCGATGTCATATGCACCGAAGCGCCCGACGTCGGCGCCCAACTGGGCCAGCAGCGCGCCGATGACTCCGGCCAGGACGTCGCCGCTGCCTGCCGTGGCGAGCCAGGGCGTGCCTTCGGACTGGCTGAAGAAGTCCTGGAAGGGGGAGGCCACAAGGGTCGTGGCGCCCTTGAGCAGCACGGTGGCTTCAGTCAGGCCCGCAGCCCGCCGCACAGCGCTGAGGGTGGATGCTTCGACGGCGGAGCGGTCCAACCCGGCCCCGAGGCGCTGAAGCAATGCCGACAGTTCGCCGGCGTGGGGTGTCAGGATCACTTGCGGGGCGAGCACATCAGGCAGGGCCGGCAACGCGCCGGCGTCGGCGATCGTCGGCAGGCCCGAGTCTGCGGCGTCACGGGCGCGCTGCAACTGCTCCTCATCGGAGTCATCGAGTCCGGAGCCAACGAGCCACGCCTGAACGTGCGTGTCGGCCACGGCGCCGGCGCTGCACACCACCTCGGGACAGGAACGGCGAACCAGGTCGGCGACGTCCGGCGGCCCCAGGTAACGCACCATTCCGGCGCCGGCTGCCTGGGCGCCCTGGCAGGCCAGCACCGCGGCGCCGGGATAAGCGCCGGAGCCCGCGACCACCCCCAGCACCCCCCGGGAGTACTTGTGCGCCCGCCGCTGCGGGCGTGGCAAAAGGGCGGACAGGTCTGCGGCCTCAAGCCGTCGCAGGGACGGCCATGGCAGCGCCTGCTCGATTCCGATCGGGACCACCCGGATGGCGCCCGCGAAGTCCGCGCCCGGGTCCGCCAGCAGGCCGGCCTTGGCGGCCCCAAAGGTCACCGTCATGTCGGCCGCCAGCACCGGCGCGTGCGCCTCCCCCGTGTCCGCGTCCACCCCGCTGGGGATATCGCAGGCCACCACCAAGGGGGAACGGGAGCCTGGCCGGGAACGCTCCAGGGCCGCGACCAGTTCGGCGGCCGGTCCGCGCAGCCCGCCCTGGGCTCCGGTCCCGAGGACTGCGTCGATCACGACGTCGGCGCCGCCGGCCAGCGCGGCGAGTTCGGCAGCGTTGTCACCGGTGAGGGCCACGGCATGGCCGCCGGCCTTCCGGAACGCCGCCAGCCCGGCGTCGTGGGCCGCGCCCGCGGTGAGCACCGCCGTCGTGCGCATGCCGCGGCGGGCCAGCAGCGCGGCGGCGAAGAGCCCGTCTCCGCCGTTGTTGCCCTTGCCTGCCAGCACGGCCACGCTGGAGCCGTACAGCCGCTGCCCGCGGCTCCGCAATTCGCGGATCACAGCGTTGGCGAGGCCGTACGCGGCCCGCTGCATAAGAACAGCGCCCGCACCGGAGCCCAGTGTGTCGTCGAGAAATGGCTTTTCGGCCTCTCGCACTTGGGTTCCGGTGTAGGCGCTGATCATGGTTTCAGTCCATTCGCGGTCGCTGGGGAATGCTCGGCGCTGGGGCCGGTTCTGCATGGACGGCCGTCTCAGCCTTCGGCGACAACCGTCGCCGTGGCGATCCCGCCGTCGTGGCTCATGGACAAGTGCCAGCGCTTGACGCCCTTGGACTCCGCCACGGCCAGCACGGTGCCTTTGACCTGGACGGTGGGGCCGTTCTGGTCCAGCCCAATCCAGCAGTCCTGCCAGTTCATGCCGGCCGGCGCCCCCAGCACCTTGGCCACGGCCTCCTTCGCGGCAAACCGCGCGGCGAGGGACCGCGTGTTCAGTTCCCGCTCGGCGGGGACGAACAGCCTGTCACGCAGCCCGGGGGTGCGCTCGAGCTGGCGCCCGAACCGCTCAATGTCTACGACGTCTACGCCTATGCCAACAATCATGGCGTTATTCTACGGTCACGCTCTTGGCCAGGTTGCGTGGCTGGTCCACGTCGTAACCCTTGGCCGAGGCGAGTGCGAGGGCGAAGATCTGCAGCGGAACCGTTGCGAGCAGCGGCGCCAGGAGCGTGGGGGTCTCCGGGATGTAGAAGACGTGTTCGGCGTACGCCTTGACGGCCTCGTCGCCTTCTTCGGCGATCACGATCGTCTTGGCGCCGCGGGCACGGACTTCCTGGATGTTGGAGACCACCTTGGAGTGCAGCGAGTCGCGGCCGCGCGGGGAGGGGACCACCACGAAGACGGGCTGGCCTTCCTCGATCAGCGCGATCGGGCCGTGCTTGAGTTCTCCTGCGGCGAAGCCCTCGGCGTGGATGTACGCGAGCTCCTTGAGCTTCAGCGCGCCCTCCATCGCCACCGGGAAACCGACGTGGCGGCCCAGGAACAGCACGGACTTGGCGTCAGCCATGGACTGGCCGAGTTCCTTGATCTGGGCCTCGTTGTCGAGGATGCGCTGGATCTTGGCCGGGATCTTGCCCAGGTCGGCCAGGATGTCCTTGATCTCGCCCTGGAACTTGTTGCCGCGCAGCTGTGCCAAATAAAGGCCCAGCAGGTAGGCAGCCGTGATCTGGGCCAGGAACGCCTTGGTCGAGGCCACGGCGATTTCGGGTCCGGCGTGCGTGTAGAGCACGGCGTCAGATTCGCGCGGGATGGTGGAGCCGTTGGTGTTGCAGATGGAGACGGTCTTGGCGCCCTGTTCCTTGGCGTAGCGGACCGCCATGAGGGTGTCCATGGTCTCGCCGGACTGGGAGATGGAGACAATCAGCGTGTTCTCGTCCACGATCGGATCCCGGTAGCGGAATTCGTGCGAGAGCTCGACCTCGGTGGGGATCCGGCACCAGTGCTCAATGGCGTATTTCGCCACCTGCCCGGCGTAGGCGGAGGTGCCACACGCGAGGACGATGATCTTGTTGACGTTCTTGAGCAGTTGCGGATCGACGCGGAGCTCATCAAGCGTCAGCTTGCCGTGGATGTCGGAACGGCCCAGCAAGGTCTGCAGCACGGCATCCGGCTGGTCGTGGATTTCCTTTTCCATGAAGGACGGGAAGCCGCCCTTTTCCGCCGAGGCCGGGTCCCAGTTGACGTGGTATTCCTTGCCCTCGGCGGGGGCGCCGTAGAAGTCCGTGATTTCCACGGAGTCGGCGGTGATCGTGACGATCTGGTCCTGGCCGAGTTCCACGGCGCGCCGGGTGTAGTCGATGAAGCCGGAGACGTCGGAACCGAGGAAGTTCTCGCCTTCGCCGAGGCCGACGACGAGCGGGGAGTTCCGGCGGGCAGCGACCACAACGTCGGGCTGGTCGGCGTGGACGGCGAGGAGCGTGAAAGCTCCCTCGAGCCGCTGGCAGGCAAGCTGCATTGCCCGGGTGAGGCCGCCGTTGCTGGCGTCACCGCCGAGCTGGTTCCGGTAGATGTCCCCGAGCAGGGCGGCCGCCACTTCCGTGTCGGTCTCGGATTCGAAGGTGACGCCCTTGCGCTGGAGCTCGAGCTTGAGCTCGGCAAAGTTCTCGATGATGCCGTTGTGGATCAGGGCCAGCTTGCCGCCGTCGGACAGGTGCGGGTGCGCGTTCTGGTCCGTCGGGCCGCCGTGCGTCGCCCAGCGCGTGTGGCCGATTCCCGTGAGGGATTCCGGCAGCGGGCGGGCGTCCAGCTCCGCAATGAGGTTGCTCAGTTTGCCGGACTTCTTCCGGGAAGAAATCGTGCCGTCGGCCACTACAGCGATACCCGCGGAGTCGTAGCCGCGGTACTCCAGGCGCCGCAATCCTTCAAGGACAACGTCCAAGGCATTGTGTCCAGCATTTACCCGGCCATCTGAGTGGCCCACATATCCAACGATTCCACACATGGTCATAAGCCTAGCGGGTTTCCGGGAGGGAGGACGTGGGACGGCGGGGCGTGACGGCCCCTGCGCGGGGCTCAGGACGGCCGGCCCCGGCTTCCACCGGCCAGTCCATTTCGCTCTCGGCGTTGTGAAGGGCAGAATCTCTAGGGTGACTTTGCAACGCAATGAAGCGAACGGGGAAGGTGTCTCCCCGTTCGTGGAGCTGGACCGGCAGACCTGGTCCCGGCTCGCTGCCCAGATGGAGCAGCCCCTTAATGAAGAGGATGTGTTCCGCCTTCGCGGCCTCGGGGACCCCCTCGACATCAAGGAAGTGCGCGAGGTCTACCTGCCGCTGTCCAGGCTCCTGCACCTGTATGTGGAAGCCGCGGGCCAGCTTCACGCGGCCACCACCACCTTCCTCGGCGAAAGCACCCAGCGCACGCCGTTCGTGATCGGCGTGGCCGGTTCGGTGGCCGTGGGTAAGTCCACCATCGCCCGCGTCCTGCGCGAAATGCTCCGGCGCTGGCCCGGCACCCCCAACGTGGAGCTCATCACCACGGACGGATTCCTCTACCCGCTCGCCGAGCTTAAGCGCCGGCAACTGCTCGAGCGCAAGGGTTTTCCGGAGTCCTACGACCGCCGTTCCCTGCTGCGCTTCGTGAGCGAGATCAAGGGCGGCGCCGAGGAGGTCCGGGCCCCCTGGTATTCCCACGTCACCTATGACATCGTCCCCGGCAAGGAAGTGGTGGTGCGCCGCCCGGACGTGCTGATTGTCGAGGGGCTGAACGTCCTGGCCCCGGCCCGGCCGCGGCAGGACGGCAGGCAGGGCCTGGCCCTGAGTGACTTCTTCGATTTCTCCATCTACGTCGACGCGAAGACCTCGTATATCGAGGAGTGGTACGTGGACCGGTTCCGCAAACTGCGGAGCACAGCCTTCGCCCAGCCGGAATCGTACTTCCACCGTTACGCAACACTCTCCGATGCCGAGGCCGAAGAGACCGCCCGTGAGATCTGGAAGCGCATCAACGAGCCCAACCTCGAGGAAAACGTCCTCCCGACCCGGGGCCGCGCGCAACTGGTCCTCACCAAGGACGCCGACCACTCCATCCGCCGGATGCTGCTGAGGAAGGTCTAGCACAGATGTGCTACGACGACGCGGACGGGACGGCGGGACGGCAGGAAGCCGGCCCGGAATCGCCGAGCCGCCGGGCTTTCAGCCGCCTCCTGCTGGCGGGCACGGGCCTCGCGGCGCTGTCCGCCTGCACCCCGGCCCAGTCCTTCACGCCGTCCGGCACGCCGGGGCCTACGCCGGGCACGGGCACGGGCAGTTCGACGCCGACCGCCGCCGCTTCGGCGTCGACCCCGCCGGCAAGCTCATCGTCGGCGCCCGTTCCGGAAAGCACCGCTACGGCGACGCAGGCGCCGTCGCGTGTCCCGCCATCGTCCGCTGCTCGCCCTCCATCGGCCGCGGCGCCGGGGCCGCAGCACTCCCTTTCGGACCCCACCAGCCCGTGGGTGATCGTCAACAAACACCGCCCGCTCTCCCCCGCCACCTTTGTGCCGCCGGATCTGGCCCGGCCGGCCGTCCGCCGGGCAACGTCGGGCGAGGCGGCGCTGGTGAACAGCACGACGGCGGCAGCGGCTGAGAGGATGTTCGCGGCCGCGGCTGCCGACGGCGTCATCGTCACCCTGGCCAGCGGGTACCGTTCGTTCGCGACGCAGCAGGCAACCTACGGCAGCTACGTGAATTCCCGCGGACAGGCGGAGGCAGACACCGCCTCGGCCCGGCCCGGCTACTCAGAGCACCAGACGGGCTGGGCGTTCGACATCGGCGACGGCAGCGGGGCGGACTCTTTCACGCCCCAGTTCAAGGACCGCCCGGCGGCGATCTGGGCCAAGGCGAACGCCCACCGCTTCGGCTTCGTGGTCCGCTACCCGTGGATGCTGCACGAAATCACCGGGTATTTCTACGAGCCATGGCATCTGCGCTTCATCGGCAAGGAGGCGGCCGGGGACATGCGCGCCCGCGGCATCGGCACGCTCGAGGAATACTTCGGCCTGGAAGCCGCCCCGGCGTACTTGTAGGCGGCGCCCGCCTACCCGTCGGTCCGCGCGGATTTTCCCCATCTTTGCCACCACGACGCCGGCACACGCCGGCGCAACCGGCCCACACGCCGTCGGACGCGGGCATAGGTGGGGAAACCCGGCGTCGCCGGGCGCGGAGATCCTCAGACAGAACCGTTGCCGGCTACCTACTCGGGGACGAGCTCCAAAGCCAGTTCGGTCCGGACCACCTGCGCCAGGCGCTCCGCGACGCCCTGGGCTGTCTCGTGGTCTCCGGCCTCCACCATCACGCGCACCACCGGCTCGGTGCCCGAGGGGCGCAGCAGGACGCGTCCGGTGTCGCCGAGTTCGGATTCTGCCGCGGATACCGCCTGCGCCACCACCGCATCGCCCTTGACCCGGGTACGATCCACGCCCTTGACGTTGATGAGGACCTGGGGCAGCTTGGTCATCACGGTGGACAGCTCCTTGAGCGGGCGGCCGGTGAGTGCCACCTGGGCGGCAATCTGCAGTCCGGTCAGTACGCCGTCGCCGGTGGTGGCGTGGTCGGCAAAAATTACATGCCCGGACTGCTCGCCGCCAAGGCTGTAGCCGCCGTTGCGCATTTCCTCGAGGACGTAGCGGTCCCCCACGCCGGTTTCGCGCAGGCTGATCCCGGCGTCGCGCAGGGCGATCTTCAGGCCGAGGTTGCTCATGACGGTGGCCACCAGGACATCATCCTTAAGCTTTCCGGCGTCCTTGAGGGCCACGGCCAGGATGGCCATGATCTGGTCGCCGTCCACCTCGTTGCCTTCGTGGTCCACGGCGAGGCAGCGGTCGGCGTCGCCGTCGTGCGCGATGCCGAGGTCCGCCCCGTGGTCCAGGACGGCGCGCTTGAGCGGGCCGAGGTGCGTGGAGCCGACCCCTTCGTTGATGTTGAGCCCGTCCGGTTCGGCGCCAATGACGATCACGTTGGCGCCGGCGTCCTTGAACACCTGCGGGGAACAGCCGCTGGCCGCGCCGTGGGCGCAGTCGAGGACGACCTTCAGTCCGTCCAGGCGGTGCGGAAGCGTGCCGAGGAGGTGCACGATGTAGCGGTCCTCGGCGTCGGAGAAGCGCTGGATGCGTCCCACCTCACCGCCGACGGGCCGGAAGGGCTCCTTGCCGAGCTGCACTTCGATGGCGTCCTCGACGTCGTCGGGCAGCTTCTGGCCGCCGCGGGCGAAGAATTTGATGCCGTTGTCCGGCGCGGGGTTGTGGGAGGCGGAGATCATGACGCCGAAGTCGGCGTTGAGGTCCGCCACGAGGTAGGCGGCGGCCGGGGTGGGCAGCACGCCGGCGTCGTAGACGTCGATTCCTGAGCTGGAGAGCCCCGCCTCCACGGCAGCCGCGAGGAACTCACCGCTGGCCCGCGGGTCCCGTGCCACCACGGCGATCGGCCGCTTCCCGGTCGTGTTGCGGTCATGGCCAAGTACGACGGCGGCGGCCTGGGCCAGCTGCATGGCGAGCTCGGCGGTCAGCAACCCGTTCGCCAGGCCCCGGACTCCATCGGTTCCAAATAATCTAGACATCGGACCAAGTTTAGTCGATGGGCGGCCAGACAAGGGGGTGCGCGCGTATCGACCCCCCGTTGACTCAGCCGCGCCGGATGGCTGGAGCTGCGACGATTCGTTCAGAATGGCGATTTTCATAGATCCGCGACGACAAGGCGATCCACGCTTACGCTTACGCCATCGTTTGGCTGACGCCATCGCTGGGTCAGGACCAGGGTGGCGGGTTGGCTGCGATGTTCTCCGGTGTGAGGAGCATGCCTCCGAAGTCGGCGCGGGCCTTCGCGAGTATTGCCGGGTTGGGGTCGATGGTGGCGTACCAGGGCTCCAGGTCTTTGGCCTGCACGAGGTGTTTGCCTGCGCCGAGGGGTTCGATGATCCAGTCGGAGAGGTCGTTCGCGTGCGTCAGGTGGGCGTCGGTGAGGATTTGCAATCCGTGCGCGTCGGGGATGTACTGCGCGTTCAGGTGCCTGTTGTAGCGAACGTGGTATTCCTGCACGTATGGCAGCAGGGGCCTGCCGGTCGATAGTGTACTCCAGCTAAGGGTAGGGGCAGCGCTGTACTGCACAAACGCCAGATCGGTGTCCTCGGGGAACGCGACCATTGCCTTGACAACATGGGCCAGCCGGTCCTGCCAGGACACCGTGTCATCCATGACCCCGTAGCAGGCCCGGCCCAGGAGGCTTAGCGATGCCCAGGCGACCCGGCGCTGCTCGGGCTGCAGGTAGGTCACCCGAGCCATGGCGATTTCGTGGCCGCGTCCGCCAACGCGTGACCCACGTCGGGGTTCTGCGTAAGGGTCTAGTGAATGTTGCGCAGCAGGTAGACGTCGGCGCCGTCGAAGCGGCCCCATGCCGTGGCGGCGTCAGTGATCTTCTCCGTCAGTGCGGGCGGGACATGCCAGGCACGCCGCTGTTCGTCTGCGTCCAGCAGCGCCAGATCATCAGTCTGGTAGGACACAAAGCCTGTGAGCTGTCGCGGCACGTCGAATCCGCTGCTCAACCACTCGGGGAAAAACGCCTCCGCGCGGCGGTTACTCGGCTCTCCCCGGTTCGTGGTGATTTCCGGTGTGCGGTGAATGTTCAGGCCGCCGTTCTGGCGGCGCTTCTGAGCATAATGCGGGTGGTGTAGTTCCGGCTATTGACGAATCCCCGTCCTGTCCGTTTCAGGTGTTTGATGGCGGTGTTG